>NZ_CP065915.1:2424444-2727500 GCF_016134045.1 Pelagovum pacificum | reverse complement strand
TGACGCCTGCCCGGTGCCGGAAGGTTAAAAGGAGAGGTGCAAGCCTTGAATTGAAGCCCCGGTAAACGGCGGCCGTAACTATAACGGTCCTAAGGTAGCGAAATTCCTTGTCGGGTAAGTTCCGACCTGCACGAATGGCGTAACGACTTCCCCGCTGTCTCCAACGTCGACTCAGCGAAATTGAATTGCCTGTCAAGATGCAGGCTTCCCGCGGTTAGACGGAAAGACCCCGTGCACCTTTACTACAACTTCACACTGGCATCAGGCCAAGCATGTGCAGGATAGGTGGTAGGCTTTGAAGCAGTGACGCCAGTCGCTGTGGAGCCATCCTTGAGATACCACCCTTGCTTTGCTTGATGTCTAACCGCGGACCGTTATCCGGTTCCGGGACCCTGTGTGGTGGGTAGTTTGACTGGGGCGGTCGCCTCCCAAACAGTAACGGAGGCGCGCGAAGGTTGGCTCAGAGCGGTCGGAAATCGCTCGTTGAGTGCAATGGCAGAAGCCAGCCTGACTGCAAGACTGACAAGTCGAGCAGAGTCGAAAGACGGCCATAGTGATCCGGTGGTCCCGAGTGGAAGGGCCATCGCTCAACGGATAAAAGGTACGCCGGGGATAACAGGCTGATGGTGCCCAAGAGTCCATATCGACGGCACCGTTTGGCACCTCGATGTCGGCTCATCTCATCCTGGGGCTGAAGCACGTCCCAAGGGTACGGCTGTTCGCCGTTTAAAGAGGTACGTGAGCTGGGTTTAGAACGTCGTGAGACAGTTCGGTCCCTATCTGCCGTGGGTGTAGGATACTTGAGAGAAGTTGCCCCTAGTACGAGAGGACCGGGGTGAACGATCCACTGGTGGACCAGTTGTCGTGCCAACGGCAGTGCTGGGTAGCTATGATCGGAAAGGATAACCGCTGAAGGCATCTAAGCGGGAAGCCCCCCTCAAAACAAGGTATCCCTGAGGACCGTAGTAGACCACTACGTCGATAGGCCGGAGATGTAAGCGCTGTGAGGCGTTCAGTTGACCGGTACTAATTGTCCGATAGGCTTGATTTGATCCAGTAGAAGCAAGGCAGCCCGAGGGCACTTGCTGCTGGACAGAAGTCACACCTCATTGACTTGGATATCTGATGACCACGGCGAGCGCCAAAGGCGCTCGCCCGTGTTCCTTTCTCGGTTTGGTGGTAATAGCACGAGCAAAACACCTGGCTCCATTCCGAACCCAGCCGTTAAGTGCCGTAGCGCTGATGGTACTGCGTCCTAAGACGTGGGAGAGTAAGTCACCGCCAAACCTAGTAAGGAACACTCTGATCTCTCGTACGATGATCAGCACAAATTGGCGCGGGATGGAGCAGTCCGGTAGCTCGTCAGGCTCATAACCTGAAGGTCGTAGGTTCAAATCCTACTCCCGCAACCAACTTCCTTCGCGTTATCAAACGCTTGAGCGCCGCCCTCCGGGGCGGCGTTTGCGTTTGAGGAGCCCCTGGAAGCACTTTGGAAGCAAGAGGGGCCGAAGTCCTTCATATCGCTTCGTAAACCGGTGCCAGCGATGACCGTTGCGCCCGGTGTCGCTCAATCATTGTCCTTACTTCGATGGACCATCAGCCTGTTCCCTTGCCGAGGGCGATAATGCCGCTCAGCTCCTCATCCTGCGCCACAAATTCTTGCTCCCTTGCCTCCTGGTAGCAGATCCACCGGAAGCCGCCGTTCTCCACGCGGTTGAAGACGTAGAAGCTGGTTTCTTGGGGCTGCTGGGGCGCTCCAAGCCGGAAGAACGGGAGAGCCCGGCACATCGTGCGGCTATTCTGTCCCCAGAAAGCGAGAGCGCCAGTCTTCACCTGCCTATCGACTTCAACCTGCCTTACTTCGAATGTCGGGTCACTTCCTGCTAGCAGATCGACCTTGTACCGTAAGCCCGTATCCGTCACCTCGGCCATCCCGGGTCGGACGAGCTGAACGGCGCGTAGCAATGACGCAGTCGCCTCGTAAAGGTCACGGACCTGCTGCTGCAGCTCGCGGTCTAGGCGCTCGGCATCGCTCGCCTTCAGATGCCCACCGTGGCCTTTCCAGCTATTGCGGAAGCGCCGTGCCACATCCAGAGGTTCGGTGGCTTTGCCGAGGCCGCCAAGTGTGCTCGCAACCTGCACAAGCTCAGGACCGCCGGTCTCGATGGCGATCGCCCTCAACTCCTTATCGCTCGTAATCCGGGCCGTATCCTTTAGGCTCGCCCCGGCTAAGCCGATCCAGAAGCCGAAATCAGCTCGCTCGATGCCGGCGCTACCAGCTGGGTGGAGCCATTTTGCAAGCACGTCTGGCCAGTCCTGCCGCAGGGCCTTGACGTGGCTAGCACCGATAGCGGCGAGGTAGACAGCGAACATCTCAAAGAAGTGAAGCAGCGTCTCGAGACGTTCCTTGGAAACCGTTGAGACTTGGTAGCGCCGGTATATCGTGGCGAGCGGGTATGGGAGCTCGCGCCACCAGTCGGCAATCCGGCGTTCAATGTCGAGTACCGCTTTTAGTGCGTCAACCCGCTCAGCCACATCGGTAAGACCGGCCCAGTCCTGCTCCAGGGTCGCTTGCATGTCGCGGAAGGCAGCCTGCAGCAGACCAATATCGCTACCGACGCGCGCGATCCGCTCCTGTGTAGCGAGATCGGGAACCGCAAGCTCAAGAGACAGAAGCGCATCAATGCTGACGCGCTGGATTGTAGCCCCGCTCGCGACCCCGCTCCGGAGATGCCGACCGTATGGGCTGTTCAACAGCTGGGCGAGAAAGCGTGGGTTTGCCTGCTTGGCGTTGATTATGAGGCGATAGACCGACCGCGGCTTGACCGTTTGCTCTTCCAGATCAGCCGTGACGCGGCTACCGGCGTATTCCGGTATGAACAGCAGCGCGGTGCCTTGAAAATCATCCGGCAGCGGCCGGTCAGCGCGCTCCACCCGTTCGTCGGCAAGCATAGAGCGGATCGTCCTCAGCTCGTGCCGTCCGCGTGGCGTCAACTTGCGTATCAGACGCTCGTGCTCAAGATCCATGAAGCTGCGTTGGTCATCCGTAGAGAGCCAGGCCCAGACTGCTCCCGGCTTTCGGACCGGCCCTGTTTTCAGAGCGGCGACGATTGGACCCACGTCTTCCGGTCCTCGAAGCGCCCCAACCAGCTTTCTTTCCTGCTCTAGGCGGCTGAATACAATGAGCGTGCCCTCAATATTGGTGCCCGCCGCAAGCGCGCCTGGCGCCAAGTCAATCACAGCGGCAACATGCAGCCCATTCTTCGCCAGCGCTGGAAAGGTCGAGCGCGCTTCTCTGCTGGCGAGAACTCCCCGGGCTGTAATCCAGCAAAGAAGTCCGTCGTCGGAAAGGGTTGGCGCTAGGGCTGAAACTACCTCACTTCCAAAGCCGTCACCGCCATTGCTCCTCAAACCTATCGGGGGAGCGCAGATGATGGTGTCGAACTGCGCTTTGGCAGCTGGCACAGGGATGCCGACTGAAACGGAGGCCGATGTATCTGCCAAAAGAACATTGAGCACATCTGCGAACTGTGCATCACGCGAAAACACCGATATCTCTGAACCGTCGGTGGCCGTAAGTTCTGCAACCCTTAGCCTGTCGTCGGCCGTGTATTCCAGAACCCGCGATGCCTTCTCACTAGAGGCAAGTGAGCAAACGAAAAAGGCAAGTGCTTCCTCGAGCGCGCTATCTGCGCTACCAAAATTGTGACCTGCATACTTGCGCACGACAGTGAGCGACTCGGGGAGATCCAGCCCCGCCTCCCGAGCATGACTCGCAATCTCGACAGGATTGACGATGCGGCCCGAAACGCGGGCTGTATCGATCAAGGCGCGGAGCTTTCTTTGTGCAGCCTCATGGTTCACGTCGTCCCCCATTGTCTTTTTTCTAGCGAGCTTGGCCAAGCACAAGCTATTCTAGCAGTGACTTGATCGAATGCGCCGTTTCTCTCAACTTCGATGAATCAAGTCCACTTTCAGGGTCTTCCGTTGAAGTGAACAGCGTCTCTCCTTCAACAAATCCGTTCTTCGTGTACCACTCGGACTTCCATTCCCAGCCACGCCGATAGTCGGGTCGGCTCAGCATGCCGAGATGCTCCCACACAATGAGGTCGCCGTCGGGTGTTATAAACGAAAAGTCTGGGCGCAGGCGTCCGGGTGCCACTGTGCCATCGCAGACCCGCTCGTACTCGTATTGGATATCCATCTGGTAGAGCATGTTGGCGATGACTAGTTCGGACTTCGATCGAACAAGATGGCCCTTCTCTGTTCGATGGATGAGGTGCTCGGCGAACGGCACACTGTCATCCGCGACGCGGATCACACCTTGAAAGATATTGGTGTTCCTGCGGGCCGTCTCGGATTGTTCTGGGCGCGATAGGTCAAACAGGACCGTGGCGTTGTCTCCCTCGATAAGGAGCACGAGTTGTTCTCTTGAACGGGTGAGGGCAGTGTAGACAAGTTCCCGTGACAGCATGCGGCAGTTCTTCGGGAGGACCACAAAGACCTTCCTGAACTCGCTACCCTGCGATTTATGGACGGTGAGCGCGTAGGCTAACTCCAGTGGGCCCGTGCCACTTGGGAAATCCCGCTTGCTGTAGCCAAAGCGAAGACCGGGCCGACCGGCGAAAACAATGTTCATCCACCCATTTTTTCCAGGTGCAGCTAGGCCGACCTCTCCATTTGCTAGGTGATACTCTTCTTGTACTTCCCCGTCGAAGGCTTTGCGCCTCTGGTTCGATGTCTGAATGACCTTGTCCTTGAGCACGATGCGCTCGTCGCCAAGGCTCAACCCCCACGGATTCGCAGCAGTGTTGAGTTCTTTCGCGCGGAACTGGCGTTGAATCCAGCGGTTGATGTCATTAACGCCATGTGGGTGCATCCGGACCGGCGAAAGGATCTGCCATCGCTCGGCGCCTTCGGGGGCGTCGAAGGGAACCCAGCCGCGTTCATCAAGGCCGAGGGCCTTGTCAAAGCCCGCTACGTCGCTCACGTCCCGAAGCGCGAGGTGACGCTGGAATGAAATGCCGAGTCGCTCACGCAGCTCCTCAGGCGTTTTCCAGAAGGCTATTTCTAGGTCGTTGAATTTTTCGCCGAGCTCAAGGTCGCTAAGCACTCGGTCCGCATCGACAGGCTGAGGCTCTCGAGTAAACCATGATGCCAAGCGCAGTGCATCCGAAGCAACTGCATCGGCGGAGGCTCGTACCTCTACTGAAAGGCGCGCAAGTGCGTGGCCTAACGCGGAACCATCCCCACCCTCGCCCCGGGAATCGGCAGTCTCAAGGTACGCGACGAGATCAGCGAACGGACGACCGACCCCGATCGGTGGAAGCTGATTGGGATCACCTACGAGGATAAGACGCTGCACGTGCGCGAGGTCGAGTGCCTCTAGGATCGCAACGAGATCATCCATCGTCAGCATGGAACACTCGTCGATGACAATAGTCTTTTCCTTGCGGTACTTTTCCTTTCCATCAAACTTTGGCCGCTGGCGAGCTCCATCGTAACGACCGAGGCGGTAGAGAAACTGGGCCACAGTCATCGCTTCGGCGTTTGTCGCCTTTCCAAGTCGAACTCGCGCTTTGCCTGTTGGCGCGAGGAGGAGGATGCCATCCTTTGCGAGCGCGTCGCACAACATGAGTGCGCCCATGACCGACGTTTTTCCCGTGCCTGCTCGGCCAACGAGAACGCTTAGGCGTCGTGAGAGCAAACGTTGAAGTGCAAGTGCTTGCTCCTCGATGGCTTGCACGTGGCGCTCGTTGTTCCGATCGAAGTGGCCGGCTGCCTCGGAGATGGCGGTGACCAGCAACCTTTCCCAATCCTCCTCAATCGTCGCCGCGGGCTTGCCTGCCCGCCTTCCAAGGATCGAGCGTAGTCGGCCTTCACGACCATTCAGCTCTGTGAGTTGAAGCGCCGCGGTGACATCGGTCCCTGTTCCAACAACGTCAACCAACTCCACCACCCCGCTGAGCGCGGCGCGATGCGCACCCGGCCAGTCGCTACCGATCACGCAAGGATGCGCGAGGTCCAACTTGCCGGCGCGCTGAAGCGCCTCGGAAACACTAAGGAGCGCGTCGCCCTCTTCAGATGCGTGGCGGAGCACTTCGACGATGGCGGCCCGTAGCCGGCGGGCATCGTTTGGCGAGGCGACTGCGGACGGCACGGGCACAGGATGCTTTGCCGCTATCGTCGAGTCGGGGAGCAATCCTCGATCGATCAGCCCAGTCGAGACGGGCGAGTCGTCCCAGTCACCAAGATCTGTCTCGCAAATCCGATATGGGTTGGCGAGGATCTCGGCGTCAGTAATCTTCGCAGCCGTCCCCTTGGCACGCTTCTGAGGATCGAACCATCTTGCGGCCTGCGAAGACGTCATTGAGAAGCGCGAGAGCAACTTGAGTAGCGCGCGGCGCTCATCCGAGAGACCGATCCATTCATCACGCTTCGCTTTCAGGTCCTCAGCGTAGGCGGCCTGCGGCGGCTTCATTTCCCCTCTTAGAATGGCGTCGACGATGGGCCACGGATCTGAATCGGCCTTCACGATCCCTGAGGACAGAAGCTCCAGCGCGAGAGCCGTCCCTAGGCGCATCCCGAGTGCCTCGAGCGCCGGCCCGAGGCCAGGGAACGGTCCACGATCCCACCACGCCTTTGCAATTTGTTCGTTCAGCCATTCTTCGCGGCGTTCCCACGGCCCTTTCGCTATTCCATGCTCGCGGATCTTCCGCACCGCCTCGAGGCATCGAACGAGCGTTGAGAGCGCGATGTCCGGTGGCGCCAGTTCAGCTGCATAGGAGAACACCCGGACGTGGGCAGGGTCCGCAGGCACCGCGATCTCCCGCAGCAACTGCTCGCGCCGCGCGTCCTCCGCCGAATCCCCGGTTGGCTCAAGATATTCGTGATACGGTAAAAGGAAGCCGTCAGTTCCATCCGGACGAATCGAGTGGCGGATCAGCAGATCCCACATCAGGTGGGTGGGCTTCTTCTCGCCGACTTCATAGCCATTTGGCGGTGCGAGCGTCGTGATTTGCCCAACACCCATTACTAGTCGCGAAATCGTGTCGCCGAGCGGCTGACCTTCCTTGCAGTAAAAGAAAACCAAGGAGCGATCAGGCGTAAGCCGACTCGAGAACAGGTTGAGGATTGCCTCTTGCCGCGCACGTCCGAATACCCACGGGCTCGCGAAAGGTGACTTCTCATCGGCTGGAAGTGGCGTCGGAAGCCGCTGGTCAATGCCAGACTGCTCACTCCGGAGCATCCAAGCGAACGGAACCACGAAGGTCGCATAGGGTGGCACCTTCACCGCCGTCGGCTTGAGGTGACCATGGGTCTCGGCGGCCTTCTTAATCCCAGCATACGGGTGAACAAAGCGCCGCGTCCATTCCTCGTCGTTCATGAAGGCGCCTGACTCTGCCTGGCAAGGAGGCAACTCGTCAGGTGAAAGGGTACTCCACGGCTCTGAGGCAATTCTGTCCTCGCGGACGTCGTCTCGCTGTTCTCGGATTCGATCAAGCGCGGTGCAGAAGGAATTGCACGATGGCTGGCGACAGACGGTCCCGTTCCAACGGGCATCGTGCCAGGCGACGCGCGCCGTTAGGTGAAACATCGCTGCCATACTTGTCCGCCCTTTCGTTAGTCAAAGATGTTCGTGCTGTCGCCGTAGATGTGCTGACGGCAATATACTTGTCCTTTTGTGTTCGCTCGCGTCCCGCGAGATAGACCAAGTACTTGCTAATCGCTGTGCGTGCCCTTTTCGCGAGAGGGAGAAGGCGCTTATGGGGCAGGGAGTCTGTGTAGTCCGGCTTGTTGGGAGCTGGAGATTCTTGGCGCTGGCGTGCTGGGTCATCGTGATCCTCGCCGCGCTTAAGTCCGCCTCGGTACAGCGGCCCTTCTCGCCGAGAAAATCGTCATGGCTCATGATTAGCCTCCTGCTTTACCTGCCATGAATCTCTCGAACGTATCCTGTGGGGGCTCTTCCTCGAGTTCGACTGCTTCCCAGCGGAACGGCGCTCGGTCGGGATAGATGAGCAAGGAGATGGTCATCATCTCATTGCTGGGCGAAAACACGGTCATCTCGTGGACGGGTTCATTCCCCAGCCAAACGCCCGGTTCGTGACGCTCACCATAGCGGCCGGTGTCCCCGTCCACTTCACGGGCGGCCAGTGACCCTGGAGGAAGCTCAATCACGGTCTGCCGCGCGGCGTAGAAGATCCCGGACCTGAGCAGGGGCTGGCTCGACCAGGCCCAGTCGATGAAACCCTCCTTACCGACGACGATCATGGCGCGCTTGTCGGTGATGGTCATCCATTTCAGGGTCGCCGCGGTCAGCGACACGGCATAGCGGTCGGCCAACTCGGTCATCACGTCGATGTCGATCGCGCGTCCCTTGATCTGCGCGCGGAAATCGTCGAGCGGCATCAGGAGATAGGAGGCGAAGGTGTTCGCTTCCGCCTCGATCCTGTTCCGAGCACCATCCCAATCGGCCATGTTCCGGTTGGTGCATTGGAGCCCGCCGGGATGATCCTGCCGATGCAGGAGGTAGTGGCCCAGCTCGTGGGCCAGTGTGAAGTTGCGCCGCCCGGCGGACCGGATGGACCCGTTGTAGATGATGCCCCATTCGCCAGAGCCATCCGGGCGCGGCATGAGCATGCCCTCGACGCCCTTGGACAGATTTAGGCCGCCGACCATCGAGATCGGCGCATCTGGAAAGACCTGCCGCGAGAAATCCTGCGCCAACGCCGCCACGTCCACCGGGAACCGCGGCAGGCCGTGTGCTGCCATATGCAGCGACAGGATCTGCGTCAGGCGGATGGCCCAACCCTGCGGCGTCGTGGGCAAGCTCAATCCTTCTTCCCCCACATGTCGATCATCTGCTGTATCTTCTCCTGATCCTCCGGCTTGAGCTTGCTGAACTTTCGGAAGAACGCCTCTCTCAGAACCTCGTCACCGGGTTCCGCCGTGTCGTCGAGCAGATAGTCAGTGGTGACCTCCAGGGCCTGGGCGATGCGGGTCAGCTTTTCGCCGGAGGGCTTGCGGATGTCGCGGTTCTCCAGTTCCCAGATGTAGCTCTTGCTCGAGTCGGTGAGCTCGGCGAGCTTGTCGAGCGAATATCCCTTCTCCTGGCGGTGGCGCTTGATCTTGGCGCCGAGGGACGTGGCCGTGCATCCACGCTAGTTGCATCGCTTTCATCGAACGACCTTAGTGGCGAAGAGAAAAATTCTCTCATTCAGGACTTTTGCCGCGATCATACAAACGCCGCTGAGGACAACCGTTGGCCAAAAATTCGATCGCTTCAAGAACGGGTGGACGAAATTTGCGAGAACATGATTTCTGTACTGGATCGTGATTCACTACTCGATCTAGATCAGAAGCTGAGGCGCGAGAGAGACAGACTGGAAGCGTTGTTCAAGAAAATTCGAACTATAGAATTCGATGGACTTGAGCCAAGGATGATTTCCGTACCAGCTGTTCCACGGCGTGCATCAAGCCCGTGGGATCGGGTTGAACGCGTCAACACTGCCGTTGATGTTGGGCAAAAGATCAATTCAGTAATCTCATACGTTGCGCGACTGCTTACTGTGGGGGGCTAACCTCTTCGCCTCCCTGAAATTCTTCCTTGACTGGCCGGCGGAAAATCGCGCTGCCGAACTACTGGTGGCCAAGCACGAGGAGATCGACGGGGATCACTACGAGTATCTCGCCCCCGCGGCGGAGGCCCTGTCAGAGCGTCATCCGCGGGCCGCGACGCTGGTGCTCCGCGCGATGGCCGACTTCACGCTCACCAGGTCGCGGGCGAAGCGGTACCGCTATGCCGCCGAGCACCTGGTCTCCTGCGCCCGGCTCGCAGGCGACATCCCGGACTTCGGCGCGTTCGAGACGCACGACGCCTACGTCGCCCGGCTGAAGGAGGCACATGGCAGGAAGTTTGGCTTCTGGTCGCAAACCGCCGCCTGATGGTCGTGCTATCGGAAAATCAGGTCTCGGCCCCTTGGAAGCATTGTGGAAGCACAAGGCCGAAAAACGCTGCGCAATCCCGACAGATCGTGCGAAGTGGAGCCTCGGCTCCGGGATCGGCAAGTGTCGGAAATTGCGCAAGAACTCGCGGTTCCGAGCGATTGTTCATGGTTCGTTCGGCACGACTCATAACCTGAAGGTCGTAGGTTTAAATCCTACTCCCGCAACCAATTTTACCGAACAGGCCGCCGACGAAAGTCGCGCGGCCTTTCTGCTGGGCGGAAAACTCAAAAATTTCAGGGGTTTGCCACGAATCTCCAGCGGATGGAGTTGTGCAGCGCCGCTCAGGAGGCGACCTCCGTGTTAACCAGCGTCTGGAACTCGTCAGCTGCCGCGCCGCCACGGCCTCGTCCGTGAGCGCCCCCACAAAATCCGAGGCATGAGACTGGCCAAGGGCGGGCGAGTCTGCTGACAACCCGACGGGGGCGGACCCGGACGCGCTTCTCAAACGAACGGGAAGCTTCGTCGCTTCGAGATCGCCGTGCCAAGCGGTCACAGCACCATCTCCTCGAAGCACCGTCCCGCCGAAAGGCGCGCCCGACCTCGACGGCTCTGACGCCCGTCGCTCCCCCTGATTTCCTGGCCAATTCCGCTACGACAGTTGAAACGCGGCCCCGTCGGCCTAACGTAATAAGGGAAACCGACGCAGATACAGCTCGCCGGGGTCGCATCTCCCGTAACAGGACTTTTCCGATGTCCGCGAGCGGACAGGACGCGCGCTCGTCCTCGGGAATCTGCCTGATGAAAGGACATTCAATGACCGACAAGAACCCGGACAAGGGCTACGTTGCCCTGCTTGGCTGGAGCCTGAACGCCATCGACGCCGTCGACCGCTTCGATCGCAGGTATGTCGTCGTCGCGCCGCCGTGGGCCGAGGATTATTGTACCCAGAACGACATCCCATTTGTGCCATGGGACTTCGACCGGCTCAACGAACGCTCGCACGAGCTGGCGCATCAGCTCGATGACATGGGCGTCGACGTGGCGATCCCGATCTTCGAGGAAACCGTCGAATGGGCCGGGGCAGTCAACGCCGTCCTGATGAAGAACCCGCGCCTGCTGGGTCAATCTATGCTGTTCAGGGACAAGTCGCTCATGAAGCGCCGCGCACAGTTGGGCGGCATCCGCGTTGGTGTCTTCGAGGAGGCGCACGACCGGGGCGACGTGATCCGTTTCCTCAAGCGGGTGAACCAGACGCTGTTGAAGCTCGACGGTGACCCGAACGACCCGATCCACTTCAAGGCCTTCGACAAGTCCGGCACCGCCGGTCACCGGGTGATCCGCACGCCCGAAGACGTCGACAACATTCCCGACGAGGAATTCCCCGCGCTGCTCGAAAGTCACCTCGACGGCTGGGAATTCGCGGTCGAGGCATGGATCAAGGACGGCAAGATCCAGTTCCTCAACATCTCCGAATACGTGACGCTCGGCTACTCCGTCTTTGTGCCTGCCACGCCCGAGCTCGAGGCGCACCGCGAGCGGATCACGGAGGAG
The DNA here is from genome assembly GCF_016134045.1 of Pelagovum pacificum. Lineage (NCBI taxonomy): Bacteria > Pseudomonadati > Pseudomonadota > Alphaproteobacteria > Rhodobacterales > Paracoccaceae > Pelagovum > Pelagovum pacificum. The sequence continues at coordinate 2,716,001 of NZ_CP065915.1, read as the reverse complement.
ATCGAGAAGCTGATCGAGGTCTTCGACATCGACTTCGGATTCATCCACCCGGAATACTTCCTGACGAGCGACAACAAGCTCTACTTCGGCGAGGTCGCCTATCGTCCGCCGGGCTTCAACGCGCTGGAGCTCATCGAGCGCGCCTATGGCTTCAACGGCTATCAGGGCCTCGTGCTGGCTTTCGATCCCAAGACCACGCAGGAGGAGCTCGACGCCTTCTTCCCGACAGAGGTGGTCGATGCGAAGGGTCACGCCGGTTGCTTCGGCGTCTATCCGCGCCGCCGCGTGGTGAGCCGGCTGGAGGTGCCCGAGGAAACGGCCAATCACCCCTATTTCGAGTTTCACGAGCTGGCGGACCCGCGCGAGCAGAAGGTCGCAAAACGGTCGGCCTTCGGCACCCACTGGGGGCTCGCCTATTTCTTCGGTGACAATGCCCACGACTTGCGGGACCTTCTGAAGAGACAGGAAGATCTGGATTACTACGTCTGATGAATGTGAGGCATGGCACCCCAGCGGAGGAGCAGGCCGGGGGTGATGCGTCCACGCTGACGCGTCTTTCCGGCACGCTCGATGTGGCTATTGACCGGCTGGAGCAAGCCCGTCCCTTTGCCAAGTCGCGCTATCAGCGCCCGGTCCTCGACGTTCTGGGCCGTATCATCGCGCAGCCCGGCGGGCTGGGCGTGGTGCGCCAACGCGCGGCGCGGATGGATGCCGCTGGGCTGTTCCGCGGCTCCGACTGGGATCGCCCGGAAGTGCTCATGCCGCAGCTCGTCGGGGGCACGCTGGTTGCCGAAGACCCGGCGTTTCAGGCGCTGGAGGTGGCAAGCCTCGGTCGGTTCCTTGCCGTCGCGGATGGCGAGGAACGGCACGAGAACCTGCACCAAGAGGGCGCGCGGCATTTCCTGACGCAGGTGCTGGCGCTGAACCTGAAGGATCTGTTCGGCGTGCCGGACGAGGCAGCGCGGACGCTCGGCGGCCGTCAGGACCTCAAGCGTCGGGTGCTGGCGCATATCGCGGATCATATCGGCCTGAACGATGTGCTCAGCGTACTCGTCTCCGAGATCTGGCGACTGCTGGAACAACGCTCGATCCAGGTCGGCGTTGTAAAGGACATGATTGCGCAGATCGCCGTCGCCCTGAACGAGAAGGGCACCGAACCCGGCAGCACGAGGCTCGGCGCCGAACGGCTGGTCAGTGCCCTGTTCGGGCCGACCACCGCATCGCGGGACGATCCGGGCCTCGCCGTCTACCTCGAACGCATTTCGGTCGCCGACGAGACCGGGCTGTCGCGTGAGGCGATGGGCTTCGCCCGTGCGATGCACGACACCGGCCTTGTCTCCGACTACCACGCGGCGTTCCTGACGTGGGCGCTGGAACATGACGACCGTCCCCTGATCCCCGAGGCCCTGGGCCTTGGCACCACCGGCCTCGACTGCTGGCGGCACTACCGGGGGCTGATCGAGAAGCTGGTGCGCAGCGCCGTCTCGCTCGCGACGCCGCAGGCGGTCTACGGGCTTGCCATGATGCTTGAACGGGGGGTGCTTCATCACGAACCGATGTTGCCCGCGCTGGAACGGCAATTGTCCCTGCAACTGCGCGGCGCGGCGCGGGAGCGGATCGCGCTCGGCTTCGGGCCTACCGTGACGCCAGAGACCCATCTTGTTGCCGGAGTCCTTCAGGTCCTCGGCCAGCCGCTTGGCGTAGGGCAGGGGGCCAATCCGACCTGCCAGTCGGCCCGCGCGATCGCGATGTGGGCGCTGAACGATCCCGATTACCTGCTGCATCTCATCACGCAGGTGGCCGAGTTCGATACGCTCCAGATGCAGTTCGAAGGGACGCCCATCAATTCCGCCGACCTGCCGGTCGGGCTGGCTGGTGCGGGGCCGATCGACGCCGACACGGTGTCGGTTCTGCTCGTTTCGCACCTCGACCGGATTTATGCCGAGATGGGCCGCCTCTGTGCCGGACGCACCGGGGATCCGCACACGTGGATCAACCCGCAGTTCCACGGCTGGTGGGTGTCACGCGATTGCGCCGTCGCCGTGGACGTGGAGACGGGCAAGCTGGCGTCCTACGAGCAATTCCTCCGCCGCTTCTTCGCCGCCTATCATCCGCGCTACAACGGGGGGCGGCCGCTGGGCCATCCACAACCGGCCGGCATCGCCGTGACCGACGCGCAGCAGAGGTTCGTCGGCTGGCACGCCATCGCCATCCTTCGGGTGGCCGAGGACCAGTCGGGGCGGATGCGCGTCTATTTCTACAATCCCAACAACGACAGCGGGCAGGACTGGGGCAACGACGTGGTCGTCTCGACCTCCGGTTACGGCGAGCGCTACGGCGAGGGCTCCCTCGAGTTCGAGGCGTTCCTCTCCCGCGTCTACCTCTTCCACGACGAGCCGCTCAGAAGCGAGTTCGGACAGGGGATTCCGGACGAGCTGATCGCGGCCGCCTACGAGCAGGCCATCGCCAGCTGGGCCGCCGACCGCAAGCCGGAGGATGCCTGAGAGGTTGGCTAAAGCCAAACGTGGCAATGGCTGCCGTCGGCATCCAGATCAGAAAACTGCAATTCTCCGCCTAGAGGAGTGCCGCCTGATCGGTTGCAGATCAGAAAAGTACAAGCCGAGACGGCGGTTCGCCAAGGAAGACGTGGCGAAGACGGTCTAATTGTTCCTCGTAGCGATGAAGTCGGTCTGCGCGATGTGGCGCAATCGAAGGGACACTCCGCAACTTGCGTGACCCGAGCATCGCGCCCCATTCCCCCGGCCTCAGACCCGGCACTGCGCGGTCGCGACGCTCATCAGGTCATCCGCACCTTGCAGAGCACGGCGTCATGGTCGGACAGCGGCATCCCCTCGGCAGAGATCGAGGACAGGATCGCCCGGTCGAGCGCCACCAAACCGCGCCCTGCGAACCAGTCTAGCTTCATCACCCGCTCCGTGTGCGGGCTGATGAGGCTGGCGCGGGTCGTCGGGCCATCGACGGTGAAGTCCCAGGAATAACCCCGCGCTTCGGCTAGCGGGAAGAGCGCCTCCGCCCGCCAGTCATAGTCGGGCGGGACGTGGTTGCCGGTGTTGAGATCGCCGCCGATCAGCACCGGCAGACCGGGCGCAAATGCGTCGATCCCGTCGAGCAGGATCTCTACCTGCTGCCCCCGGTGCTCCGAGCCGGCGTTGCTTTCGAGGTGGGTGGACACCACGCAAAGCGGGCCGCCCGCGGTCTCCACCACTGCCGCAAGCGCCATGCGCCCCCCTAGGCGCGGCTGTTCGGGATCGGCACCGGCCTCCGCCGAGAACCAGTGTCCGTGATCGTCGAGCCGGATCATCGTGACGCGCGAGAAGGGCACCTTCGACAGGATCGCATTGCCGTGCCAGCCGATCGCGTTGAAGTCGTCGTCGCAATACGGCCGCTCGGTCGGACCGCCGAGGTCCATCTCGTAGAACTCGACCCCGTAGGCGTAGGCCATGCCCGTGGCATCGGCCATCGCGGCCGTCGTGTGCCGCTGCTTGGTGCGGGCCATGCCGTGGTCCATCTCGGACAGCAGCACGATGTCGGGCATGTGTCCGGATAGGTGCGCGGCGCTGTCCTCCGGGAAGATGCATCGCTCGAGGTTCCAGGCTACGACAGTCGGCGTCGCGGGGAGCATCGTCGCAGTCGGTGTGCCGCCCGTCTGAACCATCCGCATCGCCGGGACCTCGGCCAGCAGCGCGCGGTGCGCCTCGGCGGTGCGGGGCGCCGACAGCAGCCGGTCGCGCTCGGCCGGCGTCACCTCGGGCAGAGCATCGGCGACGGTGATGTCCGAGAGGCTGTGCCGGGGCAGCAGACCGCTCACAGCCGCACCCCGGTCTGGGGGTCGAACAGGGCGAGCGCCTCGCCCGGCAAGGTGATCGGGTGGACACCGGCCTCGATTGGGGATTCCTTCAGAACGTGGGCGGTGAAGGGCTGACCGGAGACCTTGCCGTGGAGCAACCGGTGGGCGCCGAGCTCCTCGACGAGCGCTATGTCGAAGGTCGTCTCACCCTCGCCGATGCGCACGTCCTCGGGCCGGATACCGAGCGTGATCTGTCCCGTGCGGCTCGACGGCGCGGCCATCACCGCGGTCCCATCGGCGAGACGCACAGCGCCGCTTTCGAACTGCGCCTCGATCAGGTTCATCGGCGGCGCGCCCATGAAGCTCGCCACGAAGACGGAGGCGGGGCTGTGGTAGATCTCCGCCGGGGTGCCGATCTGCTCGATCACGCCGCCGTTCAGCACGATGATCCGGTCGGCCATCGTCATCGCCTCGACCTGGTCGTGGGTGACGTAGATCGAGGTCACCCCGAGCCGACGCTGCAGCGCCTTGATTTCGATCCGCATCTGGTTGCGCAGCTTGGCGTCGAGGTTGGACAGGGGCTCGTCGAACAGGAACAGCGACGGGTCGCGCACGATCGCACGGCCCATGGCGACCCGCTGACGCTGACCGCCCGACAATTGCGAGGGCTTGCGGTCGAGGTAGTCGCCGAGGTTCAGCATCCGCGCGGCCTCATCGACTTTGGCCGCGATCTCGGTCTTCGCGATGCCACGGTTCTGCAGCCCGTAGGCGATGTTCCGGCGCACGGTCATGTGCGGGTAAAGCGCGTAGTTCTGGAACACCATCGCGATGTCCCGGTCGGCGGGATCGACGGTGTTGACCACGCGGTCACCGATCTTGAGCGTCCCCTCGGTGATCTCCTCAAGCCCCGCGATCATGCGCAGCAGCGTGGATTTCCCGCAGCCCGACGGGCCGACGAGGACGAGGAACTCGCCGTCCTCGATCTCGAACGTGGTCGGCTGAACGGCTTCGAATCCGTTCGGGTAGGTCTTGCGGACGCGATCCAGAGTGACTCGTGCCATTGCTGTTTTCCTTGTTCCTGCACGGCCGCCAAGCGACCGGCGGGTGTCATTTGTCGGATTCGGTGAGGCCCTTCACGAACCACCGCTGGAAGAAGACGACGACCAGAACCGGCGGCAGGACCGCGAAGACGGCCAACAGGTTCGAGCGTCCGTATTCGGGGATGTGCCCGCCCTCGAGGCCCTGGGTGATCTGCTTGATCCCCTGGACGAGGGTGAACTTCCCCTCCTGGGTCGAGACCATGGTCGGCCAGAGGTACTGGTTCCAGCCGTAGACGAACATGATGATGAACATCGCCGCGATCATGGTCCGCGACAGCGGGACGAGGATGTCGATGAAGAACTTCACCGGCCCCGCGCCGTCGATCTTGGCAGCCTCCACCAGCTCCTCCGGCACGGACATGAAGAACTGCCGGAAGAAGAAGGTCGCGGTGGCAGAGGCGATCAGCGGCACGATCAGCCCGGTCCACGTGTTCAGCAGGCCGAGCTTCTGCGTGATCTCGTAGGAGGGCACGATCCTCACCTCGAGCGGCAGCAGAAGCGTCGTGAAGATCAGCCAGAAAGCGAGCGTCGCGAAGCGCAGCCGGAAATATACGATCGCGTAGGCTGCCATCATCGAGATGATGATCTTGCCGACCGCGAAGCCAAGGCCGAGGATCATCGAGTTGCGGAACATGTTGAGGCCCGTCGTCTCGCCAGAGAAGCTCATGCTTTCGAACAGTGCCTTGTCGAGGTTCGGCCAGAATCGGTCGCCGAAGGACAGAGACGGTCCGGTGCGGGCGAGCTCGGCGTCGGGGACGGTGCTCATCTGGATGAGCATCAGCAGCGGCGCGATCATGAAGAGCGCCCCGGCGATGAGTACGAGGTGATTGACCAGCGTCCCCCAGCGGAACGGCTGGCGGTGACGCGGGGCGCGGTCCTCGAGCGTTGAAGCCTTGGCCTGGTCGGGAGTCTGGGTGGTCACGGTCATCTCGTCGCCTCAGGTGTAATGGATGCGGCGTTCGACGAGCCGGAACTGGAAGATGGTCAGCGCCAGCACGAGCACCATCAGAACCACCGACTGCGCCGAGGAGCCGCCGATGTCCTGCCCGCGGAAGCCGTCGAGATAGACCTGGTAGACAAGCGTCACCGGCTGGTTGCCGGGATTGTTGCGCAAGATCGTGTCGATCATCCCGAAGGTTTCGAACAGCGCGTAGGTGATGTTGATGATGAGCAGGAAGAACCCGGTCGGGGCCAGCAGCGGGAAGGTGACCGTCCAGAACCGTGAGATGCCGGAGCGGTTATCGATCAGGGCCGCCTCGCGCACCGCGCGCGGGATCGACTGGAGGCCCGACAGGAAGAAGATGAAGTTGACCGGGATCTGCTTCCAGACGCTCGCCACGATCATCGCGAAGGCCGTGTCGAAATAGTCGAGCCGCACCCGCATCTGCCAGCCGAACTGGGCGAAGAACTCGGTCAGGGGCCCCCACCTCTGGTTGAACATGATGAGCGCGATGAATCCGGCGACCGGCGGGGCGACGGCGTAGACCCACATCAGCAACGTCCGGTAGGTCTTCGCGCCGCGCAGCACCGCGTCGGCCTTGACCGCCAGCAGGAGCGCGACGGCCAGCGAGAAGAAGGTCACAAGCACGGAAAACCACACCGTGAACCACGCGTTCTTCATGTATTGAGAGCTCTCCCAGAGCCGCTTGTAATTCTCCAGCCCGACGAAGGTCTCGCCGAAGCCGAACGGGTCCTCGAGGAAGAAGGACGACCGCAGCGCCTGCCACGCGGGCCAGTAGAAGAAGATGCAGATGATCGACAGCTGCGGGATCAGCAGCAGGATCGGTAGCCAGGGATTGTCGAAGCCGGCGCGTTTCATGGGGTCAGTCCTGCAACGGAGCACGGCGGCCACCCGAAGGCAGCCGCCGCTGGTCTGTGGTCGAAAGGCTTAGTTGGTCGTCTGCGCGAAGCGGCCGAGCAGCTCGTTGCCTTCGCTCTCGATCGTCGCCAGGGCGTCCTCGATCGAGGTCTCGCCGTTCAGGAAGCGCGACAGTTCGCGGTTCTCGACGTCGCGGATTTGGACGTAGAAGCCCATGCGGTAGCCGGCGGTGTTCTCGCCCGATTGCAGCATCAGCTGCTTGATGCCCGTCTCGGCGGCCGGGTTCTCATCGTAGTGTCCGTCTTCCTGCGCCATCTCATAGGCGGCTTCCGTGATCGGAACATAGCCCGTCTCACGGTGCCACATGTACTGGACCTCGGGGGAGGTCAGGTACTCGAAGAACGCGGCCGCGGCGGCGTTTTCCTCGTCCGGGTGACCGGACATGGCGAACAGCGAGGCGCCGCCGATGAAGGTCTGGTAGCCCTCGTCGGTGATGCTCTCCCAGTAGGGCAGGTAGGTGGAGGCCCACTCGAACGGCAGGTCCATCGAAGACAGCCCGCCGAAGTCGCCGGAGGAGCCGATGTACATCGCGGCTGCGCCGTCGTTGAACTGGGCCTGGTTGTCGTCCCAGGAGGTGCCGTAGAAGCCGAACAGGTCGGCGTCGAGCCATTCCTTCACCTTGGTGAAGTGCATGGCCATCTCGTCCGAGTTGATCAGGATCTCGGTGCCTTCGGCGCCGTCGTAGCCGTTGTTGTTGGTCGCGAACGGCAGGTTGTGGCGCGAGTGGAAGTTCTCGACGAATTCCCACGGCAGGTGCGTCTGGACGAGCGGGATGTAACCGGCCTCCAGCAGGGCAGGGGCGATTTCCTCGAACTCCTCGTAGGTCGCGGGCACTTCGACACCCGCTTCGGCCAGGGCGTCTTCGTTGTAGTAGAGCACCGGCGAGGAGGAGTTGAAGGGCATGCCGATCATCTTGCCGTCGCTGTCGGCGTAGAAATAGCGCACGCCGGCGATGTAGTCCTCGATGTTGAAGTCGACGCCGTTCTGTTCCAGCAGGTCCTGAACCGGGATGGTGGCGCCCTGCGCGCCGATCACGGTCGCGGCGCCGGCGTCGAAGACCTGTACGATGTTGGGCTGCTCGCCTGCACGGAAGGCGGCGATCGCACCGGTCAGAGTTTCCTCGTAGGAGCCCTTGAACACCGGGGTGATCGTGTACTCGTCCTGGCTTTCGTTGAAGCCTTCGGCGATCTCGTTGACCACCTCGCCGAGCTGGCCGCCCATGCCGTGCCACCAGGTGATTTCGGTCTGGGCAGAAGCCGCACCGGCCACCAGGCCGAGCGAAGCGATCGCCGTCGTGATCAGGATGTTCTTCATGTCGTCTCTCCGGTCCCGGACGCGTCCCCCGCGTCCGTTGAACAGCAAAATTCGGGAAGGCGGGTCGGGCCCCCATTCCGGTCCATGCGCAGCAAGTGCACACGCGGTCACTTACGGCGGACGCATGACAGGCCGGTGACGGTCCGGGCGGAAATTCGAAGGCGGGGAGGGAAAGGGCTTCAGCCCTCCCTCGTTGCGTCTCGGAGGGATCAATAGCCGCCGATCGGGCAATCTCAGCCCATGTTTTGACCATCGCTGCGGCTTTGCCGGCCTATCTCGCCAACATCGCTCGCTCCACTTTCGCCAATAGCTGAAAAACGCGGCGTTTGAGGTGGAGGTGCCTGCCTTGTCCGGCGACGGACTTGCCAATCAACTTCAAATAGGTCTAGTCCTATATACCACTAGAACTGCGGAGGTTGATCGTGAGTGACTTTGAGAGCTTTGTTTCACAGGCCGAAAGCCTGTCGGAACTGGTGGCAACGGAGTCGCCGAACCAGGCTGACCGCACCCGCAGGATTCTCTCGATGGAAGAGGTCTACGCGCTTCGCCAGATCGTTCTGACGGGGTCGGGTGACTCGCATATTGCGGGAATGGCTGTTGCGCCGGTGCTGCGTGGGCTGACCGGCGTGCCGACAATGGCGATGCCGGCGATGGAAGCCGCGCGCTACCTAGACGGCTCGCTCTCGGCGGGACGTGGCAGCGCGCGCGGGACTCTCGTGATCGGCATCAGCAGCTCGGGCGAGGCGACCCGCCTTGTCGAGGCGATCCGCCGCCTTCGTGCGGCCGGGGCGCTGACGCTGGGCGTGACGGCGAACGCCGAGAGCCGGCTCGGGCAGGCGGCCGAACGGCAGCTCGACATCTCGATCCCGTCCGCGCCGCCGGCGCCGGGCACGCGAAGCTACCTGGCCTCGCTGCTTGGGGTGCTGCATCTCGCAATCCGGATTGCGGAGATGCGGCTCGCCATCACGATGGACGTCGCCGAGGCGATGCGGGCACGGCTCACGGCGACCTCTGACGATCTTGCTTCAGCTTTCCAAGCGGCCTCCAAGGTGTGCGATGCCGCCCCGATCGACTGGACGGCAGTGCAGAGCGCAGATGTGCTCGGCAGCGGGCCGCTGTTTGCCTCGGCGAGCTACGGCGCGGCCAAGTTGGTGGAGGCCGCAGGCCTCCACGCCGTCGCGCAGGACGCCGAAGAATTTCACCACCTCAACTACTTCACCGACCAGCCGACATCGGTGCCAGCGATCCTCTACGCATCGGCCGCAGGCAATGCGGCGAGCCGCAAGACGGAGCTTTTGAACGCTTTGGCGCAGCTTGGCCGGCCGACCCTCGTGATCGCGGACGACGACGCCTTCGCAGGCACCGGCACGCTTATCAAGGTACCCCAGGTGCCCGAATATGCTGCGCCGATCCTTCACGCAGCGCCCGCCGCCCTGATCGCCGCGCACGCCGCCAAGGTGCGGGGCGTCACGCATTACCGCGGGCACACCGGGCCATGGGCCGGGGCGCAGGGCGCCGGGCTCGTTCGCAACAGCAAGATCATCGAGGAGCCTTTCGACCAATGCTGAGCAACCACCCGCTCGAAACCGACAGATGCGGTCTCTTCGATGTGACAGAGATAGCCGAAAAGGCGCTGGCCGACAGCGGCGTGACCGACGGGATGCTCCTTGTGTCCGTGCCGCACTCGACGGCAGCGGTGACGGTCGTGTCGCCGTGGGATCCGCTCGGACTCGACGACGTGCATGACGAGATTTGCCGCCTTGTGCCGACGCGCATCGACTTCAAGCACCAGCACGACACGCCGCAGGACGCGGCAGGCCACGTGAAGGCGTCGATCGTCGGCCATTCCGCCACTTTTTTCGTTGATGGCGGCAAGATCGGGCTCGGCCATTCGCAACGCATCTATTTCTGGGAATTCGACGGGCCGCGCAAACGGAACGTCCAGGTGAAGGTCATCGGTTCATGAAGGGCAAACTGAACCCCGCAGTCCGCAAAGTCTGGGACAGCTACGATTACAACAAGAACGTCCCCCTCGAGGGGCTTGAGATCGAAGGTCGCCCGGCACTCACCGGGATCGATCCGTCGAAGGTCGGCGATTACGTCTTCCTCTTCGTGCGCGATCCGCTCTGCGCCTATGACGAGGACCCGGCGACAGAATTGTCGGAGCGCCTCGAAGATCCGGTCCTCGCCGGTCAGACGGGCATGTTCACGAGCTGGACCGGCACCTACAAGGGCGCGCGGATCACTGCCGTCAGCGGTGGCAGCGGCTCCCCCGAAGCCGAGCTCGCGATGTTCGAGTACCTCCAGAATACCGATGCGACGACGTACTTCCGGGTCGGCGGATCAGGCGGGACACATGACGACGTGCGGCCCGGTGACCTTGTCATCGCAAAGGGTATCGTCCGCGACGATGGTCTGTCGGCCGCCTATGTCGGCCCCGGCTGGCCGGCGGTCTGCGACCCCGAGGTGGTGATGGCGCTGGCCGAGGCCGCGCGCACGCTCGGCCATCCCTATCACGTCGGGCTGACCCGCTCCGCCGACAGCGACATCGTGTCGGGCGGGCGCCCGTCGGTCGGTGGCTTCATGCGGCCCGATCACGCGCAGGTGGTGGACGAGTTCCGCCGCACCGGTGTGCTGAACGGTGACCGCGAAGCATCGGCGATCGTGACGATGGCGACATTGTTCGGACGTCGCGGCGGGTCGATCTGCTCGGTCGCCGACAACATCGCCACGGGCGAGAAATTCACCGCGGGCGCGGGTCACAAGGCCGCCGTCGACGTCGCGCTCGAAGGCGTCGCGCTGTTGGCGCGTATGGACCGTGCTGCGGCCGCAGCTGGCGCCGACCGCTGGCTGCCCAGCATGGGACTTGTCGACTGATTTCACGGCTACCGACCTGCTTGAACGCATGGGGAGGGGCGGTCGCCGTGACAGGGGCCGCCCCTTCGTCGTGCCAGCCGCACATATTTTGAGCGGTCGCCGGGATGAGAGCGGAGAGAATGCAGGAGTTTGTTGCGGGACCACGTTTTCGCTGTAAGGTATATAAGACTAGACCTCTGGTCGACTAGGCCAAAAACAAGTTCTTCAGGGAGAACGCCAATGACCAAATCACTCAGAACCCAACTGGCCGGAGCGGTCGCGATCTGCGCGCTCCTGCCACTTGCCGCGCATGCCGAGACGCTCGTCGTCTTCGGGCCGAGCAGCTGGGATACCTTCGCTCCGGGCGCCCCGGAAGAAGTCGTGCAGGAGGTGACGGACGAGCTCGACGCGCGCTTCATGGAAGCCCATCCGGAGGTGACGGAGATCACTCACGACAGTCGCGGCACGATTGCGGACGGGCTCGCCCGGCTGCGCAACGCGCAGCTCGCCGGGGACCAGGTCGACGTGGTGGTCTGCGCCGCCAACCCGGTGAACACGTCCTACGCGCGGCTCGGTCTGATCGATCCGGTCGGCGACGTGGTCGAGGGTATGGGTGATGTCTTCACCGAGGGGTCGGTGGAGAATTTCACCATCGACGGTACCGTCTGGGGCGTGCCCATTTCGGCCGTCAACCTGACCACCTTCTTCTACAACAAGGAGGTTTTCGACGCTGCCGGCATCGAGGAGCCGACCACTTACGAGGAGTTCGTCGCCGCCGTTCCCGCGCTGGAAGAGCAGGGCGTCATCCCCGTCGTCCACCAAGGCAAGAACGCCTGGATGTGGCCGCTCTATTACATGTCTTCACTTGCCCAGACGACCGGCAACGACCAGCTCGGCCAGGTGGAATCCGTGCTTGCCGGGGAGGGCAGCTTCACCGATCCCGAAAGCCTCGAGGCGCTCCAGCTGACGTGGGGCTGGGTCGAGGACGGCCTGCTCGATCCGCAGTCGAACGAGTTGGACGAGAACCAGATGAAGTCGGTCTTCTACTCCGGTCGCGCGGCCGCCTACTTCGGCGGATCCTGGGACGTTCCGGCGGTCGAGGTCAACGCACCGTTCGAGTGGGGGGTCTTCAAGTTCCCGAAGTACGAGGATCAGCCGGGTGAGCCGGTGGCCTTCGGCGGCGCGGAAAGCGGTCTCTGCATTTCTTCGACCTCTCCGAACAAGGAACTGGCGGCCGCCTATATCGAGTTCGCGGCGTCTGACGATCAGTTGGGCCTGCTGCTCGACCCGCTGACGCCGCTCGCGACATCCCACGTCGCGATGGAAGGCGCGTCCGATCCGATCGCCGAGGATCTGCGGAGCTACCTGCCCGCCGACAAGTTCCTCGACTGGGTCTGGCCGCGTGAGCTGACGACGACGATCCAGAACGAGGTCCAGTCCATGATGGGCGGTACCATCACTCCGGAGGAGGCCGCCGAGAACATGCAGGCCAAGTTCGACGAGATGGTCGAGGCCGGCTGGCCGGAAGAATAACGGCCGGGCGAAAGACCTGACGGGGGCCATTCCTTGCTGCGATCACGCATCATACCTTACGCGCTCATCCTTCCGGGGATGGCCCTCCTCGCCGTGTTTCTCGTGGTGCCGACCATCTACGGCATCTGGCTGAGCCTGCACCGCTTCGACGGTCTTAACGTCGGCGCCTGGGTCGGGCTCGACCACTACCGGGCGGTTCTGTCGGACGCATCGTTCCGGCAGGCGCTCTGGCATACGGTGGCCTTCGCGATCATCGTCGTGATCGGCAAGAATGTCGCGGGCCTCGCGCTCGCCACGCTTGTCAGCCTGCCGTTGCGGGGCGCCCGGGCGGCCCGGACGCTTCTGTTCCTGCCGGTCACGCTCAACATCATCGTCGTCGGCGCCTTCTGGACCTTCTTCCTGTCCTCAGCGCGCTTCGGCGGCTTGTTCAACCAAGTGCTCGAGGCGGTCGGCCTCGGCATGTTGCAGACCTCGTGGCTGTCGAACGAACAGACCGCGCTCGCCACCGTCGCGCTGGTCGAGGTCTGGCGCTGGGCGGGCCTGCACATGCTGCTGTTCCTCGCCGGCATGCAGTCCATCGACCCCGCTCTTTACGAGGCGGCCCGGATGGACGGCACCAACGCGGTGCAACGTTTCTTCCACATCACGCTGCCGCAGCTGAAGCCGGTGATCTTCGTCTCCACTCTGCTGGCGCTGATGGGGGCGTTCGTCCGCAGCTTCGACGTGGTCTGGGTGCTGACGCGGGGCGGCTTCGGGACCGACGTGATGGTCACCCACCTCTATGACGAGGCGTTCCAGTATTCCCGCTTCGACCGCGCAGCGGCGATGGGCTTCGTGCTGTTCGCGATCATCGCCGTCATCAGCTTCCTCTACGTCTGGGCGGCTCGGGGAGGGCGCGCCGATGACTGACGCGACGCTGCGCACCCCCGCCGCCGGCGCACCGGCGTTCCGTCCCGGCGTGCTCGGCGGCCGGCTGCTGGCCTATGCCGCGCTGCTCATCGCGGTAATGCAGGCGATGGGCCCGGTGGTCTGGGTGATCGCGGGGTCGCTCAAGGACCGCTCCGAGTTCTACGTGAACCCCTGGGGCGCGCCGCAGGCGTGGAACTGGGCGAACTACTCCGAGGCCTTCGAGATCGCGCACGTCGGCGATTACATCGTCAACAGCCTCATCACCGTCGGGATGGGCCTCGCCATCCTGATGTTCACGGCCTCCACGACGGCCTACGCGCTGGCGCGATTCCGCTTCCGGGGGCAGGGCGCGGTACTGGGGCTGATACTCTGCACCATGATGATCCCGCCGGACATCCTGACGATCCCGATCTTCGTGACGATGCGCGAGCTCGGCATCCTCGGGACGCGCTTCGGGCTGGCCTGCCTCTATGCGGCGGGCGGCTTCGGCATGGCGGTGTTCCTGCTGCGCAGCTACTTCCTCGCCATCCCGACGGACCTCGAGGAGGCGGCGGTGATCGAAGGGGCCGGGCCGCTCAAGGTGCTGTGGTTCGTCATCCTGCCGTTGGCACTGCCGGGCGTACTGGCCGTCATCATCATCCAGTCGATGTCGATGTGGAACGACCTCTACCTCGCCTTCGTCTTCCTGCGTGATCCGGACCTCGCAACCGTGCCGGTCGGCCTGTTGAACTTCTTCCAGCGTGACCAGATCGACTGGCCCCGGCTGCTCGCCGCGCTGTCGGCGCTCACCGTGCCTGTCCTGATTTTCTACGCCATGTTCCAGCGCCGCTTCGTCGAAGGCTTCACCGCCGGTGCAGTGAAATGAGCGGCACCATCCTGATCTCGTCCAATCTGATCGTCGACGACATCCAGCTCTCCGACGGGTCGGAAATGGGCCTCCGGCCCGGTGGCGCCGCGCTATGGGCGGCGCTCGGGGCTCGTGCCTTCTGGCCCGATGTCACGATGCTCGCCGGGGTCGGAGAGGATTTCGATGAGGTGTTTGGCGACATCGTCGCCACGAACGGCCTGCGCCCCGAGGCGCACGTCGTACGCGATGCCCATACCATCCGCTCCCGTCTCAGCTACGCGGCCGAGGATGACCGGACCGAACGCCCCGATTTCGGTCCGGATCACTTCGAACGCATGCAGGTGACGGTGGCCGAGGCCCCGGCGGTGCTCCTCCCCGCCGCCGGGACCTACGTTTTCCGCGATCTCTGGCCGAACTTCTGGGCTGACCTCGCGGCCCGTCGCTCCACGCTCGGTACGATCTTCTGGGAGCTTCAGGGCGACGCCGCCCGAGCGGACCTCTGGGACGACATCGCCGCGCTGTTGCCGCTGGTGGATATCTTCTCGCTGAACCTCGCCGAGGCGGAGGCGATTTTCGGTGCGGTCGCTCCTGAAGAGGTGGTCGCACGGCTGCAAGAGGAAGGGGCGGCGACCGTCGTCCTTCGCATGGGGGCCGACGGAGCCATCGCGGCGGACGCGTCGCGCGCCATCATGGTGAGTCCCGCCGAAGGCCCGGTGACGGACGTTACCGGCGGGGGCAATTCGTTCTGCGGCGGGTTCCTCGCCGGGTTCGTCGCGACTGGCGGCGATCTCGACGCAGCAGCCCGCGCAGGTGCCGCCTCTGCTGCTCGCGCCATTGCGCAGTATGGTCCGCCCCCGCCTGCCGAACCGGGCGAGGCCGAGCGACTGGCCGCAACCGCCGCCGTGCGAGACCTGCAGGGGATGGGTCAATGACGCCGGCATCCCTCATCCCGCGCCTGAGCCGTCCGGCAGGTGACCGCGCTCCCGGCGACAGCGGCTACGGCTGGTTCGTCCTGCCGGCGCTGATCCTGTCGCTCTGCATCATGGTCGTACCCGGGCTCCTCACCTTCCGTGCCGCCTTCACCGAGTGGGATGGCGTCTCCGAACCGTGGTGGGTCGGGCTCGACAACTTCCGAGAGCTGAACTGGGATCCGGTCTTCTGGCAGGCGATCGCCAACAACTTGCGCTGGACGGCGCTGTTCCTGACGATTCCCATGGCGCTCGGGCTCGTCGCCGCATCCTGTCTGATGACCCGCCGCCGGAGCGCAGCGATCTACCAGGTCGTGCTGCTGTTGCCCTACGTGCTGTCACCGATCGCCAACGCGAGCATGTGGAAGTTCATTATCTTCGACCCGATCTCGGGCGTCGTCAGCTTCATGGCTGCGCGGGGCTGGGACGTGTCCAACCCTCTCGCCGATCCCGACAGCGCGCTCTACGCCGTCGCGGCGGTCGATATCTGGCACTTCTGGGGATACCTCGCGGTGATCTTCTTCGCCGCCATGCGACAGACCCCGGCGGACCAGTTGGAGGCGGCCTACCTCGAAGGCGCGAACGCCTGGCAGGTGTTCCGGCACGTGACGTTGCCCAACATTCTGCCGACCATCGCGCTGATGGTGGCGATGACCACGATCTTCAGCTTCCTGACCTTCGACTACGTCTACCTGCTGACCGGGGGCGGGCCGGCGAACTCGACCGAGTTGCTGTCGACGATGGCCTACAACAAGGCGTTTCGCACCTTCCAGGTCGGCATGGCGGCGGCGATCGCGCTGGTGATGGCGCTGTTCGGGCTGTTGGCGTCCGTCCTCTACGTCTGGCTGAGCCGGGAGTCCCTGAAATGACCGCCGCGCCGCACCTTCGCCACGCCCGGAACTTCCGTTACCTCGGCGGCGCGTTCCTTGCTGTCGCGGTGCTGAGCGCGCTGGTGCCGCTCGGCCTCGTAGTGCTGAACAGCTTCAAGAGCCACGCCGACATCGTCGCGAACCCGCTGTCGATGCCGGTCTCGTTCGACCTGTCCAACTTCTCGCGCGCCTGGTCGACGGGGGACCTGACGACCGGCCTCGTCAATAGCCTGCTCATCTGCGGCTCGACCGTGTTCGTGACCCTGACCTTCGCCTCGCTCGCCGCCTTCCCGCTGGCGCGCCGCAAGATCCGGGGCTGGCGGCTGGTGAGCCTCTACTTCCTCGTCGCGGTCACTGTCCCGATCCAGCTCTTCATGTTCCCGCTGTACTACATCTACGCCACGCTCGGCGTTGTCGGGAACTGGTTCGCCACCTCGTTGATCCTGTCGGCGATCAACCTGCCGCTCGCCATCTTCCTGTTGCGCACCTACGTGCTGACGATCCCGGTGGAGCTTGACGACGCCGCGCGGATGGACGGCGCCAAACCGCTCCAGATCTGGTGGATGGTGATCCTGCCGCTGATGACGCCCGGTCTGCTGACCGTGGGCACGCTGGTCTTCCTGCAGGCCTGGAACGAGTTCCTCGTGACCTCGACCTTCCAGCAAGGGCAGGCCAATTTCACGATGACGCTCGGCTACCTGTCGATGAATTCCGTCATGGCCACCGACAGGGGGATCATGATGGCTGGAGCCCTGCTCATCATCCTCCCCATCGTCGTGCTTTTCCTCGCGATGCAACGCTTCTTCGTCGACGGCATGACCGCCGGCGCCATCAAGGGATGACCTCATGAACACCCATGTCTCAACGATCCGCCCGGCCGAGGACCTCGGCAAGTACGCCGACCAGATCTACGCCGGTGTGCTGGGCAAGTTGATCGGCGTCTACCTCGGCCGCGCGGTGGAGGGGTGGTCCTACGAGGCGATCCGCGAGCGTTTCGACGAGATCGACTACTACGTCGCCGACAAGGTCGGCTGGCCGCTCATCGTTCCCGACGACGACATCTCGGGCACGTTCCTGTTCTACCGCGCGCTCGAAGACAACGGCTACCCGACCGACATCAAGTCGAAGGCCATTGGCGACACCTGGCTGAACCACATCATCGAGGACAAGACCGTGCTCTGGTGGGGCGGGCTCGGCCGCTCGACCGAGCATACCGCCTACCTGCGCCTGAAGGAGGGGATCGACGCGCCGCGTTCCGGCTCGGCGGAGCTGAACTCCCGCGCGATGGCGGAGGCGATCGGATCCGAGATTTTCATCGACACTTGGGCGCTGTCCAACCCGGCGAACCCCGATCGCGCCGCCTATATGGCGCGCGAGGCTGCGGCCGTCAGCCATGACGGCATCGCCATCGAAGCCGCTGTTCTGCTGGCCGCGATGGAAGCCGCCGCCTTCGAGGAAACCGGCATCGACGCGCTGCTCGACCTCGGCCTGCGTTACAACAAGAGCGATGAGCTCGCCCGGATCATCGGCGATCTGCGCAACCAGTGCGCCAAGGCGAACCACTGGCGCGAAGTGCGGGACTGGCTGGAGCAGAACCACTCCTACGGTCATTACCCGGGCTGCTGCCCTATGGTGCCGAACCACACGCTGCTGCTGGCGTCGTTCATCCTTGGCGGCGACGACGTGCAGAAGGGCCTGTCGATCGCCGTTTCCTCTGGCTGGGACACCGATTGTAACGCCGGCAACCTCGCCTGCCTGAACGGCATCCGCCTCGGTCTTCCGGCGTTCGAGCAAGGACCGGATTTCCGGGGCCCGGTGGCGGACCGGCTCTACGTGGTCGGTGCCGACGGTGGCGACTGCATGAGCGACGCGGTGATCGAGACACGCAAGATCCGCGCCACCGCCGCCGCCCTCAACGGTGAAAGCTACGACGCCCCGGCGGCTCGCTTCGCCTGGGAATACCCCGGTGCCGTGCAGGGCTGGGAACTTTGCCCACTGCATGACGGCCCGCAGGCGATCCTGCCGGTGAAGAACGCCAACGAGACCGGCGACGGCGACGGCCTGCTGCTCCGCTACGACGCGCTTGCGCGCGGCGTCTCCGGCTCAGTCTCGGTCCGCACCTTCATCGAGCCGAAGCCGCTCGCCGCGTCCGAGACGTCCTATTTCGAAGTGCTCGCCAGCCCGTCGATCTACGAGAGCCAGACAGTCACCGCCAGGGTCACGGCCTTCTCGTCGGACACGCCCGAGCTCGCCTTCTTCGTGATCTACTACGATGGCGACGGCAAGCTGACCCGGCTGGACGGCGAGCCGATCGCGCTCAAGAAGGGCGACAACGACCTGACGTGGAAAGTGCCGTCTGTCGGCGGCCTTCCGATCCAGCGCATCGGCCTATCGCTGACATCCGATCGTCGCGTGGAAGGACGGATCGCCGTCCGCTCGATGGACTGGTCCGGTGCGCCCGAGGCCTTCGTCATGGGCGGCGCGTTCGACCTGTCGCCGAACATGTCGCCATTCGACACCTCGACCTACTGGCTCAAGAGCTTCGTCAGCTCCGCGCTGCATTTCCGGCCCGACGTCGACACCACCTTCGCGCTGTCCCACCCCGGAAAGCTCGGCCTCGCCACCACCGGTACGCGGGACTGGGACGACTATTCCGCGACGGCGTGGATGACGATGGATCTGCACGAGACCGCCGGCGTCGTGGTGCGCTCTCGCGGGCATCGCCGCTTCTACGCGGGAATCCTCGCCCACGGGAAGGTGCAGATCATCCGCCAGTGGGATGCCGACCGGACCGTGCTCGCAGAGGCGCCCTTCGACTACGCCGAGAACCAGACGGTGAAAGTCACGGTGAGGGCCGAGGGCCGCAAGCTGACGCTTCTGGCCGACGATACGGAACTGACGAGTGCCGAATGCGGCCACCTTGCCTCCGGCGGCGCTGGCTTCCTGATCGAGGGCGGCACCATTCCGACCCGTGGCTTCGAGGTTCGCGCCTTCGGGAAAGGAGCCTGATCCATGTCCGACCTCACGCTTTCCGGGGTCACCAAGTCCTTCGACGGGACCGAGGTGATCTCGCCCACCGACCTCGGCATAGAGGATGGCGAGTTCGTCGTCTTCGTCGGGCCGTCGGGCTGCGGCAAGTCCACGATGCTGCGCATGATCGCGGGCCTCGAAGGGGTGTCGGGCGGGACCATCACGCTCGGTGGGCGCGACGTGACGCAATTGCCGCCGGTGGAGCGGGACGTGGCGATGGTCTTCCAGAGCTACGCACTCTACCCGCACATGACGGTTGGGGAAAATATCGCCTTCGGGCTGCGCATCTCCGGCATGTCGAAGTCCGAGCGGCGCGCCAAGGCACGCGCGGCGGCAGACACGCTGCAGCTGACCGACTACCTCGCTCGCAAGCCCAAAGCCCTCTCGGGGGGGCAGCGGCAGCGGGTCGCCATCGGCCGCGCCATCGTGAAGGAGCCGGGGCTCTTCCTGTTCGACGAGCCGCTGTCGAACCTTGATGCCGAGTTGCGCGTGCAGATGCGGCTCGAGATCGCGGCCCTGCACCAACGGCTTGGTGCGACGATGATCTACGTGACTCACGATCAGGTCGAGGCGATGACGCTGGCCGACAAGATCGTCGTGCTGCGCAAGGGCGTGATCGAGCAGGTCGGCACGCCGATCGACCTCTATACCAACCCCGCCAACGCCTTCGTCGCCGGCTTCATCGGCTCGCCCAAGATGAACTTCATCGACGGCATGATCGCTGAAGTGGCGCCGGACGGCCTGACGGTCAGTGCGCCGGCGCTGGGGGACCGACGCATAACCGTACCGTCGGCGAAGCAGTTGGTGCCCGGAACACGCGTCACGCTTGGCATCCGGCCAGAACATGTGCGGCCGGCAACGGCGACTGGCATCCCGGCGAAACGGCAGTTCGTCGAGCGGCTGGGCAACGTCGCCTACGCCTACATGACGCTGCCTGACGGCACCCAGATCACCATGGAGGAACGCGGCCTCGGTACCGATCGGGCCGCGACGGAGCAGATGCTCGAATTCGACGAGGGCGAGATGTTCGCCTTCGCCGAGGGAGGAACGCGGCTCTGACCGCGAATGAACTAGACCCAACAGGAGCTGACGACATGACGAGATCGACCCTTTTTCTGACAGGCACCACGGCACTTGCACTCGTGGCCGGCGCGGCCTCCGCACAGGACCGGCAGACCATCACCATGTGGTTCTGGGGCGCCTCGCCCGAATACCGCGAAGCGCTCGATGCGGCACTGACGCAGCCGTTCAACGAAAGCCAGGACGAGTACGAGCTCGTGATCGAATACCGCAACACCGTCGACAACGACGTGCGCGTGTCCGTCATGGCGGGGCAGGGGCCCGATCTTGTCTACACCTCCGGTCCGTCCGACGTGACGCCGCTGGCACGTGCCGGGATGCTGGAGCCGATGGAAGGCTACGCAGAACAATATGGCTGGACCGACCGCCTGCTGGAGCCGGTGCTCAACACCTGCCAGCAGCTCGATCACCTGTACTGCCTGCCGCCGTCGGTGATGGCCGACGGGATGTTCTACAACAAGGCGGTGCTCGCCGACCTCGGCTACGAGGTTCCGACGACCGTCGCCGAACTGGAAGAGATCATGGTCGCTGCGATGGATGCGGGGATGTACGGCTCCGTCACCGGCAACTCCGGCTGGCAGCCGATCAATGAGAACTACTCCTCCATCTTCATGAACCAGATGGTCGGCCCCGAAGCGATGTATGAGCTCCTGACTGGCGGCGGCGACTGGCAGTCGGCCGAGATGACGGCCGCGATGGAAGAGCTCGACCGCTGGTTCAAGGCCGGCTACCTCGGCGGCGACGACTACTTCTCGCTGAACTTCGACAGCTCGCTGCAACTGCTCAGCCAAGGTGAGGCGCCGTTCTTCTTCGCACCGTCCTTCAGCTACCAGTGGGCGGTGAACTACTTCAGCGATGAAACAGCGGACAACCTCGGCTTTACCGCGTTCCCGAACATGAACGAGGACATGCCCTATCCGATCTACTCGATCGGCTCGGCCTTCACCTACTCGATCAATGCCAACTCGGAGGTCAAGGACGGCGCGGCGATGGTGCTGGACATGATGTTCTCGCCGGAGTTCGCGACCGAGATCGCCCGCACGTGGCCCGGATACTGGTCGATCCCGCTGGTCGAATTCCCGGAAGACCCCGAAGCGACCGGCATCACCGCCGCCTACTACGATACGATGGAGTCGATCACCGACGCCGTCGGTGAGGGCGTCTTCGGGTTCAAGGTCGTCTCCTTCTTCCCGCCCGAGACGAAGGATGTCTTCATTTCCGACCTCGAGGCCGTCTGGCTCGACCGAATGAGCATCGACGATATGCTCGCCGCCGCGACCCGCGCCTTCAGCCGGGAGTACGAGCGAGGCCTCGTGCCCACGGTCACCGAGCCTTCGCTCTGATCGGTCTGGCCCCGCGGCGCAGACGCGGCGGGGCCCGCCAACAGGATCCTGACATGACGACGACAGCCGAACTCGCGGCCCGCATCGCCGGCCGAATGGCGCCCCACCCCCTTCCCGATCCCCGGTTCGGGCTGGATTTCGACGCTTTTATCCCCGGCTTCGCGGAGGCGGACGAAGCCGCCGCCTATCTGCTGGAACACGCACCGCCCCCGGCGGATGCGCTCGTCCACGTCACGCCCGACAACAGCCTGCAACCGCTCCGGGCGCGCCTGCTCGCCTCCGGTCACCCACTCCTGATGCCAACCTATGGCCTGATGCGGGGCTTCCTGCGCATTGATCCGGCTGAGGGGCATGGCGCGCTGCACCGAAGCTGGCTTGAAGGGGCGGAGCACTACGGTGACCTGGTGAGCCTGGAGGAGTTGCAGGCCGGACCGAAGGTCATGGCGCACTACGTAGGTGCCGCCGCCGTTGCGCTCAACGGAGTGCGCTTCGGCATGGGGCACCGCTATTTCGATACCGAGTTCGCGCTGATGGTGGAGGCCGGGATCACCGCCGCCGACGCCTCGGTCGTCGTGCTGGTCCATCCCGAGCAGGTTCATCACGCCCACCTCGACGCGCCGGACCACGAGGTCCGCGCCACCCTGATCGCGATGCCCGGCGACCTCGTCATCACCGGCGCCGCGACCGGCCCCTCCGTTCTGGCGGCCGAGGCAATCGCACCGGGATTGGAAAAGGCCGCGCCGGTGCGTCAGTTGCTTTCGGCGAGAGCCTGGAAATGACTGTCGAAGTTCAGTCGCGCCGTGGGCATCCAGATCGCGTAGGAATATTCCACCGCTGCGCCCTTACCGTCTCGGCCAAGCCCGGTAACCGCCAGCGTCCGCTCTCCGTCCGCGAGGTGGAGGATCAGCGCGTCCGCCGTCGACACGCTGATGAGTTCGAGATGCTTGCTGGAATGCAGCATCGTGCAATCGTAGTGCGCCTCGAGCGTCTTCCACAGCGATCCGTCGATCAGCGTGCGGCTCTCGAGTCCGGGAAACATCGCCAGCGGCACCCACGACCGGATCAGGGCCATCGGACGGCCGTCGATCTTCACAAGCCGGTTGAGAAACAGGACCTCTGTGCCCGGTGCGACCTCGAGCGCGGCGGCGATGCGCGGGGCGGGCTCGATCACCTCGTTCTGGAAGAACTGGACGCTCGGCGTGAAGCCCTGCTCGGTGAGCTGCGTCTGCAACGGCATCATCAGGCTGAGGTCGCAGTCCACCTCGGCCTGCGGGACGGTGATGACCGTGCCGACGCCGTGGTCGCGGCGGATAAGGCTCGCGTCCTCGAGCCGCTCGAGCGCGTTGCGCACCGTCATCCGGCTGATGCCGTAGAGCCGCGCCAACTCCGTTTCGCGGGGCAGGCGCATGTCGGGCGCCAAAGTCGCAGTGAGAATCTGCCGGCGGATGTCCTGTTCGACCTGGAGATAGACGGGAACCGGGGACTTCGTATCCACGGAAGAAGGATCGAGCTCGAAAGTCTGTCCGTTCTGCATGCCCGACTGGTCCTCCACACGATACCCACGCTGATGCAAAAGGTATTGGAACGTATACCTTTTGAAAACCCTGCTTTTGAACCAACGGCATCGGTGCGGCGGGTCGCCCGTCTGCGCCTCGGTGCCGTCTCCCGAACGACTGATCCAAGGACCAAGAGATGAGACCCATCGTCATAGACTGCGATCCCGGAATCGACGATTCCGTCGCCATCATGCTCGCGCTGCGCAGTGGCGCATTCGACCTCAAGGCGGTCACGACCGTCTCTGGCAACCTGACCGCCGATCTCTGCCTGGCCAACGCGCTGCGCGTGCTGGACCATATCGGCGCGCCGGACGTGCCGGTTGCGAAGGGGCCAAACAAACCGCTGACCCGGCCTTATCCGCGTGATCCGTTCTCTCATGGCGACAATGGCCTCGGAAACCTCGTGCTGCCCGACCCGACCCGGCAGGCCGATCGGCGCTTCGCGCCCGACGTGATCCTCGAGCAGGCAGAGGCGGCAGGGGGCGAGCTGTCGCTCTTCTGCCTCGGCCCGCTCACCGACCTCGCGCTCGCGGTCATCAAGGACCCGGACCTGCCGAAGAAGATCAAGGACGTCACGATCATCGGCGGTGCCTTCGGCTTCCACGCCGCCGGCAGCACCCGCGCCACGGGCGACAATCCGGCGAGCGAATGGAACATCTACGTCGATCCCGAAGCCGCGAAGATCGTCTTCGACGCCGGTTTCAACCTCTACGCGGTCGGCCTCGACGTCGCGACCCATCCGGAGGTCGAACTCCGCCCGTCCGACCGTGAGCGGCTGGAAGCATCGGACACGAAGGAAGCGGCTTTCCTGCTCGGCATCGTCGACTTCGTCGAGAAACGCGGGTTCAAATCCTACTGCGGCCTGATCGACGGCCTCGCCATCGCCAGCCTGATCGACCCCGACGTCCTGACTTTCGAGCAGGTCGCAGTCGCCGTCGAAACCGAGAGCAAGCTCGCGCTCGGGCAGACCATCGTCGATCGGCGCGAGAACTTCCGCTGGACCGACCTTCCCGAAATCAAGGCCGCGTCGACCGTCGACGCGCCGCGCTACCTCGACATGCTCGTCGGGGCCTTCTGCCCGTGAGAGGAGACACCATGACAGACACCCACGCGACCGATCACAAGGGCGACGTGCGCGCCCGCGTCTGGAGCGAACTGCGCAAAGTCGCCGTCCCGGACAGTCGTTTCCACTTCGATTTCGGCGAATTCATCTGCGATTTCGACGGGGGCGACGCAGCCGTGGACCGGCTCGTCGATCACCGCTTCTACCAGGAGGCGGACCTAATCTTCATCGCGCCGGACAACTGTCTCGAGCGGCTCCGTCTGAAGGCGCTTCAGGACGGCAAGACGGTCCTGATGACGACCTACTCTATCAAGCGGGGATTCTGGCTGCTGGACCCGGCGAAGATCGACCCGGTCGACTGGCCGCTCGCCGCGACGCTCGACGCGATGGAGCGTCTGGCGCAGCCGGTCACGCTGGCCGACATCGCCAAACTCGGGACGGTGGATTACCTCGTCACCGGGACAGGAGCGATCAATCTCGAGGGCGTGCGCTTCGGCAAGGGCCACGGCTTCTTCGACGTCGAATGGGCGATGCTGCACGAACTTGGTCGCATCACGGCGGCGACCCCAGCAGCAGCGGTGGTCCATGACTGCCAGCTGCTGACGGAAACGCTCCGCCCGGAATCCTTCGACACCGTCGTCGACGCGATCTTCACCCCGACCCGCACGATCGAGGTCGATGACCCGCACAAGCCGACGATGGGGATCATCTGGGACGTGCTGGATCCACAGATGTACGACACGATCCCCCCGCTCCAGGAGCTGAAGGCCATGTCGGCCTAAAAAGAAAAGGGAGGGCGCGCCGTCAGGCGCACCCTCCCGTTCCGGTCTTCGTCTTGCAGGCCTTCAGCCCGCTGCCGTCTCCAGCTTTTTAGCCCAGGCTTCAACGTCGAGGTCGTTGGTCCTGCCGACAATCTCTCGCCACTCGGCCGGGATAGCGTCTTCGCCCGAGTAGGCACCGCAGATCGCTCCGGCCATCGCGGCGGTGGTGTCGGTGTCCCCACGCGAGTTCGCCGCGATCCGGATCGCGATCTCCGGGTTGCCCTTGGCCCAATGGGAAAAGGCCAGTGCCGCCGGAACCGACTCGGTGCAGGGCTCCCCCGTCCCGACGAGGCGCGAGACGGTGTCGGCGACCGCCTCTTCGCTATCGAGGTCGGCGACCAGTCCGCAGGCCCACTCGATCTTCGCCCCGATATCGG
This sequence comes from Pelagovum pacificum, assembly GCF_016134045.1. Taxonomy (NCBI): domain Bacteria; kingdom Pseudomonadati; phylum Pseudomonadota; class Alphaproteobacteria; order Rhodobacterales; family Paracoccaceae; genus Pelagovum; species Pelagovum pacificum. The sequence continues at coordinate 2,690,648 of NZ_CP065915.1, read as the reverse complement.
GACAGTAAATCCAGTTGCCGCGCTCCGTGCCGAGTTCAGCCGCCTCTACCGAGGCCGCAACCACGTCGTCCCACGCGGCACCCTCCATCGCTGCCTTCACCGCGGCTGCCACGGCGGCAGAGCCCGAAATGGCGGGGGAGGTGTGGTGTGTCGGACGGCAGGCCGTCTCCACGAGATCGAGGAAGCCTGCGGTCCCGGCGCCACTCAACGCCGCAAAAACGCCGATCGGCGAGATCCGCATGGCCGACCCATTGGTGACTCCGGTCTTGCCCAGCTCCGACAGCGGCGTACCCGCCTCAAAGGCCAGCATCGCCCGCATCGTGCTCGGTCCCACGGCGAGTGAGTCCTTGCCTCCTACGGACACGAACCAGTCGAACAGGTGCCGCGCGACGCTCTCCGCACTGAATCCCTCCAGCAGCGCCTCGGTCAAAGCCATCGCCTGTTCCGTGTCGTCGGTGATCCGTCCCGCCGCGTAGCCGGCGTGGTACGGGCTGTTCTCCGGTCCCGGCTTCATTTCAGTCAGCCACGGCAGCTCCTTCAGGAAAGAGTTCGGCATCCCGAACGCATCGCCGCAGGCGGTGCCCCAGAGTGCGCCACGCGTGCGGGCGGCAAGGTCGATATCAGGCATGGTCAGTCAGATCTCCCAACAGGTCGGCGTAATGTTCGCGAGGCGGGCGCGAGCCCCACGCCTCGATGGTGCGGCTCGCCCATCGGGCGGCTTTCTCACCGGCAGCGGAAGGGGTGTCCCCGGCCAGCCGGCGGGCGAGGTAAACGGCTGCGAAATTGTCACCCGCGCCGGTGGCATCGACCGCCTCGGCAGGGCAGGGCGGCAGCTGGGTGGTCGTGCCGTCAACGGTCACCGTGGCGCCACGCGCGCCGTCGGTCACGACAAGCTCCCGTGCATTCAGCCGTGGCACATTGGTGGCTTGGTCCTTATCCAGCACGGCGAAGGCCCAGTCGTGCGCAAGTGCTTCTGGCGGCGCGAAGCCGACGAGCGCGGCAGGGACGCCAGCCCCGCGAGCCATCTCGAGGATCGCGTCCGACCAGTGCCCCCAGACCGGCGCGATGATCACGAGGTCAATTCCCACCAGCATGTCCGCCTGTGTGACGTGCGGGACATCCGCCGGCGGGGCGCTCCAGCCGAGCCGGGTATCGGGCGTGTAGACCACCACGCTTCGGACCGGGCCGCCGCCGTAGGCCGGGCAGGGAGCGAGGTCGACACCCTCCTGCAAGAGGGCGTCCAGGTCGGTCTCGCCTCGGCCATTCCTCGGAACCGGGTGCCACAGCTTCGCTGATCCGCCCGTTCTGCAGACGGCGAGCGCGATTGTCATCGCTGCGCCGCCCTGTTGCCATCGGCCATCCGCTCCGGGACCGGGGAAGAGCGATGCGAACTCGGACGGGCCGGGAACCCGGTCGCCCCGGCAGACGAGGTCGAGATGTGCGGCCGAGCCGGCCACGAGTATCGTCATCAGGTCGCCTCCTACTGTTAAAATAGGTATAGTCCTATATACCTATTTGGGGCAAGCAACCTCGGCTGGAATCTCTGGTCGTTCCGGCAATCGCCAGACGCATGTTTGAATATTTGGGCACATGCGGTGCGGCTCACAGCATGATGTCAATCGGAACGCCGCTTCAGCATAAGCCGTCCCGCCGCCTCGCGGGACCGATCGCTGAACGCGGTGTGCTCGCAGGCTAGGCGCGCGGTTCCCGGTCGAGCGGATGCACCGTGGGCGGCGGTCCGCAGGTGCTCCGCACGATCAGTTCGTTCACCACGCGGATCTGGAGCGGCACGCCGGGCCAGTCGGCGTCTGTGGTGCGCAGATGCATGATGCGGGCGAGCGTGCGACCCATCTCCTGGCCCTTCACCCGTACGGTGGTTAGCGGCGGGCTCACCAGCCGCGCGGGGGTGAAGTCGCCGAAGCCGATGATCGTCACGTCCTGCGGGATTCGCCAGCCCCGTGACAGCAGGTCGGTGACCACCGCCATGGCGAGCGTGTCATGCGCGCAGAATAGCGCGGTCGGCCGCACGTTCTTGCGCAGAAGCCGGGTGAACGCTTCCGAGAAGGACGAGTCCTCCTCCCAGGACAGGTCATGGATCGTGGTGCCCGTCACTTCGGCCGCGACGCGCGCGCCGGACAGCCGGACCCGCCGGCCCCGCAGGTCGCCCGTGCCATGGACATAGACGATTTCCCTGTGGCCGAGCGTGTGCAGATGGTTCACCACGGCCTCGCCCGACCCGTGGTCGGTGCCGCCCACCACGTCGACCTGTGCGAGCGGACCGGTCCACCCCGAATGCACGACCGGGACGCCGGAGGCTTCGATCGCCCGCTTCGCCGTCTCGTCGGACACATTGATCGCGAAGACCGCGCCGGCATTGCGCAACACGTCCTCGATCGAACCGCCATGGTGCAGCCAGTGGCTGCGCAGATCGTAATTCAGCCGGCCCGCCTCGCGCTGAAGCCCGGCGAGGATCTGGCTGTGGAGCTCCGCGTTCACGTGGTCGCGGTCGTCGAAAATGGCGACAACCTCGCTCTGGCTTGGCGGGGTGGGGCGCTCGTAGCCGAGCTCGTCCGCGACCTCCATGATGCGCTGCCGGGTGGCCTCGCTGACGCCGTCCTTGCCGGACAGCGCGCGGGACACCGCGTATTTCGACATGCCACTTTTTTCGGCGATGATTCTCAGCGTGACTTTGCTCATGACTGCCATTCCCTAACGCTGCGGTGCGGAATGAGATCGAGAATTCTTATTTTGAACAATGATATAACCTATTTTCTGCGGCGCTGATAAAGATCTTTGTCATAACGGTTTACCTAACGATATGGACCATTGAAAGGTAAAGTTGCGACCGGCGATAGGAGAGACGCCGGAGCGACAGGGAGGAAAATCAATGGATTTCAAGATCAGCAGACGGGGCTTTCTGGCCTCCGGTACCGCGATGGCTGTCGGCGGACTTCCGACGCTTTCTTTCGCCCAGGACGATCTGCCGCCGGTCGAGGAGCGCCTGCCGGAGAACCCGCTCGTAGTGACCCCGAACGAGCGGCCCGGCCAGCAGGGCGGGACGTGGGATCTCGCGCTTGTCGGCGGCGGGTCGCTGTCGATGCTGTTCCGCTACCAGGCCTACGACCCGCTGCTGCGCTGGAACGCGGAGTGGAGCGCGGCCGAGCCGAACGTCGCCGAAAGCTACGAAGTCAGCGACGACAGCACGGTCTACACGTTCAAGCTGCGCCGCGGCCACAAGTGGTCCGATGGTGAACCATTCACCACCGAGGACGTCCGCTTCTGGTTCGAGGACGTGTTCCAGGATCCGGACGCCGGCCTGCCCGGGCAGTCGCACTGGTACGCCGACGGCGAACTCGCCACGCTCGAGATCGACGACGAGGTGACCTTCCGCGTGGTGTTCCCCTCGCCGAATGGCTTCTTCGCCACCAAGATGGCCGACTCCAACGTCGATCAGCTGGTTCGCACGCCTGCGCACTACCTCAAGCAGTTCCACCTCAAGTATAACGAGAACGCCAACGAACTGGCGGCCGAACGAGGCTTCGACAGCTGGATCGCCCTGTTCCAGCGCGAGCATGGCCTGAACGAGGACAACGTCCACTTCCAGAACAGCAAACGTCCGACGCTGAACCCGTGGATGTTCACCTCCGCCCCCGGCGAGGACACCGAGCGTGCCATCGCCGTGCGCAACCCCTACTACTTCAAGGTCGACACCGAGGGCACGCAGCTGCCGTACTTCGACCGGATCAACTATCAGATGGTCTCCGACCCCGAGGTGCTGCTGCTCAAGACGCTGCAGGGCGAGATCGACGTCGAGAACATCTACATCAACACGCCGGTCAACAAGCCGGTGCTCTTCGACGGTCAGGAAAGCGGCGACTATCACTTCTACACGCTGAAGGAGACGGCGGCGAACGTGATGGTGTTCCAGCTCAACCTCAACCACACGAACGAGGTGAAGAACGAGCTGTTCAACATGCGCGACTTCCGCGAGGCGATGTCGATCGCCGTCGACCGGCAGGCGCTCATCGACGCCGTGTTCGTCGGGCAGGGCGCCCCGGCGCAGCCGTCAATCCGCGAGGGCGATCCGCTCTACAACGAACGGCTGGCGACGCAGCACACGGAGTACGACCCGGCCCGCGCCAACGAGATCCTCGACGGCATCGTCCCCGAGAAGGACAGCGAAGGCTACCGCCTGATGAGCGACGGCAACCGCCTTACGATCATCTTCGAGATCGACCAGGTCCGGACCACGTTCCTCGACATGTTCGAGCTGGCGCTGCCGATGTTCCGCGAAGTCGGGATCGACGCGCAGATCCGCACCATGGACCGCTCCCTCTGGGAGGAACGGGTGCGCAACGGCCGCGAGTTCGACGCCACCGCGCACCAGTTCGGGGCCAACGGCGGCATCGCGGCGATGCTCGATCCGCGCTACTTCGTGCCGTTCAACAACAACTCGATCTACGCACCGGGTTGGGCGCTCTACTTCACCGATCCCGAGAACCCGGCCGCCATCGAGCCGCCGGAAGAGGTCAAGGCACAGCAACAGCGGCTCCGCGATCTGCTCGGCACCGGCGATCCGGAGCGGCAGAACGAGATCATGGGCGAGATCCTCGAGAACGCGGCCGACCAGTTCCTCGTGTTCGGTGTCAGCCTGCCGCCCGACGGCTACGGCGTCGTGAAGAACAACGTGGTCAACATGATCGACGAGATGCCCAACAGCTTCGTCTGGCCGACCCCGATGCCTGTGGGAACGGAGCAGCTCTTCAAGGAGTGATCCGGCCCACGACCTCCCGAGCGGGGGCCCGCAATAGCGCGGGCCCCCGGTTCCCCCACGTTTCCCTTGCCTGCCTTGAGGACGATGACGATGCGCGATGATGTCCGCGACGAGACGAGCTCTACCCTGCGAACCGCCGATTGGTATCGCACCGCCACCCGCTGGACCCAGCTGACCCTGGCCGAGGACGATCCCGTCAAGTTCGACCCGCAGCAGTGGATCGACATCTTCCGCGAGACCCGGTCGAACGCGACCTGCCTCTCCGCCGGCGGCTACATCGCCTATTATCCGTCGAAGGTGCCGCTGCACTACGTCAGCAAGTTCATGGACGGCAACGACCCGTTCGGAGAGCTGGTCGACGGCGCCCGGGACCTCGGCATGCACGTCATGGCCCGCGTCGATCCGCACGCCATCCACCAGGACGCGGCCGACGCCCATCCGGAATGGGTCGCCGTCGATGCCGAGGGCAATCCCCGCCGCCACTGGGCCTTCCCCGATGTCTGGGTGACCTGCGCCTACGGCGACTACAACTCGAAGTTCATGCCCGAGGTGGTGAAAGAGCTGGTGCGCGACTACGACATCGACGCCGTCTTCGCCAACCGCTGGCAAGGACACGGAATCTGCTACTGCGATAGCTGTAAGTCAAAATTCCACACCGCGACCGGCCTCGACCTGCCGCGCACGACCTCCGTCGAGGACAAGACCTGGCGCGCATGGTCGGCCTGGCGGCGGGACGTTCTGACCCGCATGGTCATCGACTGGGACGTCGCGGTGAAGGAGATCCGCCCGCACGCCAGCTTCATTCCCAACATGGGCGGCGCCAGCCTGATGGAGTTCGACCTCGACCTCATCAAGAAGCACTGCCCGTTCCTCGTCGTCGACCACCAGGGCCGCCACGGCGCGGAGCCGGTGTGGATGGCCGGCCGCAACGGCAAGCGGATGCGCGCCACGTTCCGCGACCGCCCCGCGATCCTCATCACCTCCGTCGGTCCGGAAGAGCCGGTGCACCGCTGGAAGGACAGCGTGAACACGCCCGCCGAGACGGAGGCCTGGATCGTCAACGGCGCGATGCACGGGATGCTGCCGTGGTTCACCAAGTTCAACGGCGTGGTGCCCGACACCCGCTGGATCGCGCCCGTCGCCGACGGCTTCAAACTGCACGAGACGATCGAGAGCACGCTCGCCGACACGACGCCCGCGACCGAGATCGCCATCCTTGATGCCGCGACGACCCTGCGCCACTGGGATTTCTCCGGCCGGCGCGAGGCGGAGGCCGACGAACTCGGCTTCTACCACGCGCTCGTCGAGGCCGGCCTGCCGTTCGAGTTCGTCTCCGACCAAGCCATGACGCCCGAGATGCTCGACCGCTTCAAGCTCCTGATCCTGCCGAACGCGGTCTGCCTGACCGACGCGCAATGCTCCATGATCGAGGAGTGGGTCGGCCGGGGCGGCAGCCTCCTTGTCGCCGGTGCTTCCTCGACCGAGGACGGTGACGCCAACCCGCGCGACCAGCTCGGCCTCGGCAAGGCGCTCGGCGTGAAGATGACCGGCAAGCCGCGCGGTCCGGTGAAGAACACCTACGTCGCCCTGAACGGCGACCATCCGATCAGCAAGGGTTTCGAGGGCACGACCCGGATCATCGGCGGCACGCGCCTGATGGCGGTGGAGCCGACGGGCGACGCGGAGCAGCCGTTCCTTTACGTGCCCGACTTCCCGGACCTGCCGATGGAAGAGGTCTACCCCCGCGAGGACCCGAAAGGCGCTGCCGTCGTCGCGCGCGAGACAGCCGCCGGGGGCCGCACGGTCCATATTCCGTGGAACGTCGGCGGCACCTTCTGGCACGTGCTTGCCGGCGACCACCAGCGCCTGATCGAGAACGCCGTGCGCTGGGCGCTGAAGTCCGAGCCGGCGGTCGAGGTCACAGGCCCGGCCGTGATCGACGTCGCGGCGCGGGAGGGGGAGGGGGTGACCGCGGTCATGCTCACCAACCTCACCAACCCGATGATGATGAAGGGCCCGATCCGGCAATCCTACCCGGTCGAGAACCAGGTGATCCGTGCCAGGTTGCCCGCAGGCAAGTCGGGTGCGACCGCCCGGCTCCTAGTCTCGGGCGGAGAGGCCCCCGTGACGGTGGAGGGAGAGACGGCCCACATCACCGTGCCCAGCATCGACCTTGCAGAAGTGGTCCGCATCGACTGGTCCTGAGGGACCGCCCGCCGGGGAGGAGGAACTATGCTCGGCTATATCGTGAAACGGGTGTTGCTGATGGTGCCGACGATGATCGGCATCTCCATCATCGCCTTTCTCATCATCCAGTTGCCGCCCGGTGACTACCTGACATCCGTCATCGCACGGATGTCCGATTCCGGACAGGCGGTCGACCCGTCCGAAGTGGCCCGCCTGCGCCGGATCTACGGGCTCGATGACCCGATCATCGTGCAGTACTGGAAGTGGATCACCGGCATCGTGCTGCGCGGCGACTTCGGCTACTCGTTCGAATGGGGCCGGCCCGTGAGCGAGCTGATCTGGGAGCGGATGGCGGCCACGCTCGGCGTGTCCATCGCGGCGCTGCTGTTCGTCTGGGCCGTGTCCCTGCCGATCGGCATCTACTCCGCCGTGCGCCGCCACTCGATCGGCGACCACATCTTCACCTTCTTCGGCTTCCTCGGCCTCGCCATCCCGAACTTCATCCTCGCGCTGACGCTGATGTACGTTTCTTACAAATACTTCGGTCAAAGCGTCGGCGGCCTCTACTCGCCCGAGTTCCAGGGCGAGCCGATGAGCCTCGCCAAGTTCTGGGACCTGCTGAAGCACCTCTGGATCCCGGTGATCGTGATCGGCACCGCCGGCACCGCGTCGCTGATCCGCATCCTGCGGGCGAACCTGACCGACGAGCTCTCCAAGCCCTACGTCGTCACGGCCCGCGCCAAGGGTCTGTCGGAATTCAACGTGGTGATGAAGTATCCGGTGCGCATCGCGCTGAACCCGTTCGTCTCGGCCATCGGCTGGGTGCTGCCGCAGCTGATCTCGGGCGTGACGATCACCGCCATCGTGCTGAACCTGCCGACCGCCGGGCCGATGCTGATCCGCGCGCTGGTCAGCCAGGACATGTACCTCGCCGGCAGCTTCATCCTGCTGATGGGCCTGCTGACGCTCATCGGGATGCTGATCTCCGACCTTCTTCTCGCCGCGCTCGATCCGCGCATCCGCTTCACGTGAGGACGCCATGACCGACGTAAGCCACCCCACGCTCGACCCGCCGATCCTGCCGCCCGACGGCGAGGAGACCGGACCCGCCATCAGCCCCCTGCGTCCCGGCGACGACCCGTCCGAGATCGCGGTCGCCAGCCAGTGGACGCTGATCCGGCACAAGTTCTTCCGCAACAAGGTCGCGGTCGCCGCCGGTATCGTAGTGCTCTTCTTCTACTTCGTCGCGCTGTTCGTCGAATTCCTCGCGCCGACGAATCCGGCCGCCGCGCAGCCGCGCTTCACCTACGCACCGCCGCAGTCGCTGGCCTTCTTCGTCGAAGGCGAGGACGGGCGCGAGTGGCTGCCCCACGTGAAGGGCTACGCGATGGAGGTCGACCCGGAATCGCTGCGCCGCACCTTCACGGTGGACGAGGAGTCGGTGATCCCGATCGGCTTCTTCGTCGAGGGGACGCCCTACGAGCTCTGGGGCCTGTTCCCGATGAACACGCACCTGATCGGCCCGCTCGATCCCACCAAGCCAATGAACCTGCTCGGGACGGACTCGCTCGGTCGGGACCTGCTCAGCCGGCTGATCTACGGCGCGCGGATCTCGATGTCGATCGGCCTGATCGGCGTGGTCTCCTCGCTCGTCATCGGCACCGTGCTCGGCGCGCTGTCTGGCTACTACGGTGGCTGGGTGGACCTCGCCGTGCAGCGCCTGATCGAGATCGTGAGCGCCATGCCGACGATCCCGCTCTGGCTGGGCCTCGCCGCCGCGATCCCGATCACCTGGTCGCCGCTCAAGGTCTATTTCGTCATCACGCTGATCGTGTCGCTGCTCGCCTGGACGTCGCTGGCGCGAGAGGTCCGTGGCCGCTTCTTCGCCCTGAAGAACGAGGATTTCGTGACCGCCGCCATCCTCGACGGCTCGCGCCGCCGTCGGGTGATCTTCCGGCACATCCTGCCCTCGCTGACCTCCCACATCCTCGCCGTCGTCACGCTGGCGATCCCGACGATGATCGTCGCCGAGACCGCGCTCAGCTTCCTCGGCATCGGGCTGAAGCCGCCCGTCGTGAGCTGGGGCGTGCTGCTGCAGGACGCGCAGAACATCCGCACGGTCGCCACCGCGCCGTGGCTGCTGATCTGGCCCTCGCTGGCCGTGGTCGTCGCCGTGCTGTCCTTCAACTTCCTGGGAGACGGGATGCGCGACGCCGCCGACCCGTACGAGACATGATGATGCCCGACGCGTCCGACATGAGACCGGAACAGGACACCGACGTGCTTCTCTCGGTGCGCGACCTGTCCATCGACTACCACCTGCGCACGCACATCCTGCACGCCGTCCGAGACGTCAGCTTCGATCTGAAGCGCGGCCGCACGATGGCGCTGGTTGGGGAGAGCGGTTCGGGCAAGTCGGTGACCGCCCGCGCGCTGCTTAGGATCATCGACACGCCGGCGACGGTGACCTCCGGCACCATCACGCTCACCGGCCCGAACGGGCCCGAGCGGCTCGACCAGCTCAGCGAGACGGGTAAGGAGATCCGCGCGATCCGCGGCGGCCGCATCGGCCTGATCTTCCAGGAACCGATGTCATCGCTGTCGCCCGTGCGCACCATCGGCGCGCAGATCGTCGAAAGCCTCCTGTTGCACCGCGACATGACCAAAGCGCAGGCCAAGGAAGAGACGGTGCGCCTGCTGGAGCAGGTCGAGATCAAGAACCCGCGCCAGATGGCCGACCGCTACACGTTCGAGTTTTCGGGCGGGATGCGGCAGCGGGCGATGATCGCGATGGCGCTGGCCTGCGACCCCGACGTGCTGATCGCGGACGAGCCGACGACAGCGCTCGACGTGACCACGCAGGCCGAGATCATGGACCTGATCAAGCGCCTGCAGGACGAGCGCGGCATGGCCATGCTGATGATCACCCACGACCTCGGCCTCGTCGCCGAGATCGCGGACGAGGTCGCGGTCATGCGCTGGGGCCGCATCCTCGAGCAGGGGCCGGTCGACCGGATCTTCCACGACCCGCAGACCGCCTACACGCAGAAACTGCTCGGCGCGACGATGCGGCTGGAAGAGGGGCGCGACCGCCCCCCGCCGCCGACCGACGGCGCGCCGATCCTGTCCGCGCGGGGCCTGACCAAGGGCTTCGGCGCCCACACTTGGACCGGTCGCCAGAAGTGGGCGATCACCGCCGTCGACAACGTCGACCTCGACCTCTGGCCGGGCGAGAACCTCGGCATCGTGGGCGAGAGCGGCTCGGGCAAGACGACGCTCGGCAAGATGCTGCTGCGGATTACCGACCCCTCGAAGGGCAAGGTGCTCTGGCGGCCCTCCCAAGGCGCCGCGCCCGAGGACGTCACCGCGATGGACCAGGGCGCGCTCAAGACCTACCGCGGTGCGGTGCGGCTGGTGTTCCAGGACCCGTTCGCCTCGCTCAACCCGCGCATGACGGTGAAGCAGGTGATCGGCGACCCGCTGCACGTGTCCGGCAAGGCGCGCGGTCGCGCGCTCGATCAACGGGTGGGCGAGCTGCTGGAGCTCGTCGGCCTCGACCGGTCCGCGATGGAGCGCTACCCGCACGCCTTCTCCGGCGGTCAGCGGCAGCGCATCGGCATCGCGCGGGCGCTCGCCCTCGATCCGCAGATCATCATCGCCGACGAGGCGACGAGCGCGCTCGACGTGTCGATCCGCGCCCAGATCCTCGACCTCCTGCTCGAAGTGCAGGAGCGTCTCGGCCTCAGCTACGTCTTCATCGCCCACGACATCTCCGTCGTGCGCTACTTCTGCGACCGGGTCGCGGTGATGCACCGCGGCAAGGTGGTGGAGACCGGCCCGGCCGAACGCATCTGCACCGCGCCGGACGATCCCTACACCCAGGCGCTGATCTCGGCCGTGCCGAGCCCCGATCCCCGCAACAAGCGCATGTCCCTGCGCACCCGTTTCGAACCCTGATGTCCGATACCGGGCAGCCGTCCGTTCACGCGCGGCTGTCCGGCATCGGACCCAAATCCAAGACCGGACGCCTGTCCGGACCCCGAGGAGGAGGCCCGCTTTGCCCAAGTTCTCTGCCAACCTGTCCATGCTCTACACCGAGCACGGGTTTCTCGACCGGTTCGCCGCCGCCGCGGCGGACGGCTTCAAGGGGGTCGAATACCTCGGCCCCTACGACGAGGAGCCCGACACCGTCGCCAAGGCGCTCGCCGACAACGGCCTGACGCAGGTGCTGTTCAACCTGCCGTCCGGCGACTGGGCGGGCGGAGAGCGCGGCCTCGGCGGCCTGCCGGGTCGCGAGGCGGAGTTCGCCGAGGGCGTCGACACCGCGATCCGCTATGCCAAGGCGTTGGGGTGCGAGCAGGTCAACTGCCTCGCCGGCATCGCGCCCGCGGGGAACGAGGCCGCGCACGAGGCAGTGCTGGTCGAAAACCTGAAGATGGCCGCCGACCGGCTCGGCACCGAAGGGATCCGTCTGCTGCTGGAGCCGATCAACACCCGCGACATCCCCGGCTTCCTCGTCAACGGCACCGATCAGTTCCTGGAAATCGCCGACCGGGTCGGCTCATCGAACCTGTGGCTGCAATACGATTTCTACCACATGCAGATCATGCAGGGGGACCTGATCCCGACCTATCAGGCCCTTCAGGACCGGATCGCCCACGTGCAGATCGCTGACAATCCCGGCCGCCACGAACCCGGCACCGGGGAGATCAACCACCCCTACCTGTTCGAAAGCCTCGACCGGCTCGGCTACGCCGGCTGGGTCGGCGCGGAATACAAGCCCGCCGCCGGCACGTCCGAGGGGCTCGGCTGGATGAAAGGAGCCTGAACCCATGAAGATCGGATTCATCGGACTGGGCGTCATGGGACGCCCGATGGCCGGACACCTGATCGACGCGGGACACGACCTGTCCCTGCACCGCGTCAAGGATGTCTCCCGCCCCCTCGTCGAGAAGGGCGGCACCGAGGCCGCGAGCGCGAAGGAGGCGGCGAGCGGTGCCGACGTGGTGATCCTGATGGTGCCCGACACGCCCGACGTCGAAGAGGTGCTCTTCGGCGAGGGAGGCGCCGCCGAGGGGCTGGGGCAGGGGACGCTCGTCATCGACATGAGCTCCATTTCCCCCGTCGCGACCAAGGAGTTCGCGGCAAGGATCGAGGGCGCCGGTGGCCTCTGGCTCGACGCGCCGGTTTCCGGCGGTCAGGCGGGCGCGGAGAACGCCGCGCTGACGATCATGTGCGGCGGCTCGGAAGAGGCCTTTGGCAAGGCGAAGCCGCTTCTGGAACTGATGGGCAAGCGCATCACCCATGTCGGCGACGCCGGCGCGGGGCAGACCGCCAAGGTCTGCAACCAGGTCATCGTCGGCCTCACCATCCAGGCGGTCGCCGAAGCGCTGACGCTGGCCGAGGCCGCGGGCGCCGATCCGGCAATGGTGCGCGAGGCACTTCTCGGCGGCTTCGCCGACAGCACGATCCTCAAGGTGCATGGCGAGCGGATGCTGAACGAGACCTTCGATCCGGGCTTCCGCATCAACCTGCATCGCAAGGACATGACGCTCGCCGTCGACAGCGCCAAGGCGCTCGACCTCGCGCTGCCGAACACCGCGACGGTGCAGCAGATGATGAACGCCGCGATTGGGCGGGGGGACGGGGACCTCGACCATTCCGCGCTGATCCGCACGCTCAAGGGCCTGTCCGGCCGATAACACCTTCCCCATGGGGAAGCTTCAAGAAGGAAGAACGCCGTGGCCAGCACGCAGCCGCAGGTGCCGTTCGGTGCCGTTTATTTCCGCAAGTCAAACCCACCGCCCGAGGATTGGGAGCGCGATTACGGCATCGCCTCCGAAGACGGGCTGAACACCTTCCGCCACTGGTTCATGTGGTCTGTGATCGAGCGCCGTCCGGGGCAATTCCACTGGGACGAGTGCGACCGCCAGCTCGACCTCGCCGCCGAGAACGGGATGCAGACGGTCATCGCCGAGTTCACGATGGCCGCGCCCGAGTGGTTGCAGCGAGAGCTGTCCCACGCGGTCCAGAAGAAGGCCGACGGCACGACGATGGCCTCCTGCCATTCGCCCTCGGTCGCCGTCGGCGGCTTCGGTCAGGGCCTCGGCGGTGCGGGCGCGCTGACGCTGAACGATCCGGAGGTCCACAAGCGGGTGATGGAATTCCTGACCCGCATGGCCGAGCGCTACAGGGGGCATCCGGGCCTCTTGGGTTACGACGTCAACAACGAGGTCAACTACCAGCCCGACTTCGACCATTCCGATCCGACGAAGGCCGCCTTCCGGCTCTGGCTGAAGGAGAAGTACGGCGACCTCGAGACGCTGGGCGAGGCATGGCGGCGCTATTCCTATGCCGAGTGGGACGACATCGTGCCGCCCCGTTTCGTGCAGCCCTACCCGGAGTGCCTCGACTGGATGGCGTTCCGGCAGGACAATTTCTACGGCCACGTCGCCGACAAGATCGCCACCATCAAGGCCGTCGATCCGGACGCCGCGATCATCAGCCACGGGATCGCCGGTGCGATGACCGCGATGGCCGGGCACGGCTGCAACGACTGGCGCGCGGCGGAACAGGTCGACATCTACGGCTACACCTGGATCGCGGCGCGCAAGGGTAACCAGCCCTGGCGCAACTTCTACGGCGGCGACCTGATCCGGGGCGCGGCGCGGGGCAAGCCCTACTGGCATGCCGAACGGCAGGGCGGCCCCTTGTGGATGCAGTCGCAGGTCCTGGGCCGCGACCGCGATGACGCCCGCGTGGCCGAGGCCGAGGACGTACGGCTCTGGTCGCTCGCGTCCTTCGCCGCCGGGGCGCGCGGCATGATGAACCTGCGTTACCGGCCGCTGCTCGACGGGCCGCTGTTCGGGGCCTTCGGGTCCTACGCGCTCGACGGCTCGCGCACCGACCGCTCGGAGGCCGCCTCCGCCGTCGCCAAGTGGCTGAACGACCCCGCCCAGAAGGACGCGATTGAGGCGAAGCCGGTGCGTGGCGAGGTCGGTCTGCTGGTCGTGCCCGAGACGCAGGCCTTCGACACGGTTCTCTCCGCCGAGGGCGGATTCCAGACCTATTCCCACGCCATGTGGGGCGCCTATCGCGGCTTCTTCGAGCAGAACGTGCAGGCCGACTGGGTTCATGTCGACGACATCGACGCCTACCCGGTGCTCTACGCGCCCTATCCGATCATGTGGCCCGAGGCGATCGCCGCGAAGCTGAAGGCGTGGGTGGAGGCCGGCGGCGTCCTGATCTCGGAGGCCTGTCCGGGCTACTTCGGCGACATGGGCCACGTCGGAATGCATCAGCCCAATTTCGGCTTCGACGAGGTGTTCGGCGCGACCGAGGCGCATGTCGAGTTCATGCCTGACATCGCCGACCGCGACCGCATCCTGTGGAACGGGACGGACCTGCCCTGCGGCGGCTTCCGGCAGGTCTATGCGCCGGCCTCGGGGAAGGGCCTTGCCGAGTTCGACATCGGCGGCACCGCGATGGTCGAGAACGGTTTCGGCAAGGGCCGCACGCTGCTTGTCGGCTCCCACGTCTCGGTCGGCCACTTCCGCGAACGTGAAGCCGGCGGCGAGGGCGCGCCGGCATGGTGGAACGGCTGCCTCGAATGGGCGGGCGTCCCGCCGCGCGTGGCGACCGGAAACGGACATCTGATCGCGCGACTCCACGAGGGGCCGGGTGGTCGGTTCCTGTGGGTCGTGAACCCCTCGCGGGAGGCGCAGTCCGGACAGCTGTCCGTCGACGGACAAGCCGTGACCGGCCGGGCCCTGATGGGCGAGGCGAGCGGGCCGGACGTCACGGTGCCGGGCCGCGACGCGATCGTTCTCGCACTCTGAGGCGAGGCAGCGCGGGGCGGCGAGTGAGACCGCCCCGCGCCCGCCCGCTCACGCCGCCGCGGCGAGGAGGGTCGTCGGCGTGTGCATGTGGTCGTAGAGTTCGGCCATGACGTCCTTGCGGTCCCAGTCCTTCGTCGCGGCGAGGAACCGGCGCACGGCATCGTCACCGCACCAGTAGGCATAGAGGAACGGCGCGCGCAGTTCGTGGGAGACAAGCGCGAGGCGATGCTTCATCACGTCGACCTCCTGGAAGGAGGGGCCAGCGGTGGCGGCGGCGGCCTCGTCGATGGACTTGCCCTCGGCGAAGGTCATCCAGCAGGCGTTGCAGCGCAACGCGCTGCGCAGCCGCATGAGCGCGAGGCCGGCGACGTCTTCGGGCGTCTCGATCCAGCCGAGCATCTCCATCCCGTTGTCGGCGATCCCTTCGAACAGCGGGCTCGAGGCGGTGCTGGTCACCACCTGCGCACCGTCGAGCGGCATCCGCCCGTCGGCGACGAGCGCCTCGCGCCGGGCGAGGTGGACAAGGTGGCCGGGGAAGGCCTCGTGGGCGGCGAGGTGCTTGAGTTCGAACCGGGTGTAGCGATAGCCGAGGTTCAGCAGCAGCTGCCGTCCGGGGTAGTCGCAATAGGCGTTGAAGGGCACGTCGCGCACGCCGACGCACTTGATCCAGTCGTCGCCGATGTCGAAGATCAGCCCGTTGGAACGCGCCTGCGCCTCCGCCTCGAGCGTATCTAGGGTTGGGATCACCTGCTCGGCGGGCACGGCGGTCGAGTCCTCCCAACGGGCCACGTCCTCGGCGAGGTCGCCGTTCCGGAAGCCCATTTCGTCGAGCGCGTCTCGCAGATCCGCGCGGTAGGTGTCGAGGATGTCGTCGCCGATCAGCGTCGTGTCGACGCGGACCTGTTCCTTCAGCCGCAGCTCGAAGCTCTGCTCCTCGCCTGCGAACAGGCGGGAGAGGGAGGCGAGGGAGGTCGACATCTCGTCCAGCCAGCCCGTCCGCCGGGTGGTCTCGGCCTCCGCCGGGATACGTTCGCGCAGGGCGGCAAGGCTGTCCTGCACCTCGGTCCAGTCGCGGAAGGGGCGGGGGGTCACCTCGGCCACGGCGACTGGGATCAGCCCTTCCTTCTGCAGGAAGTTCTCGCCGCCAAGGCCGGTGCGGTAGAGCCGGTCGATCCCGGCGGTGATTTCCGCGAGGTCCTGTCCGATTTTCATGCGTGGTCTCCTTCGAGGTCGGACCGGACGAACCGGCCGCGTGCCATGACGGCGCGGAAGTTCGCGCCGTCGTCGGTGAGCAGCGAGATGTCGTCGAGCGGGTTGCCATCGAGCACGAGCAGGTCGGCGGAGGCGCCGGGCGCGATCACGCCGGCCTCGCCTTCCAGCCCGCAGAGCTTCGCGCCGATGGTCGTCAGCGAGCGCAGGATCTCCGCCGGGGTCAGCACCTCGGCCAGCAGGTCGACTTCCATGCAGTGGTACTTGCGCAGCTCGCCGAGCAGGTCGGAGCCGAAGGCCATCTCGAGCCCGGCGTCGCGCATGATGGCGAGCGAGCGGCGGCCGCCTTCGCGCACCGTGTCGATCTTGGCGACGCTGTCGGGACCGAGCCCGAGCGCCGCGCCCTCGAGCGCGAGCGCCTCGTAGGCGACGAGGGTGGGAACCGCGATGCAGCCCTTTTCGGCGGCGAGCATCGCGGTCTCCGCCTCGATCAGGTTGCAATGTTCGAGCGAATGCACCCCGAGTTCGACGCAGCGCCGGATCGCCCGGTCGGTGTAGACGTGGGCGGAGACGTAAAGGCCGGCGTTTTCGGCTTCTTCTACCGCCGCGAGGATCTCGTCCCGCGAGAACTGGAGCGTGTGGATCGGGTCGTTGGGGGAGGAAACGCCGCCGTTCGCCATCAGCTTGATGAAGCGCGCGCCCTCCTTGATGTAGGTGCGGCTGACACGGCGGACGTCGTCGGTGCCGTCGACGAGGATGCCCATGCTGCCGAGCCGGTCGGACATGATACCGGGCCTGTCGTCGGTGCGGGCGCGCAGGTCGCAGTGGCCGCCGGTGGTGGAGAGGCCCTTGCCGCAGATGATGAGCCGGGGTCCGTCGATCAGGCCTTCCTCGACCCCGCGCACCAGCCCGTGATCCGCGCCGCCGAGGTCGCGGATCGTGGTGAAGCCGCGGTCCAGCGTTTCCTCCATCACCCGCGCGGCGCGCAGGCCGGCAAGGGAGGAGGGCGCGATCATGTTGGCCCAGAGGTCCAGCGTCTCGGCGACCACGTGCATGTGGCAGTCGATCATGCCGGGCATCACCACCTTGCCGTCGAGCGCGATGGCCTCGGCATCGTCCGGCGCTGGCTGGCCTTCGGCGACGTCGGTGATCCGGCCGTCCTCGATCAGGATGGTGCGGTTTTCCAGCAGCGTGCCGGCCTCGGGGTCGAGCAGGCGGGCGCCCGTCAGGGCAATCCGGTTCGGGGCAATCTGGGTCATGGCAGTCTCATCTGTGATGGCAGGCGACGAGGCGTCCGTCCTCGCGCGCCTCGAGCGCGGGTTCGACCTTCGCGCAATGGTCGGTCGCGAGCGGGCAGCGGGTGCGGAAGGCGCAGCCCGACGGTTTCTGCGTGGCGGAGGGGACCGTCTCGCTGTTGGCGGCGAAGGTGTGCCGTGCGCGCGGATCGAGCGACGGCGTCGAGTTGAGCAGAAGCTCCGAGTAGGGGTGGCGAGGATTGGAAAAGAGCGCCTCGCGCGGGGCGAACTCGACGATCTTGCCGAGGTACATCACCGCGACCTTGTGGGAGAGGTATTCGACCACGCCGAGGTCGTGACTGATGAACAGGAACGACACACCGAGCTCTTCCTGCAACTCGCCGAGCAGGTTCAGGATCTGGGCCTGCACGCTGACGTCGAGCGCGGAGACCGGCTCGTCGCAGACGATGACGTCCGGATCCAGCGTCAGGACGCGGGCGATGCCGATGCGCTGGCGCTGACCGCCGGAGAACTGGTGCGGGTAGTTGCGGGCCTGGTCGGCGCGCAGGCCGACCCGCTCCATCAGCGCGATGACCTTTTCGTCGCGCTCCGCGGGCTTGCCGATGTTGTGAATGTCGAGCGGCGCGCGGAGGATGTCGCGGATCCGCTGGCGCGGGTTGAGCGACGAGAACGGGTCCTGGAACACGATCTGCATCCGCTGGCGAAAGCGGGACAGCTCGCTTCCCCGCGCCGCGCCGACGGTCGCGCCGTCGAAGGTCACCTGGCCACCGGTCGCGGGCACGAGTCCGGTGAGGGCGAGGCCGGTGGTGGACTTGCCGCAGCCGGACTCGCCGACGAGGCCGATCGTCTCGGACCGGCCGAGGTCGAAGCTCACGCCGTCGACCGCGCGGACGGTGCCGACGGTGCGCTGGAACACGCCCTGCCGGATCGGGAAGTGGACTTGGAGGTCGCGGACGCTCAGCAGCGGCGGGTCGGACTGGTCAAGCGGCATCGGGAATCTCCCAGCAGGCGGCGAGGTGGCCGGGACGCTCCTCGCGCAGCGGCGGACGCTCGGCGCGGCAGCGGTCGGTGGCGAGCGGACAGCGCGGGGCGAAAGCGCAGCCCTGCGGCAGGTCCCACATCGGCGGCACGGTGCCGGGGATGTCGGTCAGCTTCTGGCCGAGCGTCGCGCCGCGCGGGATCGCGCCCATCAGGCCACGGGTGTAGGGGTGCAGCGGTTCGTCGAAGAGATCGGTGACACGCGCCTCTTCCACGCGACGGCCGGCATACATGACGATAACGCGGTCCGCCGTCTCCGCCACGACGGCGAGGTCGTGGGTGATGAGGATCAGCGCGGTGCCGAGCCGCTGTTGCAGCTCGCTCATCAGGCCGAGGATCTGGGCCTGCACCGTGACGTCGAGCGCGGTCGTCGGCTCGTCGGCGACGATGACGTCCGGCTCGCAGCAGAGGGCGAGCGCGATCATCGCGCGCTGGCGCATCCCGCCCGAGAGTTCGTGCGGATATTGTTGCGCGCGGCGGGCGGCGTCGGGCATCTGCACCGAGGTCAACGCGGTGACGGCGCCTTCCCACGCGGCGCGGCGGCCGAGCTTGCGGTGCCGCCGAAGCACCTCGGCGATCTGCGCGCCGACGGTCATCACCGGGTTCAGCGCGGTCAGAGGCTCCTGGAAGATCATCGAGATGCGATCGCCCCGGATGTCCTCGACCGCCCGTTCCGACAGCGCCAGCATGTCGGTCTCACCGAGCTGGATGCCACCGCCCGCGACGGACACGCCGTCGGGCAGCAGCCGCATCAGGGAGAGCGCCGTCAGCGACTTGCCGCAGCCGGACTCGCCCACGATGCAGAGCGTCTCGCCCGGCGCGACCTCGAGCGCGACGTCGGAGACCACGGTGAACGGCTCCTCCGCAGAGGTGATCCGCAGCTGGAGGTCGCGGACCGACAGGGCCGGTCCGCGCGTCTGTTGGGAGGAAACCTCGGTCGCCATCAGGGGGTGGACCCCTCCATGTTGCCGATCATCCAGCCGTAGTCACCGGCCTCGACGATGTTGCGGGTCAGGTGCGCCATGATCATGACGCCGTTCTCGAAGGGGCAGGTGGCCTCTTCCAGAACCTCGAAGCTGTAGGGGCTGACGACCTTGAAGAGCGTGGAGCCACCCTTGACCGGCTCGCCGAGCGGCGGGGAGGAGGGCTCGATCCAGCCGCCGACCGTGGGGCGGATGCCGGCGATCTCGTTGACGACGATCTGCTCCGGCGGGGGCGTGACGTCGCCCTCGATCGCGCCGAGCTGGCGCAGCATGTTCATCACGCCGTCGATGATGCGCTGGATGTAGGGCCCCTGATCGACGACGCCGCCGCCGAGCTCGATCACCGCGGCGGAGATGCCGCGGGGCATGGTGACGTCCTTCGTGGTGCCGTTGAAGCGCGTGCCCTGCTTGCCCTCGTCCGGGCGGTAAAGGACCTTGGAGCCGAAGGCGCGGCTCAGCTTCTCGTCGTTCAGCAGGTAGACGTAATCCACCGTCGGCCGGTCGGTGCCGGAGTGCAGGTCGATGTGTGCGTCGATCTGGCCAAGGAACTCCTTCGACATCGTCGCGGCGAGTTGCTGCGAGAAGGTGCCGTTCGGATCGCCGGGAAACTCGCGGTTCAGGTCGCGCTGGTCGAGCGGCGAGAAGCGCGAGTTCACGACCATGGCGCGGGCGTTGACCACCGGCAGCAGCCGGATGGTGCCCTTGATCGGCATGTCCTTCAGGATGCGGAAGAGATCCAGGATCGCCTGGCTCCCGCAGTTTTCATTGCCGTGCACGGAGGCCGAGATCCCGACGAGCGGGCCATCGGTTTCGCCGACAAGGTCGGTCATGTGCAGGCACGCATCCGTTCCGTCCGCGAGCGTGGTGATTTTCGGGCTATGCCGGACGATTTCCTTGACCATTGACTACTCCTGTCCTCGTTGCGGTCCTTGCGGGGCGTTCAGCCCTTGCCGCGGGTCTGGTGGCGCGGGTCGAGAACGTCTCGCAGCCCGTCGCCGAGAAGGTTGAACCCGAGCACGGTGACCATGATGGTCGCGCCCGAGATGATGGACATCCACGGTTCGTCGCGGATGAAGCGGGTGCCGTAGGACAGCGACCACCCCCAGGTCGGCGCCGGCGGCGGCAGGCCGAACCCGAGGAAGCTGAGGGCGCTTTCCCAGATGATTGCGGTGCCGAGCCCGAGCGAGGCGAGCACGATGATCGGCCCGAGCGAGTTCGGCAGGATTTCACGGAACAGGATGCGGACCGGCGACGCGCCGAGGGCGCGCGCGGCCTGCACGTAGTTCTGTTCGCGCAGGCTGAGCGTCGTGGCGCGCACGACGCGGGCGTATTCGGTCCACGTCACGATCACGAGCGACAGCGCGACGTTCAGCAAGCCGGGGCCGAGAACCGCGACGATGGCGAGCACCAGCACCAGCGGCGGGAAGCCGAGGAACACGTCGGTGATCCGCATCAGCACGAGGTCGATCCAGCCGCCGAAGTAACCGGCGACGAGGCCGATGATCGTGCCGATGATTGCCGCGAGCCCGACCGCGATCACCGCGATCGACAGCGAGATCCGGGCGCCTGCGACGAGCCGGCTCCAAAGGTCGCGGCCGAAGTTGTCGGTGCCAAGCCAGTGCTCTCCGGACGGGCCTGAGAAGCGGTTCGGCATGTCCATCTGCAGCAGGTCATGCGTCGCCACGAACGGCGCGAAGATCGCCAGCAGCACGATGGTGGAGGTGATGAGCGCGCCGGCGATCAGCGAGGCGTTCCGCAGCTTCTTGGGCAGGCGGAAGCGCGTGCGGGTGCGCAGCGCGGTCACGGGGGAGGGGGTTACGTCGCTCATGGATCAGCTCAGCCGGATGCGCGGATCGACCGCCGCGTAGGCGATGTCCACGAGGAGGGTGACGGTCGCGTAGACCAGGGCGAAGGTCAGCACGATCCCCTGGATCAGCGGCAGGTCGCGCTGCGAGATCGCGGTGATGGTCAGCTGGCCGAGGCCGGGCCAGGCGAAGATCATCTCGGTCAGGATCGCGCCGCCGAGCAGTGCGCCGAAGCGCAGCCCGATGACCGAAAGGACCGGCAGCAGCGCGTTGCGCAGCGCGTGTTTCCAGACCACCGCCGAACGGCGCACGCCCTTGGCGCGGGCGGTGCGCACGAAGTCCTCGCGCAGCACTTCCAGCATCGAGGTCCGCACGAGGCGTGAAATGATCGCGGCGGAGTTCAGCGCCAGCGACAGGGCCGGCAGCGCGATATGCGCCATCGAGTCGAGCAGCGGCGCCGGGTTGCCGAGCAGCGCCATGCCGAGCGCGTCGATCAGCGGCTCGTCGCGCCCGATGGCGGGCAGCCAGCCGTTCATGACGGAGACGTAGAGCATCAGCAGCAGCGCGAGCCAGTAGACCGGCATCGAGATGCCGAGCTGCGCGATCAGCATCGTCAGCGCATCGACGATGCCGCCCTGCCGGATCGCCGCCAGCACGCCGAGCGTCACGCCGACGATCACCGACATCAGCAGCGCCACGGTGGCGAGTTCGACGGTCGCGCCGAGCCGGCCGAGAATGATCTCGGAGACCGGCGCGCTCTGGAAGATGGAGCGGCCCATGTCGCCCTGCAGCAGGTTGCCGAAGTAGCGGCCGAGCCGGATATACCAGGGGTCGTCCAGCCCAAGCGCCGCCCGGAGCGAGGCGACGCCTTCGGGCGTGGCCTCCTGGCCGAGCAGCACCGCCGCCGGGTCACCTGGGATCAGCAGCAGCAGGCAGAACGTCACGATGACGATCCCCACCGCCATCGGGATAAGCAGCAGAAGCCGCCGGACGAGATAGGCCGTCATGTCCTCTCCTCAGCCGCCGATGATGATGTCGTCGATCTTGCGGGGGTAGTTGGTCAGGCTGTCGGGCCCGGCCTCCGCGATCAGGACGGTGTCCGCCAGCCGGTAGCCGGCGAAGCCGGGCACCGAGAGCGACGGTTCGGACGATGTGATCATGCCGGGCTCGAGCAGTGTCTGGTCGCCGGCCTCGACCCACGGCGGTTCGTGGAACAGCACGCCCATGCCGTGGCCGACGCGGTGCAGCAGCCAGTCTTCCGGCGCGTTGGCGCGGATGTAGTCGAGCCCCGCGGCATCGGCGGAGGCGCAGGTGTTGCCCGCGATCAGCGCGGCGGTCGCGCGGCGTTGCGCCTCGTAGGCGATGTCGTAGTGACCGGCCTGTTCCTCCGTCGGCTCGCCGATGAAGAAGGTGCGCTCGCTCTCGGAGGCGCGCCCGCCAACCCGGCAGCCGAGCGACAGGATGATGCTCTCGCCCACCTTCACGGCGTTGCCCGAGGGCATCCCGTGCGGGAAGGAGGAGCGGACGCCGGAATAGACGAGGCCGGAGGCGAGGCCCTGCACCAGCATCTGGTCCTCGTGCTCTTCGTACATGATCCGCATCGCGCGGCGGGAGACGGCGCTTTCGATCTCGATCTCGGAGGGCAGGTCGCCGCCGGTCTTCATCGCGTCGGCGATCATCTCCACCCCGGTGGAGACCATCGCGTCGGCGATGCGGCCGGCTTCGCGGTGGAGCGCAACTTCGTCGGCGGTCTTGGTGAGACGCATCGTGCCGACGAGGCCGGTGGGCCGGGCCTCGAACTTCGGAAAGGCGGCGCGCACGGCGTCGAACCGGGCCAGCGACATGGCGGGGCCGACGCCCATGGTGCCAGAGCGGTTTCCGAGGATGCGGGCAAGGGCGGAGAAGGGGCTCTCGACGCCCGGAAATTCGAAATAGGTGACGAGGTCGGCGTGGACCGACTGGTGCGCGGCGTGGCGCTCTTCCAGCTTCGGCACCAGCAGGAACGCGTCGTCGGCGGTGATCGCGAAGACCACGGGCCGTTCGGTCGTGTAGTGCGAGAAGCCGGTCGTGTAGATCACGTCATCGTTTGAATCGAGCAGCAGGAGGTCGAGCCCCTCGGCCGCCATGCGAAGCCGGATCTTGGCGTGGATCGCCTCGTAATGGCGCTTCGGCAGCGACTGGCGGAAAGTGCGTTTCTGGTCGTCGGGCAAGGGATCGTCTCCAGCTGGGGGAGGGTGGCCGGCCGCGCGACTGCGGCCGGCCGGTCCGGATTACTCTGTCTCGGGCATGCCGATCAGGCCGCGGAAGTTGCCGCGCGGGTTGGCGGTCACTTCGACGGGCAGGTCGCTGGCGTAGAACATCTGATACCCTTGGTAGGAGATGATGTAGTAGGGCAGCTCCTCGGCGATGATCGACGCGGCCTCCTGGTAGGCGGCGGCGCGGGCCTCCTGATCGGTCGACGTGCGGCCCTTCTCGAGCGCGGCATCGACCGCCTCGTTGGAGTAGCCGCCCCAGTTCTGGGAGCCGCCGGTCGTCAGCTGCGCGTAGCCGAGCCGGTCCGGGTCGGTCAGGTTCAGCCAGCCGAGCAGCGCGATCTGGTGCTCGCCCTGCTGGACATACCCGGTGGAGAAGGATGGCCAATCCGAGATCTGGATCTGGGCGTCGACCCCGGCGGACTGCATCACGGCCTGGATATATTCGGTCGCCTGGATCCGGTTCGGGTCCTCGGAGTGCGTCGACAGGGTGATCGACAGCGGCGTGCCGTCCTGGTCGAGGATGCCGTCACCGTCACTGTCGGACCAGCCGAGTTCCGCCAGCTTGGTCATCGCGCCTTCGATGTCGAAGCCGGGCTGCGTGATCGAGGGATCGTAGGCCCAGGAGGACGGCAGGATGATCGACGTCGCGACCTCGTCCACGCCCTGGTAGATCTGGTTCACGATCGTGTCCTGGTCGACCAGCATCGCGAGCGCCTGACGCATCTCCGGGTCCGACAGGATCGGATCGGCGACGTTGAAGTTCAGATAGGTCACGCCGAGGCCGGCCATGATCTCCGCACCGAAGCGGTCGTCCGCTTCGAGCCGCTGGATGTCGTTGGGCGACAGGGGCGACTGGATCACGTCGAGGTCGCCGGCTTCGAATGCCTGCGCGCGGGCGGAGTTGTCGCCGACGATCTGGATCGTCACCTCTTCGATCTCGGGCGCACCGGCCCAGTAGCTGTCGGACGCCGACAGTTCGAGCGAGCTGCCGCGGTTCCACGCGTCCAGCACCATCGGGCCCGCGCCCATCGGCTCCGTCGCGAGGTCGCCTTCGTAGTCGGAAGGAACGATGCCCATGTCGAGATAGCTCATCAGCGGGGCGTAGGGGGTCGACAGGTTGAACTGCACCGTGGTCTCGTCGATCGCCTCGACGCTCTCGATCGGTTCGTAGAGCGTGCGCTGGGGTGCGTTGAAGTCGGGATCGGTGATCGTCGAGAAGGTGAAGACCACGTCCTCGGCCGTGAGCGGCGAGCCGTCGGAGAAGGTCAGACCTTCACGCAGCTTGAAGACCACGGTCTGCGGGTCGGGGCTTTCCCAGCTCTCGGCGAGATCGGGCACCGGCTCGAGCGAGGGCGTCAGGTGCACGAGACCCGCGTAGATCAGGTTGTTCGTGCGGTAGGCCGTGGTGTCCCGCGACAGCCGGGGGTCCAGCGTGCCGGCATCGACATCCGTCCCGATAACAAGGCTTTCCTGGGCAGAGACGGCACCGGCCGCCACCAGGGCGAGGAGCGTCGCGGCGGTTCCGCGGAGTGCATATTTCCTCATGGTTACAAGTCTCTCCTGTTGAGTAATTTATTGGTCGTCCGTGACTGCCCTGCCGCCGGAGACGACCTTGAGGTCACCGCGGGCACGGGTTTCGCGAAGCGCGGCGAGGTAGGGCAGCAGTTCGTTCTCGATCGCCGCCGGGTCGGGGGCGTGGCGATATTCGAAGCAGGTGACGCCGGGCCGGACGGCGCGGGCGATGTGGTCGGCGCCAGAGGCGTAGATCACGACGTCTGACCCGGCGAGGATCTCGTCGAGCTCGGGCGCGTAGGACCAGCTCACCTGTATGTTGGACACGTGGGGCGCGAAGCGCTGCACGCTCGGCCGCATGATCGCGATGTAGTCGCGCAGCTGGGTGATCGCCGCCACGCGGGCGCGCGGGTCGATCCGCGCCAGCGCCGCGCGGGTCGCGTCGGAGGGGATGAAGCGCAGGCCGAGGATGTCCGCGCCGGGCACCATGCCGGCGACTTCGGTCTTGCGGTGCACGAAGGTCAGGACGAGGTCCGCCGCCTCGCAGGCAGCGCGGGCGTCGGTGTCGTCGCGGAGCTGTTCCAGCGTGACCAGCGAGATCCGGTCGCGGGAGGTCAGCAGCGGCTGAAGCTCGGCGACGTAGTCGTTGCCCGGTCCTTCGAACACGCCGACGAAGATGATCGTCAGCCCGGCGCGGGAGCGGCGCATCTGGGCCTGCGCGCTGACCATCGCGACGAGGGCCATCGGCGCGATGCCCATACGCTCCGCCTTGCTCAGCAGCAGGTCGACGTCGGTCTTCAGCGCCGTGGTGTCGTGATGGTCGGGCACGTCGAGCCGGGTGAAGGCCCCGCTGCCCTTGCGCATCTCGAGCAGCCCGGCGTCGCGGAGCTGTTGGTAGACCTGTGCCACCGTGACCTGCGCGATACCGAGATCGCTCGCCAGTCGCCGCACCGAGGGCAGGCGCGTGCCCTTGGGAATGTCGCCATGAGAGAGCTGGTAGCTCAGCAACCCATAGAGCTGACGCCCCACCGGAACGGGCAGGGACTTGTCGATGATGCTCGGGTCGATGTCGAAGGCCATGCGTGACTCGGGGTGTTATACTGATCCAGAACACTTCAACGCTGGGTGTGATGCGCTCCATCACGCAAGAACTTTTTGCCGGCGGCGCCGAAGTCGGTCCTAAGTGCTCTCTGTTTGCCTAATTATTGTGCAGGTCGCGGGGCTCACATGCCCCGAAATCGCCCATTAACCCTTGTGCCAAGACGATTCGGCTGCCTAGGGTCGATCAGACCCGGTCGCGCACGGCGGCGAGGGCAGTACGCATTCAGCGTCGAAACGACTGCGAAAGGTGTGACAATGGACTATGTCAATCTCGGCCGGACCGGCCTCAAGGTGTCCCGTCTGGGGCTGGGCTGCATGACCTTCGGCTCGCCCGACTGGGCGCCGTGGGTTCTGGATGCGAAGGCCTCCACCCCGATCATCGAAGCGGCCGTCGATGCGGGAATCAACCTGTTCGACACGGCTGACATGTATTCGCGCGGGGCGAGCGAGGAGGTGCTGGGCGAGGTGCTTCTGCCGAAGTTGCCGCGCAACAAGCTCGTGCTGGCGAGCAAGCTCTACAACCCGATGAGCGACGACCCGAACGACCGCGGGCTGTCCCGCAAGCACGTCTTCGAATCGATCGACGGCACACTGAAGCGGCTTGGCACCGATTACATCGACCTCTGGCAGCTGCACCGGTTCGACTACGAGACGCCGCTGGAAGAGACGCTCGACGCGCTGAACGATGTCGTCCGCTCGGGCAAGGTGCGCTACCTCGGCGCGTCCTCGATGTTCGCGTGGCAGTTCATGAAGGCGATCGGGATGCAGCGCGCGAACGGCTGGGCGGAGTTCGTCTCCATGCAGCCGCACTACAACCTGATCTACCGCGAGGAAGAGCGCGAGATGCTGCCGCTCTGCCTGTCGGAAGGGGTCGGTGTGCTGCCATGGAGCCCGCTCGCCCGTGGTGTGCTGGCGGGCAAGCGCAGCTCCGTCCGGTCCGAGACGGACGGGCAGGTGAAGGCGCTCTACGAGGCGACGAAGACGCAGGACGACGCGGTGGCCGACGCGGTGCGCACCGTGGCCGAGGCGAGGGGCGTGCCGATGGCGCAGGTCGCCTATGCCTGGGTCGCGACCCGGCCGGCGATCACGGCGCCGCTCGTCGGCATTTCGCGCCCCGAACTGCTGTCCGATGCGGTGGCCTCGCTCGACATCACGCTGACGGACGAGGAAGTCGCGACGCTGGAAGCGCCCTATGCGCCCAAGCCGGTCGCCGGCCACGTCTGATGACGTGCCCGGCGGTGACTGCCGCTACCGCCGGGACAACACGTCCTGCCAGTCCGGGTGCCGGTCGATCTGGGCCTTCGCGAAGGGGCAGAGCGGGACGATGATCGTGCCGTCGCGCCGGGCATCCTCGATGGCCCGGCGGACGAGCTTCTCGCCGACCTTGCGGCCCCGCAGCGCAGCGGGCACCTCGGTATGGTCGATGATGAGCATGCCTTCACCGGCGCGGCTGAAGGTCATCTCCGCCTCGACACCGTCGACCACCATCACGTAGCGGCCCTTGGGGCCCGTGTCCTCGCGCGAGATCGGCGTGTCGTCCGCTGGCGGCTCGGGCGCGGTGGGCGTCTCGGCATCGTGGGGCCGCGCCTGTCCGCGTCGGCCCGGCAGGCAGTCGAGCCGCTCCCGGTCCCAGCCGGCGAGATCCGCCGCTGCCTCGTAGGTCGACGTGAGGAACGCCAGCAACGTGGCGGCCGGATCGGCGGAGGCCTTAACGGCCTCGTAGGGCAACAGGAACTCGCCAAGCTCCTCGCTCCAGAAGGCCGCGTCGGGCTCGACCTTCGCGGCGCGGAAGCCGTTCGGCGTGGGGTAGGCGTAGGAATAGAAGGCGGGATAGTCGATTCCGTTGCCGCCCGGCCAGAACCCGGCGGAGGAGACTTCGCGGTCATAGGCCTCGTGCGTCACCTCGTCGGGCAGGGCGGGAATGCCGCCGGGGTGCAGCGGTGCGCGCCCGCCGGAGAAGCGGGTCACGGCAAGGTCGAGCGCCCCCCAGAACAGGTGGGACGGGCTCGACTTGCCGAGAAACGACGACCGGAACGTCTTGAACACGCGGTCGGTGGCCAGAAGCGCCTGGTGGTAGCGGCGCGCGGCGTCGCCGTCGTAGGGGCGGTCGCGGTGATCCTCGTGAAACGGCTGCGGGAAAGGCACTTCGTTCGGGACGCCGTTGAAGGTCGGCGTGCCGCCGAGGTCGCGCACCAGCGTCACGAAGTCGGCGTGGAACGACGCGACGGTCATGGGCCGGAGGGCGAATGAGGCCTCCCGCCCGTCGCCGGAGGCGCCGCGCACTTTGTGGGCGTGAAAGTCGAACGTGATTTCGATCCCCGGACCGTCCGGGATGAGCGACGAGGTCAGCCCGCGCGGCGTGACGTAGAAGGTCGCGTTCCACGAGTGGTTCAGCCACGGCGTATGCGCCAGCCGGTACTTGCCGGCGACCTGAAGGTAGAGGTGCAGCGCCGCACAGGTGTCGCGCCAGCCGAGGTAGTCGAGTTCGGGCCAGTGGGTCGTCATGGGACTCGCTTTCTTGCGGAGGGCGTCGGATCAGGTCGGCAGCGGGATATGTTCTTCACGATCGTCGACGGGCAGGTCGAAGCGGCCGGTGCCCCATTTCTCCGCCCGCCACTCGGCCTTCGCGGCCTCGATCCGTTCGCGCGAGGACGCGACGAAGTTCCACCAGATGTAGCGCGGGCCGGGCAGCGTCGCGCCGCCGAGGATCATCAGTCGTGCGCCCCGCTCCCCGCCGGCGACCGAGATCCTGTCCCCGGGTCGGAAAACCATCATCTGTCCGGCTTCGAACATCTGTCCTGCGACGCTGATCGATCCGCTGACGATGTAGATGCCCCGGTCCTCGTGATCGTCCGGCATGGGCAGCAGTTTGCCGGCGCCGAGGGTGACGTCTGCATAGAACGTCTCCGACAACATCGTCGCGGGGGCGGACTCGCCGTAGGCGGTGCCGAGGATCAGCCGGACGGAGAGGCCGTCGTCCTCGATCACCGGGAGCGTGCCCTTGCCGTGATGTTCGAAGCTCGGATCCATGTCCTCGTGCGCGTCGGGCAGGGCGAGCCACGTCTGGATGCCGAACAGGCTGTTCGGGCCGCTGCGGGCGGTCGAGGAGGTCCGCTCGGAATGGGACACGCCACGCCCCGCGATCATCCAGTTCAGCTCTCCGGGGCGGATGACCTGATCGGCCCCGGTGCTGTCGCGGTGATGGAAGTCGCCCTGGAACAGGTAGGTCACCGTGCCGAGCCCGGTGTGCGGGTGGGGGCGGACGTCGACGCCCTGTCCGGTGAGGAATTCGGCCGGGCCGGCCTGATCGAAGAAGATGAACGGCCCGACCATCTGCCGTTTCGGCGCGGGGAGCGCGCGGCGCACTTCGAACCCGCCGAGATCGCGCGAACGCGGGATGATGAGCGTCTCGATCGCGTCGGGGCCGACGTCGTCGGGGCATGCCGGATCGAAGGCTGGGTTCCAACTCATTTCGGTGATCCTCCGTTGCGGCCCGGCCCATGGTCCGCGGCCTCTGTTATCGTGACCGACATAGATGTCCGAAGAGGTCGAACGCTAGTTGTCGGAGGCGGCGTGCCCTGTTCCGGTTTGCGGAACGCCGGGCGGGGCCGCGACGTCATTCGGCGAGACCCCATCGGGCGGGGTTCGTCTCGAAGTCCTCGATCAGCATCTCGGTCAGCACCCTGATCTTGCGTGCCGGGTTCCGGCCCGGCGGCCGCACGACGTAGGCTGCGGCCGGCGGCGGCGGGCAGTCGGTCAGAACGGGGACGAGGGCGCCGGACTCGAGATGCTCATGGGTCACGCAATCGGGCAGGTAGCCGATCCCGATGCCCGCCAGCGCCGCCGCGAGCAGCGCGGTGCCGTTGTCCGCCTTGTAGCGCCCCTGAGGCTGAACCGTGACGATTTCGCCCTCGACCGTCAGCCGCCAGGCCTCCGTCCCCTGCATCAGCGCCTCGTGCCGGGTGAGATCGGCCGGGCTCTCCGGCGCGCCGTTCGCGGCGAGGTATTCGGGGCTTGCAACCAGTTGGCCCCGGATCGGCCCGACCCGCCGGGCGAGCAGGTCGGAATCGGGCAGGTGTCCGACACGGATCGCACAATCGAACCCCTCGGCGATCAGGTCGACATAGCGGTCGCTGTAGTCGCTCTGGATGCGCAGCATGGGATTGCGCCGCGCCATCTCGGCTAGGACATGGGCGAAGTGCGTCGGCCCGAAGGTCAGCGGCATCGCCACCCGCAGCCGTCCCTGAAGCGCGCCGTCGGGCTGCATCGTCTCGCGCGCGGTGTCGATCTCCGCCCCCGCCCGCGCGGCGTGGTCGCGGAAGATCGCGCCGGCCTCGGTCAGCGCGGCGCCGCGGGTCGTTCGGGCCAGAAGTTGCACGCCGAGTTCCGCTTCAAGCTTGGCGAGCCTGCGGCTGACGACGGACTTCGCAATTCCCAGCCGTCGGGCGGCGGCGGAGATGCCGCCGGTGTCGGCGACGACCACGAAGGTCTGCAAATCCTCGATATCCATCGGCGGGAGTCCTTCCGCGGCCGGCCCTGCCGCACCGGGGAGAATAGCGCCGCCGGGAAAGCCCGCAACGCCGACGTGGTCAGCGCAGACGTAGCAGTTCACCTGCGCCCGAGGCCGTCGCGTTCGTCACGGCGGCCAGCAGCGAGGCGCGGGCGTTCTCGATGTGGGAGATCATGGCGCGCCGGGCGCCCTGCGGATCGCGGGCGGCGATCCGTGCGGCGATCTCGCGGTGGTCGCTGTGGCTTTCCGGGTAGACGGACGGCGCGCTCCACTCGAGAAAGAAGAACCGGTCGTATTCGCGGATCGCGCCGACCGCCGCCCGGTGCAGCCGCGCGTTGCGGGCCGCGATGGCGACGGATTCGTGAAAGACGTTGTTGAGCAGCGACTGCTCCGTGACGCTGTCGATGTCGGAGCCCTCGATGCTGTCGAACTCCTCGGAGGATCGCTCGGCGAGCGCGGCGAGCTTGGCCACGTCGTCTTCGCTGGCCTGCGTCGCGGCGAGCTCGGCGCAGGCGCCCTCGATAATGACGCGGTAGTCGAAGATGTCGTTGATGTCGGAGACGTGGATGGGGGTGACGGTGTAGCCGCGCCGGGGGATCGCCTGCACCATCCGCTCCACCTGAAGCCGCAGGAGCGCCTCGCGGATCGGGGTCTTGCTCATCGCCATCTGGTCGGAGAGCTCCGCCTCGGTGAAGGTGTGCCCCGGTTCGAGTTCGCAGAGAACGATCCTGCGGCGGATGATCTCGTAGGCCTGATCGGTCAGCGAGACGCGTTTCGGGCTCCGCTCGGGGGCCTCGATCTCGAGGACATAGTGGCGTTCCGCCTCGATACTGCTCAATCGCACGTCATTCCTCCACTCATTACGCCCAAAAGTCCGCCGTTTGTCCGTCGCGTCACGATTAACTTCGGTCCCTTCTTCCACACGGCAACTGTCTGCCGCAACGTATTGCGTAATATATTACCAGATTGCGGCACTGGCGCGACGCGAAGGGACGATATGGCGACTTACCTGACACGACGATTCCTGCTGGCCCTGACGGTGCTGGTGATCGCGCTCATGGTCCTGTTCCTGCTGATCTACGCGGTGCCGGGCGACCCGGCGACGATCGCGCTCGGCCCTCGTGCGACGGAGCTTCAGAAGGAGGCGTTCCGCGAGCGGATGGGCCTCGACGATCCGCTTTTCGTACAGGCGATCAACTACATACTGTCGCTGCTGCAGGGCGACATGGGAACCGATCTGCTGTCGCAGCGGCCGGTGACCGATCTCGTCTTTGCGGCGCTGCCGCGCACCGTGGTGCTCGCCATCACCGGGCTTGGCTGGGCGATCGTCGTGGGGCTGCCGCTCGGCGTGTGGTCGGCGCTGAAGCCGAACAGCTGGATCGACCGGATCGTCGGTATCATCTCGACCTCGGTCGTCGCGTTGCCGGCGTTCCTGATGGCGATCTACGGGCTGATGCTGTTCGCCGTCACTCTGAAGTGGTTCCCCGCCATCGGCGCAGGGGAGCCGGGCGACCTCGGCGACCAGATCAGCCACCTCGTGCTGCCATCGCTCGCCGTCGGGATCGCGTGGGTCGGCTATATCGCGCGGCTGGTGCGGGTCTCCATGCTGGAGGTGCTGGGCGAGAACCACGTCAAGACATACCGCGCCTTCGGCGTCTCCGACTTCCGCATCGCGATGCGCTTCGTGCTGCCGATCGCGGTGGTGCCGGTCCTGTCGGTCCTCGGCGTTGGTATGGGCAACCTGCTGTCGGGTGCGGTGCTGGTCGAAGTGGTCTTCGCACGGCCCGGCCTCGGCAGCCTCGCCTACGATGCGGTCATCAGCCGGAACTTCCCGGTTCTCTTCGGCTCGGTGGTGGTGACGACGGCGCTCTATGTCGCGGCGAACTTTCTCGCCGACGCGGCGATCGCGCTGCTCGACCCGCGCGTGGCGGAACAGGGGTGAGACGGATGACCGACATCACCGCCACCATGCCCCCCGCCAAAGCCCGCCGCGCCAAGGCCCGGCCCGCCGCCGCGATCCTCGGCCGGCTGCTGAAGAACCCGGTCGGCGCGACATCACTCTCTTTCATCGTCGTGATGTTCCTCGCCGCGATCTTCGCGCCGCTGGTTGCGCCCTACGATCCGATCGCGATCTCGCCGCTCGAGCGGATGCAGGGGCCGTCGCTCGCGCACTGGCTGGGCACCGACCAGCTGGGCCGCGATGTGCTGAGCCGGATCATCTACGGCACCCGCACCGCGATGCGCGTCGCGCTGTCCGGCACCTTCGGGGCGCTGGCGGTCGGGATCGCGCTCGGTATGATCTCGGGGCTCGGGCCGAAGTGGCTCGACAGCCTGCTGGTGCTGCTCAACGACTCGCTGAAGGCGCTGCCTCTTGTGCTGTTCGCGCTCGCGCTCGTGTCGATCTACGGGCCGTCGATGGTGACGCTCATCACCGTCATCACGATCTCGATGGCGCCGGGCTACTTCCGGGTCGTGCGCAATCAGGTGCTGGTGCTGCGCAACGCCGACTACATCATTGCGGCGCAGGCGATGGGCGCCTCGAAGCTGCGACTGGGCGTGACGCACCTGCTGCCCAACCTTATCGGGCCGATCCTCGTGCTGGTCGCGATGGACATCCCCGCAGTCATCGGCATCGAGTCCGGGCTGTCGTTCCTCGGTCAGGGCGTCCAGCCGCCCGAGGCGAGCTGGGGCACCATGCTGTCGGAAGGCTACGCCTACCTTCGCCAGGCGCCGCACATCGCGATGACGGCCGGCCTGCCGATCATCTTCGCCACCATCGCCTTCACCTTCTTCGGAGAGAGCCTGCGCGACGCGCTCGATCCCAAGGCCGCGGGAGGCCGCAAATGACCGCCGTTCTCGATCTCACCGCCGTTTCGATCCGCTACTCGCGCGACCCGAAGGTCGCCCCGGCGGTGCGCAACGTGACCCTGACCGTGGAGGAGGGCGAGACGCTCGGCCTCGTCGGCGAAAGCGGGTCGGGCAAGTCGAGCCTCGCCGCCGCGATGACCGGGCTGCTGCCGAAGTCGGCGCGCGTCGACGGCGCGATCCGGTTCGAGGGCACCGACATCGCGGCGATGGCGCCCGACGCGCGGCGCAGGCTGCTCGGCGCGTCGATCGCGACCATCGCGCAGGATCCCTTCACCTCGCTCAACCCCGTCGTGCGGATCGGCCGGCAACTGGTCGAGTTCCAGCACTGGCGCAGCGACCTCGACCGCAAGGCGCGCTGGGCGCGGGCGACGGAGATGCTGAAGCAGGTCGGCCTGTCCGATCCGGAGATGCGGATGAAGCAGTTCCCCCATCAGCTCTCGGGCGGCATCCGGCAGCGGGTCGCCATCGCCGCCGCGCTTCTGGTCGCGCCGCGCCTGCTGATCGCGGACGAGCCGACGACCGCGCTCGATGCGACGACCGAGGACCAGATCATTGAACTGATCCGCGAGGCGCGCGAGGCGATCGAGGGCGCGGTGGTCTTCATCACCCACGACATGGGCGTGGTCCGGCGGCTCTGCGACAAGGTCGCGGTGCTCTATGCGGGGGAGGTGGTCGAGGCCGGTCCGGTGGCCGAGATCTTCACCGCGCCGAAGCATCCCTACACCAAGGCGCTGCTCGCCTGCGATCCGGCGGAGATCGAGGTGGCGACCCGAAACCTGCCGACCATCCCCGGCACGGTGCCGCCGCCCGACGACCGGCCGGACGGCTGCGTCTTCGCGCCCCGCTGTCCGGAGGCGATGGCCGCCTGCCGCACCAAGGATCCCGCGCTGCGAAATGCCGGACCGGGCCGCACCGCCGCCTGCCTTCTGGTGGAGGAGCCCGCATGAGCCAAGCCATTCCGCTGCTCGAGATCAACGACCTCGCCGTGCGCTATCCCTCCGGGTCGATCCTGTCGCGCCTCGCCGGTGGGCCGCGCGAGGTGACGATCCTGCCGGGCACGAGCCTGCACATCGCGCCGGGCGAGACATTGGGGCTGATCGGCGAGAGTGGCTCGGGCAAGACGACACTCGGCCGCGCGGCGGTCGGGCTGGCGCCGATCTCGGGCGGGACGATCCGGATCGGGGAGGAGGCGACCTCGATGCAGGGCGGCGCGACCTGGGACCGGATGCGCCGCGACGTCGGCCTGATGTTCCAGGACCCGGTCGCAGCGCTCGACCCCCGGATGCGGATCGGCACCTCGGTGACGGAGCCGCTGGTGATCCACCGGATGCTCAACGGCGACCGCCGCGCGAAGGCGGTGGAGCTCCTGGCGCAGGTCGGCCTCGGCGAGGAATTCGCCGACCGCTTCCCGCACGAGGTGTCGGGCGGGCAGGCGCGGCGGGCGACCGTGGCGCGGGCGCTCGCGCTCGACCCGTCGCTGGTGATCGCGGACGAGCCGACGGCGGGGCTCGACCTGTCGGTGCAGGGCGAACTTCTGAACCTTCTGAACGACCTGCAGGCGCGGCTCGGGATCAGCTTCCTGCTGATCACCCACAACCTCGCCGTGGCGCGACACGTCACCGACCGGATCGCGATCATGTACCTCGGCCGGATCGTCGAGACGGGCCCGTCGACCGAGATTTTCGCCCGGCCCGCCCATCCCTACACCCGTGCGCTTCTCGGCGCGCGGCGCAAGGGCGGCATCAGCACGCCCATCAAGGGAGAAGTCCCGAGCCTGACCTCCCGGCCGAAAGGGTGCGAATTCCACACGCGCTGCCCGCTCGTCGCCGACCGCTGCCGCACCGAGGCGCCATCGCTGCGCAGCCTCGGCGGCAAACACATCGTGGCCTGCCATTTCGCCGAGGCGGTGATGGCGGGCGCAGCCGCCCAATCCAAGAAACCGACAACAACAGGACCTGACCTGGAGGTATCGACGTGACCGAATTCAAACTCAACCGACGCCAGCTGATGAAGACACTCGGGGCAGGGGGCCTCGCGATGTCGGCGGGCAACCTGCTGGCCGTCGGCGCGGCGATCTCGCAGGAAGGCCGGACGCTGCGCATCCGCAACGACGGAGACATCCGCCGGCTCGATCCCGCCACGCGCGGCGGCTGGTACGACGAGACCATCATGTTCGCGATCTACGCCGGCCTCGTGCGCTACACCTCCGGCGACGAGTGGGGCTGGCAGCTCGACGCGGCCGAGAGCATCGACGACAGCGACCCGCTGAACATCGCCTTCACCCTGCGGCCGGGCATCATGTTCACCAACGACTTCGGCGAGCTGACGGCCGAGGACGTGAAGTTCTCCTACGAGCGGTTCCTCGATCCGGCAGTGAACGCGGTCTACGGCTCCGATTGGGTGGCGCTCGACTCCGTCGAGGTGACCGACACCTACAGCGGCATCATCCATCTCAAGCAGCCGTTCGCGCCGCTCCTGACCTCGACCATGCCCCACGCCTCGGGCCTGATCGTCTCGAAGGCTGCGATGGAGGCGTCCGGCAGCCCGAACATCGAGACGGACCCGCTCGCCTGTTCCGGGCCCTACCAGATCGGCGAATGGCGCCCGCGCGAGATCATCAGGCTGGTGCGCAACCCCGGCTGGACCGGGCCGGAGCCCTATTACGACACGATCGAGATCCTGCCGATCGACGATCTGACCGCCGCCGAGACCGCGTTCGACGCCGGTGACCTCGACGTGACGCAGATCGCGGTGAACTCGATCGTCACCCGCGACCCGGAGGCCGACAACCTCGTCGTCAAGCCGGCGCTGGCCTACACGTGGCTGGGCATGAACGTCGAGAACGAGAAGCTGCAGGACGTTCGCGTGCGCCGCGCCATCCAGCAGGCGATCAACCCGGCGGAAGTCGTGCTGGCCACCTTCGGCGAGGCGGTCACCCCGGCCTACGGCGTCGTGCCGCCGCCGCTGCTCGGCGCGCGGGAGAGCAACATCTACGGCTACGATCCCGAGGCGGCGCAGGCGCTGCTGGCCGGGGCCGGGGCGGAGGGCCTGTCGGTCACGCTGTCCTTCGGCGGCGATCCGGACCTGCTGATCGCCGCGCAGGTGATCCAGGCGCACCTCGCCGCCGCCGGCATCTCGCTCGAGATCCGGTCGATGGACGGGGCGACGCTGACCGCGCAGCAGCAGGATAACGAGGGCGGCACCTACAAGGAGATCGAGCTCTTCTTCTCGACCTTCACCACCGCCCCCGACCCGAGCTGGGTCACCGAGTGGTTCACCTGCAGCCAGGTCGGCGTCTGGAACTTCCAGCGCACCTGTTCCGAGGAGTGGGACGCGCAGAACGCCGCCGCCGCCGAAGAGACGGACGAGGCCGCCCGCGCCGAGATGTACATCGACCTCCAGAACCAGCTCGAGGAAACCGGCGCCTACGTCTTCCTTTACCACGGTGTGAACGCGTGGGTGTCGGCGCCCGACGTCGACCCCGCCTACAGCGCGGACGCCCAGTGGGCCCTGCTGCGGGACTTCACCGGAACCGAGTGATGTCCCCTGCCTCCGGCGGGCGGCATCCCCTTGCCCGTCCGCCGGAGGACCAATTCCAGACCACCAAGCAAACCGGACCGTCGCGCCCGGCAGGAGACCCCCCTTGTCCAGTCCGTCCGTGCAGACCCCGGCGATAGATCGCTGGCAGCGCGCCTTCCGTGCCCTCAGGCAACCCGCCTACAAGCGATATTTCTATGCCCAGATCCCGATGGTGGTGGGCAACTGGATCCACTCCATCGCGCTCGGCTGGCTGATGTGGCGGCTCTCGGCCTCGCCCTTCATGCTGGGTGTGCTGGCGCTCTGCGACCTCGGCCCGACGTTCCTTCTGGGGCCGCTGACGGGGACCGTGATCGACCGGGTGGACCGGCGGAAGCTGCTGCTGATCCTGCTCGGGCTGAACTTCTGTTTCGTGAGCCTCCTGGCGATCCTGTCGATCACCGACAGCGTCACGATCCTCGTCATGCTGCTGCTCACCCCCGCCATCGGCATCGTGCAGGCGTTCGAGAGCCCGGCCCGCCATACGCTCGTGGCCGAACTGGTGCCGCAGGAAGACCTGCGCAACGCGCTGGCGCTGAACTCGCTGCTGTTCAACTCCGCCCGTCTCGTCGGGCCGGCGATCGGCGGCGTGGTCGCGGCATGGGCGGGCGAGGGCTGGGCCTTCGCGCTCAAGGCGGTCGCCTTCATCGCGCCGATCTACGTGATCGCCACGATGAAGCTGCCCCGTCCCGAGCCGACCTCGCGCGGGCGTTTCTTCGAGGACATGCGAAAGGGGCTCGCCTTCGTGCGCTCCCACGCGGAGGCGGCGCGGATCCTGATCCTCGTCGGGATCTGCAGCTTCACCTCGGTGCCCTACTTCTCGTTCCTGCCGGTGCTGGCGGGCGATATGCTGGGCGCCGACGCCAGCCTCGCGGGACTGTTGATGAGCGTTTCGGGCATCGGCGCGGTCGCGGCGGGGCTGACGCTGACCTTCAACGACCGGCTGGAGTCGATGCGCTTCTGGCCGGTCTGGTCCTCCTTCGCGCTCGGCCTTCTGCTGATCGGCATGGGCCTGTCGCGCAGCGTCTGGCTGACGTGCCTCTTCGCGCTGCCGATGGGCTTCGCGATCCTGTCCCAGAACCTCGCCAGCAACACGATGCTCCAGCACTTCGCGCCGCCGGGGATGCGGGGGCGGGTGATGGCGATCTATTCGATGATGATGCTCGGCACCGTGCCGATAGGCTCCCTCGTCGCCGGGGGGCTCGCCAGCCTGATCGGGATGCCGGCGGTGTTCGTCATCGGCGGACTGCTCTGCACGGCCACCGCGCTCGGAGCCGCGTGGCACCGCCTGCGCCATCCCGACGGGCTGCTCGACGACGGCCCGACCAGCAATCCAGAACGCATCTCGGCCCAGGCCGCGCGCTCCATTCCCCCGGCTCCGTGAGCGGACCGGGCCAAACGACCAGAAGGACATTCCCATGCAGAACTATTCGGTGAGCGTCACCAGCGACACGCCCGCGCCATTTCAGCAGATCAAGATCCCGCTGTCAGACGGCACCATCCTGCACGCCCGTCTCTGGCTGCCTGAAAAGCCGCTGGCCGAAAAGGTGCCGCTCGTGCTCGAGTGGATCCCCTACCGTCAATCGGACGGCACCGCGCTCGCCGACAGCATGATGCACGGCTACTTCGCCGAGAGCGGCATCGCCGCCGCGCGGGTCGACATCCGGGGCTCGGGCAACTCGGACGGGCTGCTGCATGACGAGTATCTCAAGCAGGAACAGGACGACGCCTGCGAGGTGATCGAGTGGTTCGCCAGCCAGGACTGGTGCAACGGCAGCGTCGGTCTGATCGGCATCTCGTGGGGCGGTTTCGCGGGCCTCCAGATCGCCGCGCGCCGCCCGCCTGCGCTGAAGGCCATCGTGACGGCCTGTTCGACCGACAATCGCTACACGGACGACGTCCATTACATGGGCGGCACGCTGCTGTCGGACGGGATGCAGTGGGGCAACGGCCTGTTCGCGCAGCTCGGCCGGCCGGCCGACCCCAAGCACGTCGGCGACCGCTGGAAGGAGATCTGGCTGAACCGCCTGAACGGCATCGACGAGCCGCCGCTCGCCACGTGGATGCAGCACACGGAGTACGACGAGTTCTGGAAGCATGGTTCGGTCTGCGAGGATTACGACGACATCACCTGCGCCGTCTGGGCCGTGGGCGGCTGGGTCGACGGCTACACCGACCCGATCCTGCGCCTGATGGAGAACCTGTCCGCGCCCAAGAAGGCCCTGATCGGCCCCTGGACGCACATGTATCCGACGTGGGGTCAGCCTGGGCCGAAGATCGGCTTCCTGCAGGAGTGCATGCGCTGGTGGCGCCACTGGCTCATGGACGAGGACACCGGGATCATGGACGAGCCGCAGTTGCAGCTGTGGCTCGGCAAGGATCCCGAGCCCGACACCCGCAACCCCGAGATCGGCGGCCGCTGGATCGGCCTGCCGTCCTGGCCGCCGACGCAGGAGGACCAGGTGTTCACGCTCGACGACCGGCGGCTGTCGCTGTCCGGCGGCACGGCGACGGAGAAGGCGATCATGGTCGACTCGCCGCTCAGCCTCGGAACCTACGGGGGGGAGTGGTGCCCGCTGGACGGCGGTGGCAACGGGCCGGAGTTCGCGGCCGATGCCCGCGCCGATGACGGCCAGTCGGTCTGCTTCGAGACGATGCCGCTGACCGAGCCGCTGTACCTCGTCGGTTATCCGGTACTGAAGACCCGTCTGGCCTTCATGGGGCCGAAGGCGCTCGTCGTGCTGCGTCTGAACGAAGTGATGCCCGACGGCACCTCCGGCCGCATCACCTTCGCGCTGCGTCGGCTGACGCGTCCCGAGGGCGTCGCGCCTGGCGAGATGTTCGAGGCCGAGATCCCGCTCAAGGGCGTCACGCACGAGTTCAGCCCCGGCAACCGCATCCGTCTCGCCGTCTCGACGAGCTACTGGCCGATGGCATGGCCCGAGGGCAAGGACAACGCGGTCACCTTCGATCCGGCGAGCCTGTCCTTCACCCTGCCGGGGATGCCGCCCGAGACGGACCACACGCAGCCCGAATACGGCCCGCCGGTCCATGCCTGCCCGGTTCCGACCGAGACGGTCGCCCCCGGCTCGATCTCGCGCGACATCGTCACCGACCTCGCCAGCGGGCAGGTCGAGGTGATCTCGAAGAACCAGCGGGCGACCTGGACCATCGACGGGCTGACCATCGGAGGGCAGGGCGGGCACAGCTATGCCATCCTGCCCGACGACGGCCAGTCCGCCCGCGCCCGTTTCGTCGGAGAGCAGCACTTCACGCGAGACGACTGGACCGTGCGGATGAAATCCTCCTCCGACGTGTTCTGGGAGGGCGGCAAGATGGTGCTCGTCTCGAAGTACGAGGCCTTCGAGGGCGAGGAGCAGGTATTCGAGCGCAAATGGCGCCACGAGGTCGATTACTGACACATGTGCCGCCGCCGGCCCTTCCGGTCGGCGGACTGCGCACATCCCTTCTGCGCTTGAAGCGTCGGAAAGCCGGGATAACTCAAGGGCTTCGTCCCGCCGGAGTTTCCCGGCCCCGACATTCAGGGCCTGCGGTCGGGTTCGGCATCGACTGATGCGCGACCCGAGCGCGGCCCGCCCCAGAAGGAGAGACACCATGAAAACCGCAAAGCTCGGCACCACCGGCTTCGAGACCGCCCCGATCGTCTTCGGCGGCAACGTGCTCGGCTGGACTGCGGACGAGGCGGAGAGCTTCCGCGTCCTCGACGCCTTCGTCGACCACGGCTTCGACACCATCGACACTGCCGACGTCTACTCGGCATGGGCCGACGGCCATTCGGGCGGCGAGTCCGAGACGGTGCTCGGCCGCTGGCTCGCCGCGCGGCCCGGGATGCGCGACCGGGTGAAGATCTTCACGAAGGTCGGCTCGGACATGGGCGGTCCGGGTGAGAAGGGGCTGTCGAAGGACTGGATCACCAGGGCTGTCGACAAGTCGCTCGACCGGCTCGGGATCGAGGTGATCGACCTCTATTTCTCGCACTGGCCCGATCCGGACGTAAGCCATGCCGAAACGCTCGGTGCCTATGACACGCTCATCAAGGCCGGCAAGATCAAAACCATCGGCGCGTCGAACTACGATGCCGACCTGCTGAAGGCGGCGCTCGACACCGCGGCGGCGGAAGGGCTGCCGCGCTACGAGGTCGTGCAGCCCGAGTACAACCTTTACGATCGCGCCTCCTTCGAGGGGCCGTTGCAGGACCTTTGCAAGGCTGAGGACATCGGCGTGGTCACCTATTTCTCGCTTGCCGCCGGCTTCCTGTCGGGCAAGTACCGCACCAAGGCCGACCTCGAAGGGCGCAAGCGCGGGGGCATGGTCGAGAAGTACCTGACCGAGCGCGGCACCCGGCTGATCGACGTGCTGAACGAGGTCGCCGAGGGCCATGATGCGCAGCCCGCCGAAGTGGCGCTCGCCTGGCTCATGGCGCAGGACGGCGTCACCGCGCCGATCGCCAGCGCCACCAGCGTCGCGCAGGTCGAGAGCTTCGCGAAAGCGGCGGCGATGGAGCTGTCGGACGACGACCTCTCCCGGCTGACGGCGGCGGGAGCCTGACCAACGGGGCCGCGGCGGATCGACCGTCGCGGCCCGCTCAACCGGACGACAGATGACCGAAACCGTACTGCTGATCGCCGCCGCCCTGATCGTCGGCATGTCGAAGGGTGGCCTCGCCTCGGCGGCCGCCATCGCCGTGCCGCTGCTGGCGCTTTTCATGAACCCGGTCACGGCGGCGGCGATGTTGCTGCCGGTCTACATCGTGACCGACTGGGTCGGCGTCTGGCTCTACCGCAGGAGCTACTCGCGCCGGAACCTCTGGATCCTCACGCCCTCCCTGCTGTTCGGCGTCGGCGTCGCGACGATCATCACGCCCTACACGCCGGAGTCGCTGCTGCTGATCTTCACCGGTCTCATCGGCCTCTGGTACTGCCTGCGCAGCTGGCTGAAACGCGGCACGGTGGAAAGGACCGAGGCCAAGGTGCTGCCCGGCATCTTCTGGGGCACGCTCACCGGCATCGCGAGCTTCATCACCCATTCCGGCGCGCCGCCGAGCCAGGCCTACCTGCTGCCGCAGAAGCTGCCGAAGCTGGAGTTCGCGGGCACAGTTGCCATCGCCTTCGCGATCGGCAACCTCGTGAAGCTGCCGGCCTACTGGGCGATCGGCCAGCTCGATGGGCTGGACTGGCCGCTGATCGCCGGGCTCGCCGTGACCGGGATCGTGGGCACGGTGATCGGCAAGGCCGTGACCGCGTGGCTGTCGGAGGACGGCTATCTCAAGGTGATCCAGGCGATGCTGTTCATCCTGTCCGTCGCGCTGCTGTTCCGCGGCGGGGCGGAGCTGTTGGGCGCCTAGTCCACCGGCTCCGCGAGTTCGGTCGTCGCCACGAGGTTGCGCAGTTCCGCGATCACGCCCGGCGCCCCGGCAAGGACCGGCGCAGGCCGGTCGAGCGGGTGGGGGTCGCTGACGCCGCCGGCTTCCTCGATCAGCAGCAGCCCGGCGGCGCAGTCCCACGGGGACAGCCTGGGTTCGTAGAAGCCGAGGTAGTGACCAGCGGCGACATGCGCGAGGCTGAGCGCGGCCGATCCGTTCCGCTGAAACGCGCCGCCTCGCGACAGGAGCGCGGCGATAAGTGCCCCCATCCGGTCGGGATGGCCGGAGCCGACCGCCGTCAGCCCGTCTTCGAGCAGGCGCGCCTCTGACACGCGCAACCGGCTGTCGCCAAGCCAAGCGCCTTGTCCGGCGACCGCGCGGTAGAGCCGCCCGCCGCTCGGGTCCGCGACCCAGCCCGCGACCGTCCGCGTACCGTGGCGGAGCGCGACCGACACGGACCATCCGCGCAAGCCGTGCAGGAACGAGGAGGTGCCGTCGATCGGATCGACGATCCAGTTCCAGTCGCTGTCACCGGCCGCGCATCCGTGTTCCTCGCCGATGATCCCGTCACAGGGGACAGCGTCGTGGATCGCGTCGCGGATCAGCAGTTCGACGGCGCGGTCCGCCTCGCTGACGAGGTCCTGTGGGTTTGCCTTGGCCGACACGTCGAGCTCCGCCCGCCGCGCGAAATAGTCGAGCGCGAGGTCCCCGGCATGACCGACGATCCGCGCCCCCGCGTCGCAACGGTCTTCGAGGCCAGTCATGACGGCACCCCCGTCGAGCCGCGCCGCACGAGGCCGACGCCGAGCAGCGAGAGGTCCGCCGGCGTCTGCGGCGCTTCGATACGCCCCGCCAGCGCCTTGAGCGCGGCCTGCGCGAGCGCGTCTACATCCTGACGGATCGTGGTGAGGTCGTAGGCGGGCCACGCCGCCTCCGCGATGTCGTCGCAACCGACCAGCTTCACATCCTCCGGCGCGGTGATGCCGGCCTGCCGCAAGCGGTCGATGAAGCCGAGCGCGATGAAGTCGTTCGCGCAATGCACGCCGTCGACGGACAGGCCCGAGGCGAGGAACGCCTCTCCGGCCTCCATCCCGCCGGCGTGGTTCTGCGCCGCTCCGGCGACCGATCCGGCAAGCGACATGCCGAGCTCGGCCAGCCGCCGCTCGAATGCCAAACGCCGCGCGTCGATGGTGAAGGATCGCCGCCGCTGTCCGGCATAAGCCACCCGGCGGCACCCCGCCTCGTAGAGCGCTTCGGCGGCGAGCAGGCCGGCCGCGTCGGTATCCTGCATCACCCGCGCGGCCCGTTCGTGCACCGGTGCTTTGTTCACCAGCACCAGCGGCACGCCCCAGCGGGCGGATTCGTCGGCGATCTCCACCGGCGGTGTGTCCGACGTGACGATGGCGCCGGCGACGTTGTAGTGCAGCATCATGTCGATCAGACGTCGCGGCTCGTCCCCGTCGGTCCACGGCAGGAGGACCGGGCGATAGCCGCGCGCCACCAGTCCGCGCGACAGTTGGTCGACGAGGATCGCGCGGAACGAGTGGTCCATGTCGGAGACGACGAGCGCGACGAGTTCCGAACGCTGCCGGATCAGGCTGCGGGCGAGGAAGTTCACCCGGTAGCCGAGCTCTTCTGCCGCGGACATGACCTTGGCGCGGGTCTCTTCCGAGACGCTCGCCCCGTCGGTGAAGGTGCGGCTGACGGCGGAGCGGGACACCCCGGCATGGCGCGCCACGTCGAGCGCAGTCACGTTCCTGTCCTTCATCGGATCGTCTTGCG
Source organism: Pelagovum pacificum (assembly GCF_016134045.1). Taxonomy (NCBI): domain Bacteria; kingdom Pseudomonadati; phylum Pseudomonadota; class Alphaproteobacteria; order Rhodobacterales; family Paracoccaceae; genus Pelagovum; species Pelagovum pacificum. Next base: position 2,646,571 of record NZ_CP065915.1, on the reverse strand, counting down.
CAGCGCCGCGAGCAGCAGGTCCGCCCGGTCGAGGTTGATCATCTCGGGCCGCCACGCCGCGATCCGGTCGAAGACCTCCGGCTCCGAGCCGAAATACTGGAGCATCGGACGGATGCCGTGCGCCCGGCAGAGCGGCGCCTCGACCTCCCAGTCCCTGACCTGGATCTCGCAGATCTGCGGGTCCAGCGTGGCGACCATCGCGTCGAAACCGTCGAAGTGGAAGATGTTGGCCTTGATGTTCGCCTCCGGCGCAAGCCGTCGGATCTCTTGCAAGAGCTCGGAGTGGGGCGACCAGAAAAAGCAGTCGGCCATGAAGCCTTTTGAGCGGACGAAATCGACAAGCGCCTGCGCGGGGACATCCTTGTCCTCGATATACATGCGCCGCCCGCGCGCGCGGCAGAGGTCGATCGCGGCGTCGAGCGTCGGCACCGTCGCGCCGCGCCAGTGCGGGTCTTTCCAGTAACCGGCGTCGAGCCTGACGAGCTGCTCCGCCGTCATCTCGGACACACGTCCGGTGCCGTCCGTCGTCCGGTCGACGGTGGGATCATGCATCACGACGATCGTGCCGTCCTTCGCCTGCCGCACGTCGAGCTCCAGCCAGTCGCACCCCATGTCGTAGGTCAGCGCGGCGGACTCCATCGTGTTCTCCGGCGCGATATGATTGATGCCGCGATGGCAGACCACCTCGATGCCCGTCGGGGGCAGGGCGTGGAAACCGCCGAGCCGTTCGGGATTGTCGGTACAGATGCCGAGGACCGGCAGCGCGACGAGATCGGCCAGAACCTCGGGCCGTTCCTCGTGCCAGATCGCGACGCCGAGGCCCCGCCGGTCGGCTTCGGCCAGCAGGTCGGGCGTGACGAGGTCCTGCGGCCGGTCGCCGGCATGTTCCCAGCAGAGGTGGATGATGTCCGCACCGGTCGCGTCGGCACGAGCGAAGGGATCCTCGCCGAGCCGGACGAGCACGGTGACGGGCCAGGGGCAATCCGCCTCGATCAGGGCGCGGGCCTCTGCGTCGTCGAATGCGCCGAGCGCGGCGGGCGCAAAGCCGGCTTTCTCGAGCTCCACGACCGCGAGCGGCCCCGCACCGGGCGCCTTCAGGTCGAGGTAGAGCGCCTGTCCGCGTTGCCGCGCCTGCGCGATGGTCGCCGCGAGCGTCGGCACCTCGGGGTGACGTTCGGCCATCTCGCAGGCGGTCAGCGCGGCGATCTCCACCATGCTGCCATCGGTGGCGGTGAAGCTGGGGTCGTGGCTCACCATCGGACACTTGTCCGATGTCAGCCAGATGTCGGCTTCCCACATGTCGCTGCCGAGGTCGGCGGCGAAGTCGAACGCCTGCGGCGTGCCTTCGCGCGCGTGGGCGGAGGCTCCGCGATGCGCGATGCAGAACGGTCTTCCATCGGCGCGGGTGGGCCAGGGATGGGTGAGAGAGGGTCTCACAGTCGTGCTCCGTTCGCATCGAAGGCAAGCATCTTCTCGGTGTCGACGGGCCAGGTCACCGTGTCGCCGACCGAGACATCCTCGCGCACCGGCTGGACCGACCGCAGCACGATGCCCGGCGCAGCCTCCACGTCGAACAGCGTCTCGCGGCCCTGCGGCTCCACGAAGGTCACGCGGCCCGTCGCGCTTGCGCTTCCGCCGGCGCCGAAATGTTCGGGCCTTAGGCCGAGGCTGATCGGACGTCCGCCCGGCATCGCGCCGAGGTGCGAGGGCAGGGGCAGGGACAGGCCATCCATCTCGAACCGTCCGCCCTCGGCGGTCCGCCCGTCGAGGAACACGATCGGCGGGTTGCCGAGGAAGCCGGCGACGAAGCGGTTCACGGGCGAGCGATACATCTCGGTCGGCCGGTCGAGCTGGATGATCTCGCCCTTGTTCATGATCGCGACGCGGTCGCACATGGACATCGCTTCCACTTGGTCGTGGGTGACGAGGATCGCGGTGATCCCGGTCTCGAGCTGGATGCGCCGGATCTCGGAGCGCATCTCGAGCCGCAGCTTGGCGTCGAGGTTGGCGAGCGGCTCGTCCAGCAGTAGCACGTCCGGCCGGCGCACGATGGCGCGGGCGAGGGCGACGCGCTGTTGCTGGCCGCCGGACAGCTGCGCGGGTTTGCGGGCCAGCAGCTCTTCGATGTGGACCAGTTCCGCCGTCTCGCGCACCCGGCGCGTGACCTCGGCCGCGTCGGCGCGGTTGGCGCCGACGGTGAGCGGGAAGGCGATGTTCTCCTCAACGCTCATGTGCGGGTAGAGCGCGTAGTTCTGGAACACGACGCCGACGTTGCGCCGCTGGCTCGGCAGGTTGGAGACGTCGCGCTCGCCGAACAGGATGCGCCCGCCGTCGGCGCGGTAGATACCGGCGATGGACAGGAGCGTCGTGGACTTGCCGCAGCCGGAGGGACCGAGCAGGGCCATCATCTCTCCGTCCTCGACCACGAGGTCGAGGTCTTCGATGACAGCGGTCCCGTCGAACCGCTTGGTGAAATTGTCGAGGTGCAGTCGCATCAGCCCTTGGTGCCTCCGCCGAAGATGTTCATGAGCCGGTTCTGGAAGATCACGAAGAGCAGGATCACCGGCAGGGTGTAGAAGACGCCAACCGACTTGAAGAGGTTGAAGTCGTAGCCGAGCTGGTCGGCAGCGATGAGTTCATTGAGGAAGACCGACAGCACGGTCATCTCCGAGCCGGGCGCGAGGATGCGCGGCAGCAGGTACTCGCCCCAGCCATCGAGGAAGGAGAACACGCCGAGCGCGACGAGGCCGGGTTTGACCTGCGGCAGGATCAGGCGGCGCCAGACGGTGAAGCGGCTCGCCCCGTCCTGCACGCCCGCCATCTCGATCTCCCACGGGACGGCGTCGTAGAAGCCTTTCATGATCCAGATGCCGAAGGGCAGCATCAGTGCGCCCTTCACGAGGATCACCCCGATCATCGAATTGTAGAGCCCGGTGAAGTTCAGAACGAAGAACACTCCGATCAGCAGGGTCACGGCGGGAAAGGCGTGCATCACCATGATTCCGGCGAGGAAGAACCGCCGGTAGGGGAGGTGCAGCCGGGAGATCGCGTAGGCCGCCGTGGTCGACAGCGACAGCACAATCACCATCATCGACAGGGCGAGGATGAGGCTGTTGCCCGTCGCCGCCCAGACGTTGCCGACCACCGACGTATCGAACAGGAACCGCCAGTGCTCGAGCGTGAACCGGTCGGGCCACAGCTCTCCCGGCGGGGCGTCGGTGAAGGTGTCGAGGATCAGGAAGCCATACATCACCATCAGCGGCAGGCTGACGAGCGTGATGGCGAGGATCAGCGGGATGGTGGAGAAGTTGCGCGTCATGGCGGTGCCTCAGAATTCGATCTTCGGACGCGAGACGAGCTCGCCGAACTTGAAGATCATGAGGTAGATGATGGAGAGCGCCAGCCCGACCACGACGAGGATCAGCGCCATCGCTGCCCCCATTCCGTATTCGAGGTTGCCCGAGTAGTTGGACAGCGCGGTCTTGAACGCTTCGAGCGCCCAGACCGTCGTCGTCTTGCCGGGGCCGCCGTTGGTGGTGAGCCAGATCTGCTCGTAGGACGAGAGCAGCGAAAGCGTCTGGTAGGCGGTCACGAACAGGATCGGCCAGCGCATCTGCGGCAGGATGATCCGACGCACCTGCTGGAGCCGCGTCGCGCCGTCGACCTCTGAGGCCCAGAGCTGCTGCACCGGGATCGCCCGCAGCGCGCCCGAGAACAGGATCAGTCCGAACGAGGCGCCGATGAAGCCGTTGACGGAGATCATCGTCATCCACGCGGTGACGACCGAGCCCTTCATGTAGTTGAACGAGGGCAGGCCGACCTGCTCGGCCAGGATCGGCAGGAAGCCGTCCTCCCAAGTGAACCACTTCCACATGATCGTGTAGAGCACGACCGGCGTGATCCGGGGCAACAGCCAGACGGTGCTGAAGAAGCCTGTCACGGGCTTCGGCATGTAGAACAGCACGATGGCGAGGAAGAGACCGAGCCCGACGTTGAAGACCGACAGGGTCGCGCCGACGTAGAGCGCGGTGTTGGCGATCAGCCGTCCGGTTTCGGGCTGCGTGGCGAGGCGGGTGAAGTTCTCAGTCGTGAAGACGGCGCCGGTGTAGGAGGCGTCGAGCACCATGTCGCGCACGGCGTCCGACAGGTCCGGCGCGGTCGCGTCGAGCTGCGCGGCAAGCGCGTCGCGCGTCTCGTGCCGGCGGTTCAGGACGGACTGGCCGAAGGCTTCGGCGGCGGACTTGATCGCGCGCGGGCTGCGGGGCGCGGCGGGGAGGTCGCGCAGGACGCGCTCGAAATCGCGCTGGTCTTCGTAGCTTTCGCCCGTCAGGCGCTCTGCGATCTGGTCGACGAAGGCGGCGTCGGCGCCGGCAGCGCGCGCGGCCGCGAGCCCCGCGTCATCGACGGAGTAGGTCGCGGCGGAAATGGCGAGCGCCTCGTCCTCGGTCAGGCCCCGGTCGCGTAGCTGGCGCAGGTCGGTCGGCGTGATGACGAAAGTGCCCCGCCCGATCCCGGTCGAGGTCGAGAGGTCGGTGAAGGCGAAGACCCCGGTCAGCGCGACCGGCGTGAAGAAGAAGGCCAGCAGCATGATCAGCGCGGGCGCCATCATCAGCAGGCCGAGCCCGGAGACATGCCCCCGGGCCTTTCGGCGAGTGGGACGGCGCGTCGCGCGCGCCGTCCCGTCCGTCATCGGCTTAGCGAACGATGACATCATCGCCGAGCGCCTGAGTCACGTTGGCTTCGACTTCCGAGACAGCGTCCTCGACCGAGGTCACGCCGGTCCACGAGGCTTCGAGCCCGTCGAACATCGCCGTCCAATAGGTCCCGAAGTCGGAGTTGTTCGGGATCGCATTGGTGTGGGGCGCCAGCCGCTCGGACGCGGCGGAGAGCCAGCGGTCGTCGGCGTAGATCGGCACAAGCGTCTCTGCCTCGGAGATGCCGAGGTGGGCGGACTTCACCGCGTGCAGCGCGTTGATGCGCGGTTCGGAGGCGATGGCGATCAGCTCGGCCGCGATCATCGCCTCGTCCTCGGACGCGGCGGACGTCAGCAGGTAGACGAGCGGGTGGGTGATCGAGTTGGCGCGGCCGTTCTCGTCCCCGGCGGGGATCAGCGTGTACTGCACCGTGCCGAAGAAATCCTCGAGCCCGAACTGGTTCGTCCACTGGGCATAGTGCCAGGTGCCGCCGTGCCAGACGCCGTAATTGCCGGACGCCGCGTTCTGGTGCCAGCTGTCCCACTCGGTGCCGAGGTGGGTGTCCGACACGACGCCCATCTCGGCGGCGTCGGTGAAGAACTGGTACATGCCGGTCAGCGCCTCGGTGTCGACCACGAGCTTGCCGGTCTCCGGGTCGGCCATCTCGCCGCCGAAGGACTGGTAGAACTGCCAGTAGTCCGGACCGTTCGACACGCGCGGGCCGAAGCCCATGCCGGCCTCGATGACGCCCTCGTCCTGCATCTGCTTCACGGCGTCGAGCATGTCGTAGAGCGTGAACTCACCGGATTCGACGCGGGCGGGCAGGCTTTCGATCTCTTCGGCGGACCAGCCGATCGCCTCCAGCGCGGGGATCGACCAGTACATGACGCGCGCTTCGGCGTCCTGCGGCACGCCCCAGATCTGACCGTTGTAGCTCGCGACGTCGATCAGGTTCGGGTAGATCGAGCTCAGCGGCCAGACGTCGAAGAAGGTGTAATCCTCGATCGGCACGATCAGGCCGGCTTCGGACCAGGGGCCTATGTCTTCGTGTCCGGAGACGAGGATGTCGGGCGCGTTGCCCGCTTCGGCGGCCAGGGTGAAGGCCTGCTTGAAATCGTCCCAGCCGGACCAGGCCTGGCTTTCGACGGTGATGTTGAGCTCTTCGCCGCGAATCTCGGCTTCGCGCTCGAGGATCTCGGCGGCCATGCCGATGGCGTCGTAGCGGTAGTTGGAATCGTCGCCGGTCCCTCCGGACCAGACGGTGATGGTGTAGTCCTGCGCGAGGGCGGAGACGGCGCAGCAGGAGAGCAGCGCAGCGCCGAGCCCGAGGCGGACGGGCTTGTCGAGAATGGTCATGGCAATTCCCAGATGTTCGGTTTCATGTCCGTTGCACTCGTGTGCAAGGCCGGACCATCGGTGGATTCGGTGACAGCCGGACAAAGGCTTCATGTCGGTTTCGCGACAATCCCGGCGGTGGTCGCCGCTGTCTGTGTGGCCCGGTCGCCAGGTGTCTGGAATCGCTGAACGACTTCGCCGTGCTGATTTGCCAGACATCAGAAAATTGCATGGGTAACCGTTTACCCTTTGCGAATCGCGCACCTTTTCGTATTGGTTAAACGATTACTCAGGGAGAGAGTATGCAGGACCAAGGGGGGAGCGGGCGCGCCACGATTCGTGATGTCGCCAACGCGGTAGGCGTGTCCACCGCGACCGTTTCCAAGGTGATGAACGCGACGGGCAGAGTGTCTGCCGAGACTCGCAAGGCGGTTCTCGAGGCCGCGCGGGAGCTCGACTTCCGCCCTAACGCGATGGCGCGGGCGCTGCAGTCGAACCGTAGCTCCTCGGTCGGGCTGTTGACGGACGATACCTACGGCCGCTTCAGCCTTCCGCTGATGGCGGGGCTGACCGAGGGGCTGATCGCGCAGGGCATGTCGGTGTTCCTCTGTGTGATCGACGGCCCGAAAGAGCTCGGCGCGACGCATCTCGACGCGCTGCTGCAGAAGCGCGTCGACGGGCTCATCATATCCGGCCGCCGGGTCGACCGGCTGCCCGACATCGACCTGACCGGGGTGACGGTGCCGACCGTCTACGCGCTGAGCCACGGCCCGGCGGACGGCGTGACGCTGGCCCCGGACGAACGCCACGGTGCGGCGCTCGCCGTCTCGCACCTGATCGAGATCGGGCGCCGCAGGATCGCCCACGTCACCGGCCCGCGCCGGTTCCGCGTCGCGATGGAGCGCGCCGAAAGCTGGCGCGACACGCTCGCGGCAGAGGGTCTCTGGAAGGAGGGCGAGGCGCTTCACGGAGACTGGTCGCAAGGTTGGGGTCACACGGCGGCGGCGCACCTGATCGACGGGCGCCCGGCCTCCGACTGGCCCGACGCGGTGTTCTGCGGCAGCGACCAGATCGGCCTCGGCATGATCGACGCGTTCCGGGAGCGCGGCATCGACGTGCCCGGCCAGATCGCGGTGATCGGCTTCGACAACTGGCAGGTGCTGGCCGCGCAGGCCCGCCCGCCGCTGAGCTCGATCGACATGAACCTGCCGGAGCTCGGCAGGGAAGTCGGGCGCACCCTGACGCGTATGATCGCGGGGGAGAGCCCGGCAACAGGAACGACCCGATTGCCCTGCACGCTGGTGCCGAGGGCGTCGACCATCGGCCCGGCCGGCTGACCGGACCGTCATTTGAGGAGGAGGACCACAATGACACTTACGACACGCAAGTTCACGACCGGACTGACGATCGCGACGCTGCTCGCGACGACGACGCCGCTGGCGGCGCAGGAGACCCTCACGATGTGGGGCAGGGACGACGTCGCCGTCTTCCTGCCGGACCTCGTGGAGGCCTTCAACGCCAGCCACGAGACGCAGATCGACCTGCAGATCGTACCGAGCGCCGAGATGGTTCAGAAGTACGCGACCGCCGCCGCCGGTGGTTCCGCGCCCGACCTCGTCTCGATCGACCTGATCTACACCCCAGCCTTCGCGGCGGCCGGTCAGCTCGAGGACCTCACCGAGTTCGCGCAGGAGCTGCCCTACTTCGACCAGCTTTCCCCGGCCCACGTCGGCGTCGGAACCTATGATGGCAAGATCTATGGCCTGCCGCTCGGCGCGGACGCCTCGCTCATCATCTACAACAAGGACCTCTACGAGCAGGCCGGTCTCGATCCCGAGGCCCCGCCGACCACGTTCGCCGAAGTGGCCGAACATGCCGCCGCGGTCGACGCGCTGGGCGAGGACATCCACGGCTTCTACTACGCCGGGGCCTGTCCGGGTTGTAACGCCTTCACCTTCCTGCCGATGGTCTGGGCCTCGGGCGGCACGCTGTTCTCCGACGACACGCGCACCGTCACGCTCGACACGCCGCAGATGCGGGCGGCGGTCGACCTCTATCGCGGCATGATCGAGGACGGGCTGGTCCCGGCGGGCGCGCAGACCGACAGCGGCGCGAACTTCCTCGCCGCCTTCGCGGGGGGCAACATCGGGCTGCAATATTCCGGCGCCTTCGCGATCGGTGCGCTCAAGAACGACTACCCCGATCTCGACTACGGTGTCGGCTTCATCCCCGGCGAAGAGGGCGGCTTCTCCTCCTTCGCGGGCGGCGACAACTTCGTCGTCACGGCCGGCATCGAGGACATGGCCCCGGTCCGCGAGTTCGTGGACTTCATGTACTCCGAGGAAGGCCAGACGATGCTGGCCCAGGCGACCGGCGTTCCGGTCAACGGCGCGGTGGCGGATGCCGCGCTCGAAGGGCTGGACGAGCGGTACGTGACCGCGACCGAGGCTATGGCCAACGGCAAGACCCCGGCGACGCCGATCTACAACGACCTCATCAACTCCTCCACCAGCCCGTGGAGCAGCTTCATCGGCGAGGTCTTCTATACCGACGACGTCGACGGGACCTTCGAGTACCTCCAGGACGAGATGCAGTCGATCATCGACATGTCCGACTACTGAGACGCGTGACCACCATCGCCCGCCCCCTCGCGGGGCGGGCGTCATCCCGAAGATGAGCTGGCAGGCAGACCCATGAGCATCACCGAACACACCGCGGAGGCCGCAGCGATCGCCGGCCCCGACCGGACGAGAAGCGGCCGGCGCAAGCAGCGCCGCAGGGCGCTCGCCGGGTTCCTCTTCGTGAGCCCCGCCGTGCTGCTCGTGGTCGTCTTCTTCCTGATCCCGCTCTGCAGCGCCGCGTGGATGTCGCTCCACCGCTGGCCACTGATGGGCGAGGCCCGCTTCATCGGCTTCGACAATTACGTGCGGATGTGGGGCGACACGCGCTTCTGGGACGCGATGCAGTTCACGATCTACTACACGATCGTCGTCACCATCGCGATCTTCGCGGTCGCCTTCCCGCTGGCGCTGTTCGTGCAGCAGCCCAACCGCGCCAACAGCTTCTACCGCACCGCGATCTTCCTGCCGGTCGTCGTCGGCTTCGGCTCCGCCGCGCTTCTGTGGGTGTGGCTGATGAACGTCGACACCGGCCTGTTCAGCCCCGCCGCCGTGGCGCTCGGCATCACGGAAGAGCCGGTCAACCTGCTCGCCAGCTTCAACGGCGTGTTCTGGTCGGTCATCATCATGGTCGTCTGGAAGACTGCCGGCCTGACGATGGTGATCCTGATGACAGGTCTGCAGGGCGTGCCCGGCGACATCCTCGAGGCGGCACGCATCGATGGCGCCTCGCCGGCGCAGCGCTTCCGGCGGATCACCCTGCCGCTCATGCGGCGCACCATCGCGCTGGCGCTGACGCTGTCGGTCGCGGGCTCGATGCTGGCGTTCGACCAGTTCTACCTGATTTCGAGCGGTGGCCCGAGGAACAGCACGCTGACGGCGGTCTACTGGATCTTCACCCAGTCGTTCGTCTCGTTCCGCCTCGGCTACGGGTCGGCACTGTCGATCGTGCTGCTCATCATCCTCGTCATCATCAGCACCATCCAGCTCCGCCTGCTGCGCGACCCGAGGGACACGAAATGACGGACATCACCGACCACGACCTCGCCCCCGCCGATGCGCCGCGGGAACGCCGCAAGCCACGCCGCCGGATCGAGAAGGTCCTCAGACATCTGTTCGGCATCACCATATCTGCCATCTTCCTCGCCCCGCTGGCCTGGGCCCTGCTGGCGAGCCTGAAGCCGACGACCGAGGCGCGCCAGCCGCCGATCCCGCCGTGGCCGACGACCGGCTTCAGCACCGACAGCTACGAAGTGCTCGGCACCGTGGGATCGGGCCTCTGGACCCACGCGATGAACAGCGTGATCGTCTCAGTCGCGACGGTGGCCCTGTCGATCGTGGTGAGCTTCTTCGCCGGCTACGGGTTCTCGCGGTTCAGCTTCCCGTTCAAGAACCTGCTGTTCGTGCTCATCATCTCGACGATCATGATCCCGTTCCAGTCGATCCTGACGCCGCTGTTCCTGCTGCTGTCGAAGATCGGCCTGCAGAACTCGCTGTTCGGGCTGATCCTGATCTACACGACGCTGCAACTGCCGTTCTCCGTCTTCATGATGCGCAACGCGTTCGACGGCATCCCGAAGGAGCTGGAGGAAGCCGCCCGCGTCGACGGGGCCGGGGTCTTCACCGTGCTGATCCGGGTCATGGCGCCGCTCGTGCTGCCGGGGCTCGTGACCGTCGCGATCTTCGCTTTCCTCGCCGCGTGGAACGAGTTCCTTGCCGCGCTGGTCCTGATGACGGACCAGGACAACTACACGCTTCCCATTCTCATCGCCGCCGTGCGCTCCGGCAACTTCGGCGCGGTGGACTGGGGCGCGGTTCAGGCCGGGGTCACCGTCATGATGGTGCCCTGCCTGATCCTCTTCATCACCCTGCAACGCTACTACCTGCGCGGACTGACCGCCGGGGCCGTCAAGTGACGGTACGACCTGAAAGGACCAACGACATGGATGCCGTGACAGACAAGGCGACCCGCCAGTACCGCCCGCCAGCGATCCCCGATGTCGAGCTTCGCGGCTTCTGGGGCGAGCGTGCCGACGCGGTGTCGGCGAAGACCGTGCATATCCTGCTCGACCGTTGTGCCGAGGCGGGGATGTTCGACCAGATCGACCCCTCCCGCCCGGTGCCCGAGCAGCGGCTGAAGTTTCACCGCCGCGAGGGCAAGGAGTCGACCGTGACCACCCAGATGTTCTGGGACAGCGACGTCGCCAAGGCGCTCGAGGCCGCGGCCTATGCCGTCCATCGCCGCCGCGACCCGGCGCTCGAGGCGCGGGTGGACGAGATCATCGCGATGTTCGCCGCGCTCCAGCGCGAGGACGGCTACTGCAACTCGTGGTACCTGCGGATGCAGCCGGGCAAGGAATGGACGAACCTGCGCGACTGCCACGAACTCTACTGTGCCGGGCACCTGATGGAGGCCGCCGTCGCCTATCACCAGGCCACGGGCAAGCGCGTGCTGCTCGACGTGATGTGCCGCTACGCCGACCTGATCGACCGCAAGTTCGGCTGGGGCGAGGACCAGATGCAGGGCTATTGCGGCCACGAGGAGATCGAACTCGCGCTCATCAAGCTCGGCCGCGAGGTGAATGAGCCGCGCTACCTCGAGCTCGCGAAGTTCTTCGTCGATGTCCGGGGCCAGCAGCCCCACTATTTCGACGAGGAGGCGAAGCGGCGCGGCGCATCGCCCGACGGCTTCGTGCACGGCACCCATGAATACAGTCAGAGCCACAAGCCGGTCCGCGAGCAGGACCGCGTCGTCGGCCACGCGGTGCGGGCGATGTATCTCTACAGCGGCATGGCCGACGTCGCGACGGAGTTCAACGACAACAGCCTGACCGCGCCGCTGGAGACGCTCTGGGCCGATGTCACGCAGCGCCAGATGTATATCACCGGCGGCATCGGGCCCGAGGAGCACAACGAAGGCTTCTCCGATCCGTACCACCTGCCGAACGATACCGCCTATGCCGAGACCTGCGCCTCGATCGCGCTGGCGATGTGGGCCAGCCGGATGCTGGGCCGTGGCCCGGACCGCGAATATGCGGACGTGATGGAGACCGCGTTCTACAACGGCGCGCTGTCGGGGCTGTCGATGGACGGCGGGCAGTTCTTCTACGAGAACCCGCTCGAAAGCCACGGCCATCACCATCGCTGGGACTGGCACCGCTGCCCCTGCTGCCCGCCCAACATCGCCCGCGCCGTGACTTCGATCGGGACCTACATGTACGGGGTCGCGGACGATGCGCTGGCCGTGCATCTCTATGGGGCGAGCAAGGCGCGCTTCACGCTCGGCGGGTCCGCCGTCACCATCGAGCAGGAGACCGAGTATCCGTGGGACGGGCGCATCAAGCTGACGATCGGCACCGACGGTCCGGCCCGCTTTGCCCTGTCGCTGCGGCTGCCGGGCTGGTGCGCGGACCCGTCCGTCACGCTCGGCGGCGAGGCGGTCGATCTCTCGGGCACGGAGGGCACCGGCTACGTCACGATCGAGCGGGAATGGTCGGATGGCGATGTCGTCACCCTCGACCTGCCGATGGCGGTCACCGCGCTGCGGGCGGACCCGCGCGTCCGGGCCGACCGGGGCCGCTCCGCGCTGACGCGCGGGCCGCTGGTCTATTGCATGGAAGGCGCGGACAACGACGTGACACTCGACACCGTGTTGCTGAACGGCGGGCTCGACAAGGCGGAGACGGTGCCGCTGCCGGCACTCGGCGACGCGGTCGGCTTCCGCCTGCCGGTCACCGTCGAGACGCACGAGGACTGGGGCCGCGCGCTCTACCGCACGACGGCGCCGACCGTCACGGCAGGGCAGGGGACCTTCGTGCCCTATCACCTGTGGGACAACCGCGAACCGGGGGAGATGCTGGTATGGCTGCGGACACACTGACCGAAGAGCTCACCGCCGACACCGGCGCGGGCACCATCGAGCTTCGCCGGCTGCGCAAGCAGTTCGGCGGGCACGAGGTGATCCACGGCGTCGACCTCTCCGTCCAGAGCGGCGAGTTCTGCGTTTTCGTCGGACCTTCGGGCTGCGGCAAGTCCACGCTGCTGCGGCTGATCGCCGGACTGGAGGACGTGTCGTCCGGCGACGTCTGGATCGGCGGAGAGGACGTCACCGACAACGACCCGTCCAAGCGCGGCATCGCGATGGTTTTCCAGTCCTACGCGCTCTACCCGCACATGACGGTGCGCGAGAACTTGGGCTTCGGGCTGTCGCTGGAGCGTCTGCCGAAGGCTCAGATCGCCGAGCGGGTGGAGGCTGCCGCGCAGGTGCTCGATATCAGCCCGCTGCTAGACAGGCGGCCGGCGCAGCTTTCGGGCGGGCAACGGCAGAGGGTCGCCATTGGCCGAGCCATCGTGCGCAAGCCGCGCGCCTTCCTGTTCGACGAGCCGCTCTCCAACCTCGACGCGGAGCTGCGGGTCGGCATGCGGGTGGAGATCGCCCGCCTGCATCGCGAACTCGGCAACACGGTGATCTACGTCACCCACGACCAGACAGAGGCGATGACGCTGGCCGACCGGATCGTGGTGCTGAGGAGTGGCCGGATCGAGCAGGTCGGCACGCCCCGGCAGCTCTACGAGGACCCGGACAATTCCTTCGTTGCCGGGTTCATCGGCTCGCCCCGGATGAACTTCCTGCGGGGCGAATGGCGGAACGGGCAGGCGTGGATCGGCGGGCAGGGTTTCCCGGTGAATCTCGCCGCGCCGCCGGCGGACGGGGCCGCCATCGACGTCGGCCTGCGTCCCGAACACCTGTCCGTCAGCCCGTCGGGCGAGGGCGCGCCGGGTCTCTCCGGAACGGTGGAGCTGTCGGAATATCTCGGCGGCACGCAGTTCGTGCACCTCACCCTCGCCGACGGTTCGGATGTCTCTGCCGAGTACCGGGGGAAGGAGGACTTCTCTCCGGGGCAGGCGGTGACGATCACGCCGGTGGAGGATGCCGTCCGCATCTTCGATGCGAACGGCCAGCGTATGCGGTAGGCCGCGCCGTCAGGCGTGGCCCTCGTCCGGGGCGCGCGGCAGCAGCGGCTTGATCGCCCGCAGGAAGCTGTCGATGTAGGTCAGCAGCACCGGCACCACGACGAGCGTGAGCAGCGAGGACGAGATCAGCCCGCCGATCACGGCGTGCGCCATCGGCGCATTCTGCCCCGAGCCGCCGTGGATGTTCAGCGCCAGTGGCAGCATCCCGAAGATCATCGCAAGCGTCGTCATCACGATCGGCCGGAAGCGGGTGGTGCCCGCCTCGACGAGCGCGTCGAACAGGTTCATCCCCGCGCGCCGGTGCTGGTTGGCGTTGTCGACCAGCAGGATCGCGTTCTTCACCACGAGGCCCATCAGCATGATGAAGCCGATGATGGAGAACATGTTCAGCGTCGATCCCCCGACCAGCAGGCCGGCCATCACGCCGATCAGCGCCAGCGGCAGCGACGACATGATCGCGATCGGCTGCACGAAGCTGGCGAACTGCGAGGCGAGCACGAGGTAGATGAACACCACGGCCAGCAGCAGCGCGGCAGCGGCGGAAGCACCGGATTCCGCGATCTGCTCGCTGTCGCCGCCGAAGCCGGTGCGGTAGCCCGGCGGGATCTCGGTGTCGGCGATCGCCTGTTGCAGCAGGGGTTGCGCGGCGCGGATGTCGATCCCGTCGAGGCCGGAGGTCACCGACACCGACCGCTCGCGGTTTTCGCGGGTGATCTCTCCCGGTCCGACGGAACTTCCGACGGTGGCGAGCTGGTCCAGCCGCACCACTCCCGTGCCGTCGGCGTTGGTCGCCACGGGCAGGGAGCCGAGCCGGTTGGGATCGTTGCGCACCTCTTCCGGCAGGCGCAGCAGCACGTCGTAGCTGTCGCCGTTCGGCGCGGTCCAGTCGGACACGGTCTGCCCGGCGATCATCGGTGACAGCGCCTGCCCGATCTGGGACAGCGACACGCCGAGGTCGGAGGCCGCGTCGCGATCCACCCGGATGCCGATGGTCGGCTGCGGATCGTCGAGACTGGTGCGCACGTCGGTGAAGCCCTCGGTCGCCTCGAGGTTCGCGGCGAGCTCGGACGAGATCCGCGTGAGCACGTCGAGGTCGCTGCCGTAGAACTTCACCTCGACCGGCGTCGCGACGCCGCTGCCGAAGGAGCCGGGAGGCCCGGCCCGGAACAGCGCGCCGGGGATCTGGTCGAGCGCGTCGCGCACCAGCGGTGTCAGCTGCGTCGGGTCCATCTCGCGCTCGGTCGGATCGGTCAGACGCACGACGACGGAGGCGGCGTTCTCACCCGAGTTGGTGCCGGAGTTGATCGTCGCGTAGGTGCCGATGACTTCCGGGAACTCGCGCAGGAGCGCGTCGACCTGGGCGATCTTCTCGGCGGTTCGTTCCAGCGGCGTGCCGACCGGCATCTCGATGTCGACCTGCATCTCGGAATTGTCCGCCGGGGGCACGAACTCGGCGCCCACGAACGGGAACAGCGCAAGGCCGCCGACGAAGAACATGAAGGCCGCGATAAGCGTGGTCTTGCGCCAGCGCAGCGCCGTCCGGAGCAGCCCCTCGTAGCGCCGGCCGAGCCATTCGAAGAACCGCTCGAACTGGTGGATCAGGCGGCCGAGCGGCCCCCGCTTGCGGTTCGGGTCCGCCGCCGGGTCGTACCAGACCGACGACATCATCGGGTCGAGCGTGAAGGACACGAAGAGCGAGATCAGCACCGCGACGGATACGGTCACGCCGAACTGCAGGAAGAAGCGTCCGAGGATGCCTTCCATGAAGGCGACCGGCAGGAACACCGCGATGACGGACAGGGTCGTGGCCAGCACCGCGAGGCCGATCTCGTTGGTCCCGTCGAGCGCGGCCTGCCGGTGGTTCTTGCCCATCTGCAAGTGGCGCATGATGTTCTCGCGCACGACGATCGCGTCGTCGATCAGGATGCCGATGGACAGCGACAGGGCCATCATCGTCATCATGTTGAGCGTGAAGCCGAGGAAGTAGATCGCCGCCATCGTGCCGATGATCGAGATCGGCAGCGTCAGGCCGGTGATGACGGTCGACCGCCAGGAGTTGAGGAACAGGAAGACGATCAGGGTCGCGAGAATCGCGCCCTCGATCAGCATGGATTGCACCGTCTCGAAGCTGTGCTCGACCGGGACGGCGTTGTCGCGGATGATCTCGATGTCGATCCCCTCGTAGAAGGGATCCTCGGCGAGCTCGGCGATCTCTTCGCGCACCGCTTCGGCCACGGCGACGGTGTTGGCGCCCTGGGTCTTGACGATGTCGACGGCGAGCGCCGTCTCGCCGTTCAGCATGGCGAGGCTGGTGCGCTCGGCGAGGTCGGTGTCGATGTCGGCCACGTCGCCGAGGCGGACGGGATAGCCGCCGCGTCGGGCGACGATGATCTCGTCGAAGCCGCCAAGCGTCTCGATCCGGCCCTCGACCTGAACCGATTGCGTGCTGTCGCCGCTCGTGACGGAACCGGCGGGCAGGTCGGCATTCTCCGCGGCGAGCGCGGCGGCGATCTCGGACGCGCCGATGCCGAGCGAGGCCTGCCGGTCGGGATCGACCAGCACGTGGACTTCGCGCGGCAGGCCACCCACGACGGAGGCCCGGCCGACGCCGGCGATGTTGGCGAGCCGTGTGGCGAGCTGATCCTCGGCGATCGCGGTCAGCGTGCCGGGGTCGTAGATGTCCGACGAGATCCCGATCGAGATGATCGGCAGCTCCGAAGGGTCGAAGCGGAGGATCTGCGGGTCCTCTGCGTTGTCAGGCAACGAGCCTTCGATCTGGGCGATGCGGTCGCGCACGTCCTGCGCCGCGACCGAGCTGTCGACTTCCAGCTGGAACTGGATCAGCACCATGGCCGAGCCGGTCAGCGCGGTGGAGGTCACCGTGTCGATGCCCGAAAGCGTCGAGACGCTGTCCTCGATCGGCTCGATGATGTCGCTCTCGACCGCTTCCGGCGTCGCGCCGGGGTAGGAGGTCACGACCGCGACGATCGGGAAGTCGACCTCGGGCAGCTGCTCGACCGGGATACGCTGATAGGAGAACAGGCCGATCACGAAGACCGCCACCATGATCATGGTGGCGAAGACCGGCTGGTTGACGGAGATCCGCGTCAGGAACATGGGGCTTACTCTCCTGTCAACGTGACTTTGGTGTCGGGTTGCAGGCGTTCGAAGGCGACGGCGACGATGGTGTCACCGGGCTCCAGCCCCTCGGAGATCTCGGCCACCCGGCCACGGTCCCACATGCGGGCGATGGTGATGTCCTGCCGAACGGCGATCTCGTCGACGATCTTCAGCACGAAGCTGTTGCCCTCGGCATCCTCGCGGATCGCCTCGACCGGAACGCCGATCACGTCGTCCTTGCGGTCGAGCTGAAGCTCGCCGGAGGCGAACATGCCACCGCGCAGGACGCCGTCGGGATTGCTGATCGCCGCGAAGATCGGCAGCATCCGCGTGCCCGACGCGGCGACGGGCGAGACGCGCTCCACCTTGCCCTCGAAGCTGTCGTCGCCGAAGCCGTCGACGAGGATCTCGACCGTCTGCCCGGTCCGCACACGCGGCGCGTAGAAGACCGGAACGGCGCCCTCGAGCTCCAGCGAGGAGATGTCGACGATCGACAGGAGCGGCGCGCCGGTGCTCACGAACGCGCCGGGGTCGACATCGAGCGACGACACGACGCCGGAGAACGGCGCGGTGATCGTCGCCTTCTCAAGCGACTGCTCGGCGGTATCGACCTGCCGTTCGAGCGCGGCAAGGTTGGATTGCAGTTGCTGAACGTTCGAGACGTTGCTGTCGAGCGTGGAGGAGGTGGCGACACCCCGGTCGACGAGGCTCTGCGTCCGCTCGAGCTCGCCTTGCGCGAATTCGAGCTGGGCGCGGGTCGCGTCGGCGGTCGCCTGGCTCTGTTCGAGCTGGTTGCGCAGCGTCTCGAGGCCGATCCGGATCAGCACGTCGCCCTCGGTCACGTCTTCACCGGCGCGGCGCGTCACTTCATCGACGTGGCCGGAGACTTCCGCGGAGATGGCGAGCTGACGGTTCGGCGCGAGGGAGCCCGTGATGCGCACCGTCTCGCGCAGCGTTCCGACCTCGATCTCGGCGATCTCGCTCGGCAGAAGCTGGACGATCCGCTCTTCCGCCGGTTCGGTTTCTTCCACGGGTACTTCGGCATCCTCGGCGGCCGGCGCGGCGCTCGCCTCACCGGTCATGTCGCCGGTGGGCAGGTCGATGAGGCCGCGTTCGTTGGCGGTGTAGAGCCCGAAGCCCCCGGCGACGAGCAGCAGGATTACCCACGGCCACTTGCGCCGGGGCGGCTTGCGGCCGTCTTCGATGGCCTGCTTCGCCTTGCGCTCGCGACGGGTGAGGGCCCAGTCGGGCTTGGGTGGTTCGGTCGGTTTGTCGGACATGGCGGCTACTCGGTCTCGGCGGGCGTTGCGGGGGCGGGCTGGTCGAAATCCTCGGACCAGGCCGCAAGGAAACGGGCGGATTTGCGATAGAAGAACGCGGTCTCCTCGACCTTCCGTCGTTTTTCGGTGTCGTCGGGAAACTCACCGGCGACGTCCTCGATCTGCCGGGCGAAGCGGTAGAAGGTCTCCGACATCCGGGTGAGGATGCGGCTGTGCGGGTCATCGCTTGCGCGCCAGTGATCCTGCCGGGAGCCGCGCCGGTTCACCCGGACTGCGGACCCCCGTGTCTCGAGCAGCCGGACATTGGTCGAGACGGAGGCCTTGGACACGCCGAGCGCCTCGGCGATCTCGCTGAGACTGCAATCGTCTCCGGACAAGGTGAGGTAGCCCATGATCTCTCCGGCGATCCTGGGGCTGCCCTGGTCCTGGGCGATGCTGCCGAGCAACTCGATGAACTTCAGGTCGGTGTCTTGCATGGGCTTCTTTCGTTCAGAGTGTTCAGTATGAACTGAACGCTCATGCCGCAAGTGCAAAATGCCCCGGGCCGCGCTGCGGCAACCCGCCATGCGCCGCACGCAGGTCTCAGATGTCGCGGTTCTTGAGGCTGTAGAGCGCGCTTGCCCGACCAAGGTGGTCTCGCATTTCCTTGGCGGACCGGTCTTCGTCTCCGGCGCCGCCTACTCGCTCGACAGCCAGCCCCGCAGGTCCGGCCCTTCCGCGTCGAGCCGGGCCTCGATGATGTCGAGGAACAGCCGCGCGGAGGCGGACAGCGGGTCGTTGCGGCGGGTGATGATCGAGTAGGGGACGACGCTGATCTCGGTATCGACCGGAAGGTAGTCGAGCCGCGCGCCGAGGCCCTGCTGGCTGGCGTAGAAGTCGTAGACCGCGCGGGGTACCGGCGCGATCGCGTTGGTTGTCGCGACGAGCGAGAGGGTGACGAGCAGGGACGCGGTGCTGATCGTCCGGGCGGGCAGTTCGAACCCCTGGTGGAGCAGGAACAGCTCCACCGTATGGCGCATCAGACCGCCGATCGGCTGCATGATCCAGTCGTAGGCGAGCGCTTCGTCCAGCGTCACCTGCGGCCGGCGCAGCAGCGGATGGTCGGCGCGGACGAGCAGGTGGATCCACTCCGGCCCGATCTCGCGCAACTCGACGTCCGACGCGTCGATATTGCCGAGCAGACGGCCGATGTAGAAGTCGAGTTCCCCGCCCACCAGCGCCTCGGCGAGGTGGTCGGACGTGTCGACGTTCACGCTCAACTCGATCTCTGGATGGGTGAGCCGGGCCTGCCGGATCGCCGGGATCACGACCTCCAGCGCGGGCCCGGTCACGGCGCCGAACATGACCCGTCCGCGTACGCCGCTCGACAGTTTCGACAGGGCGTGGCCGGCATCCTCCAGCTCCTGCGTGATCCGTCGCGCCCGCGCCGCCAGCATCCGCCCGGCATCGGTGAGCATGATTCCCCGCGGGTGGCGTTCGTAGAGCTTGACCCCCGTCAGACGCTCGAGGTCAGCCATCATGCGCGACGCAGCGGGTTGTGACATCGCAAGCTGCGCTGCAGCGGCGCTGACCTGTCCGGTCTCGCCGATTGCCCTCAGCAGACGGAGCTGGGACAGCTTAAGTCCCTGACGAATAAGTGAGTCCCGATCCAACGGCGACACCCCTTGCTGCGCTGCAAAAACTGCGTGGATATATCAGCCTCGTTATATCGGAAGTCAAACATCGAATTTGTATGAAATATGAGGCGCCGGTAACCGTGTGGTCGGAGAACGCGCCGGACAACGTGCGGCGCAGGGGAGGAGACTTCGACAGAGATGCTGGACAGCTCGACGGGAACACCTTGCCCGGGCGTGCTGCCTGCTTGTCTGCCGGGGGGAGGTCGACAACAACACATGCTGCTTTCTCAGGTCAGGGATAACGATGGACGAACTGCTGTTGTTCTGCGCGAAGGGACGGAAGCCTACCGTCTGCGGGGCTTCCAGACCGTCTACGACCTGGTCTGTGACTGCATCGAGCGGGGCGTGACCATCTCGGCCCGCATCCAGTCGCTCGGCTTCGGCGCGGTGATCGACCTCGAGCAATGCTACCTCGAAGGGCGCGTCCTGCCGCCGCTGACCCATCCCGAGCCGTCCCGGCTCTATCTCACCTGCGCAGGCAACGACGACCGCGACGGGGCCGAGGGCACCGGGCCGGACTGGTACTACAAGGGCAACGGCGACTCGCTGGTTGCGCCGGGCATGGACCTGCCGCCGCCCCGTCCGACGCACGAGGCCGCGGAAGAGCCGGAACTCGCCGGGCTTTACGTCATCGGCACCGACGGTGCGCCCTTCCGTCTGGGCTTTGCGCTCGCCAACGAGTTCGTGGCGTCCGACGGGGCGAACGCGCCGAGCGCCCGCTCGCGGCTGCGGCCCGCCTCGGTCGGCCCCGAGCTCCGGCTCGGCTCTCTGCCGCGCGACGTGATCGGCGTCTCCCGCATCCGGCGGGGCACGGCGATCGTCCACGAGCGGCGCTTCCACACGGGCGAGGCGACGATGACCCATGACATCGCCATGCTCGAGGGCACGCACTTCTGCTACGACGCCTTCCGCCGGCCGGGAGACGTCCACATCCACATTTTCGGCGGCGTCGTCTCCTCCCATGGGGAGGAGTTCCGATCCGAGCCCGGAGACATCTTCGAAATCGAGGCGGACGGCTTCGGCCTGCCGCTGCGCAACCCGCTCGGCCCCGCTCTCGCGGCGACGGGACAGCGCGCCATCGCGGTCACACCGCTCTGACACCACGGACTCCCCCGCGTCGCTGACGCGGCCGAAAAAGAAGGACCAGGACGAATGAAAGTGAATGCGGCGCTCCACCGCGATTTCCGGATCGGCACGATCGACGACCGCCTCTATGCGGCGTTCATCGAGCACATGGGCCGGGCGATCTACTCCGGCATCTACGAGCCGGGCCACCCCGAAGCGGACCACATGGGCTTCCGCAAGGACGTGATGGAGCTGGTCAAGGGCCTCAACATCCCGGCCATCCGCTATCCCGGCGGCAACTTCGTCTCGGCCTACGACTGGAAAGACGGCATCGGTCCGAAAGAGGATCGCCCGATGCGGATGGACCTCGCGTGGCGTTCGCGCGAAAGCAACCAGGTCGGCATCAATGAATTCGCCCACTGGGCGAAGGAGACGGACATCGAGATGATGCTCGCCGTCAACCTCGGCTCCAAGGGCCTGCAGGATGCGCGCGACTTCGTCGAGTACGTGAACATGCCGGGCGGCACCTTCTGGTCCGATCTCCGCAAGAGCCACGGCGTCGAGGACCCCTACGACGTCAAGATGTGGTGCCTCGGCAACGAGATGGACGGTCCCTGGCAGATCGGCCACAAGGAAGCCAAGGAATACGGCCGTATCGCCGACGAGACCGCGAAAGCCCTGCGTCAGATCACGCCGGGTGCCGAGTTCATCGTCTGCGGCTCCTCGAACGACGGCATGGCGACCTACCCCGAGTGGGAGCGCCAGGTGCTCGACGAGTGCTACGAGAACGTCCACTACATCTCGCTGCACAAGTATTTCGGCAACTCCTCGAAGGACACGCTGAACTTCTTCGGCAAGATCGAGGAGACGGGCCGCTACATCCAGGCGATCGGCGGCGTCATCGACTTCATCAAGGCCAAGAAGCGCGCCAAGAACGACGTCTACATCTGCTTCGACGAGTGGAACGTCTGGTATCACATCCGCGAGGAAGACCATAAGCGCTGGCACACGTGGGACTGGCCGGAAGCCCCCGCGCTTCTGGAAGAGGACTACAACTTCGAGGACGCGCTGTTCATCGGCGGCCTGCTGAACGAGTTCATCCGCCGCTCCGACCGGGTCCGCATCGCCTGTATCGCGCAGCTCGTGAACGTCATCGCCCCGATCCGGGCGGAGAAGGGCGGCCCGGCATGGCGCCAGACGATCTACTGGCCCTACCAGTTCGCGTCGTTGCACGGCCGCGGCGAGGCGCTGAACGTCTCCGTCGATGGTCCGACCTACAATTGCGAGGTCGCCAGCGACGTTCCCTACATGGATATCGCCGCGACCTGGGACCGTGCCGCGGGCACCGTGACGGTCTTCGCGCTGAACCGGCACCTGACCGAGACGGCGGAGCTTTCGATGTCGCTTACCGGCTTCGACAGCGCCGAGGTCATCATGCACAAAGTCATGGAAGGTCACGACCTCGAAGCGACCAACGGCCCCGACAAGCCCGACGCCATCGCGCCGACCGACGGCAAGGGCATCGGTGTCGATGACGGTTCCTTGAAGGGCAGCCTCGCGCCGCTGTCGTATCATGTCGTGAAACTCAAGGTTGGCTGAGAAGGAGATCGCGATGACGGCAGGCGTTCGTCTGACCAACGTCAAGAAGTCGTTCGGCGCCGCCGACGTCATTCACGACGTTTCGATGGAAATACCGAAGGGTGACTTCGCGGTCTTCGTCGGCCCGTCCGGATGTGGGAAATCCACGCTCCTGCGCATGATCGCAGGGCTGGAGGACACGTCCGGCGGGCGGATCGAGATCGAAGGTGACGACGTCACCGACGAAGAGGCCGCAGACCGCGGCGTCGCCATGGTGTTCCAGAACTACGCGCTCTATCCGCACCTGAGCGTGTTCGAGAACATGGCCTTCTCGCTGCGCCTCGCACGGGCGCCGAAGGCCACGGTGAAGGAAAAGGTGGAGGAAGCCGCGCGCATCCTCCAGCTCACCGATCACCTCGACAAGAAGCCGTCCGCCCTGTCGGGCGGTCAGCGTCAGCGGGTCGCCATCGGCCGCGCCATCGTGCGCGAACCGAAGGTCTTCCTGTTCGACGAGCCGCTGTCGAACCTCGACGCCGAACTGCGCGTCGCGATGCGGCTCGAACTGGCGCGGCTTCACCGCCAGATCGGCGCGACGATGATCTACGTCACGCACGACCAGGTGGAGGCGATGACGCTCGCCGACGACATCTTCGTGCTGAAGTCGGGCGTGGTGCAGCAGGCGGGCACGCCGCTGTCGCTCTACGACGATCCCGACAACCGGTTCGTTGCCGGCTTCATCGGCTCTCCGTCGATGAACTTCCTCAACGCCGAGGTCGCCTCGGTCGAGGGGGAAACTGTCACGGTGAAGCTGACCGACGGCGAAACGGCGCACATGAAGGCGTCCGTCCGGCAATCGAAGCTCGAGCCCGGCCAGCACGTGCTGATCGGCATCCGGCCCGAGCATTTCGACATCGTGGAAGGTGGCGTGCAGGCGACGGTGGACATGGCCGAACAGCTCGGCGGCGTCTCCTACCTGCACCTCAAGATGGCTGACGACACCCAGCTGGTCGTGGAACGCCACGGCCTGCGCGAAGCACTCGAGGGCCAGACCATCGGCCTCGGCGCGAAGCCGGAAGACGTCCTGGTCTTCGACCCGGATGGACAGCGGCTCCGCTAATCAATCGTCTCCTGCCCCGGACCAACGGGGCAGGGGGTAACCAACGATCAACAGGGAGGAAAACCAATGATCGGTATGAGAACTATCCTTGCGGCCACGACGGCGTCCATTCTGGCGCTGCCCGCGGCGGCTCAGCAGACTGTTGTCTGGTGGGACTTCCTTTCCGGCGGTGACGGCGTTCGCATGAAGGCCCTGATCGACGGCTTCAATGAAGAGCACGAAGACATCCAGATCGACGCGACCACGCTCGAGTGGGGCGTGCCGTTCTACACGAAGGTCCGCACCTCCGCCGCCGTCGGCGAAGGCCCCGACGTCATGACCTACCACCTGTCCCGCGTGCCGCTCGCGCTGGAAGAGGGCGTCCTGTCGCCGATCACCGATGCCGACCTCGAAGTGGCCGGCCTCACCAAGGACGATTTCTTCGCGTCCTCGATCGAAGCCGCGACCGGCCCGGACGGTGAACTCTACGCCATCCCGTTCGATATCCACTCGCTCGTGCTCTACTACAACAAGAGCTTCCTCGAAGGCACCGACTACCTCGACGCCGACGGCAACCTGACCGGCATCGAGAGCCTCGAGGACTTCGAAGCCGCCCTTCAGGCCGCGGCCGAGAACGGCTCCCAGACCCCGCTGTCCTACCAGACCGGTGGTGACGGTGGCGTGTGGCGCGTCTTCTACACCCTGCTCAGCCAGCAGGGCGGCGAGTTCATCGTCGACGGCGAAGTGCTCCCCGGCGACAACACCGACAAGGCGGTGCGCGCGCTCGAGATCATGACGAACTGGAACGAGCAGGGCTGGGTGCCCGACCAGGCGGAATACGAAGCCTCCGTCGCGCTCTTCACCGGCGGCCAGAGCGCGTTCCAGCTGAACGGCGTTTGGGAAGTCCCGACGATGACCGACATGGCCGACGCCGGCACGCTCGGCTTCGAGTGGGGCGCCGTGCAGGTTCCGACCCTTCTCGACGAGTCCGCCACCTGGGCCGACTCCCACGCCTTCGCCATCCCGGCGCAGGACGAGGAAATGGACCCCGAGAAGCGTGAAGCGGTCATGACCGTCATCGGCTGGATGGAAGAGAACTCCATCGGCTGGGCCTCCGCCGGTCACATCCCGGCCTACGTGGCGACCACCGAAAGCGACGAGTACCAGTCGATGGAGCCGAACGCGACCTACGCCTCGCTCGCCGACACCGCGTCCTTCGACCCGGCCGACCCGATCGCCGGCGTGGCCTCCCCGGTCTACGACCAGGCGCTCAACGTGCTCGTCCCGGCGCTCGCCGGCTACCTCGAGCCCGCTGACGCGATCGAGCAGATGAAGGCCGAACTCTCCGGCATGATGAACCGCTAAGCGGTCACATGACCAAGGCCCGCGCCGGCATCGCCCGGCGCGGGCCCTCCATCAAAGACAAGACACCTCAGAAGGGCGCCCGACCGCATGGCCAGCAAACGAAACAGAAGACGGCATATCATCGTCGCCTACACAATGATCGCCCCGTTCGTGGTCATGTTCGCCCTGGCGTTCCTCTACCCCATGATCGACGTCGTACGGCTGTCCTTCACCAACGCGCCGCTGATCGGCGAGGGTGAGTGGGTCGGCCTCGACAACTACACCCGCCTGTTCGGCGACCGACTGTTCTGGACCTCGCTCAAGAACAACGGCTACTTCATCCTGCTGACCGTCATCCCGACGACAATCATCGCGCTTGGTATCGCGCTGATGGTGAACCGGCTGTCGGGGCGGATGCAGGCCTTCATTCTCGCGGTCTTCTTCCTACCCTACATCCTGCCCGTCTCGGTCGTCACGATCATCTGGAGCTGGATGCTGGACAACACCTTCGGCGTGCTTCAGCCGCTCTTCGAATATTTCACCGGCAAGCCCGTGAAGGTCTTCGGCAACCCCTACTGGGTCATGCCCATGATCGCCGTCGTGACGATCTGGTGGACCAACGGCTTCAACGTGCTGCTGTTCATCGCCGGCCTGCGCAACATTCCCTCCGAACTCTACGAGGCGGCATCGCTCGACGGTGCGACCACGGGACAGAAGTTCTGGCGGGTGACATGGCCGCTGCTCTGGCCGGTGACCGCGCTCGTCCTGACGCTCCAGCTCATCCTGCAGCTCAAGATCTTCGACCAGGTCTATCTGCTGTCGCAGGGCGGACCGTTCAACTCCTCCTACGTGCTACTGATGATGGTCTACCGCGAGGCCTTCCAGCTCAATAACTCGGGCTATGCCTCGGCCATCGCGCTCGTCGCCTTCGTGCTGATCGCCGTGGTGTCCATCCTGCAATTCCAGCTTCTTCGGATCGGAGGGCGGCGCTGATGAAAACGCGCAAGATCGAGAACCGCATTCTCACCTTCATCACGCTGATCGCCGGGGCGATCTGGTTCTTCCCGCTCTACTGGGCGCTCGTCACCTCGTTCCGTACCGAGGAGCGGGTGGTGAGCCCGCAGGCCGGGCTGCTGCCGGACCAGTTCGTGCCCGACAACTTCGTGCAGACGCTGACCAACACCCGGATCCTGACCTGGTATCTGAACTCGATCGGCACCGCGCTCATCATCACGGTGCTGGTCATCATCTCCGGCATGATGTGCGCCTATGCCATCAGCCAGATGCGCTTCCCCGGGCGGCGGCTCCTCTACGGGATCGTGCTGGCTTGCTTCATGATCCCAAGCCAGACGCTCGTCGTCTCCCAGTTCATCATGATGAACCAGTTCGGCCTCATCAACACGTGGGCGGGGATCATCATCCCGCAGCTCGTCGTTCCGGTGGTCATCATCGTCTACAAACAGTTCTTCGACGCCGTGCCGAAAGAGCTGAAGGAGGCAGTGCTGCTTGACGGGGGCCGCGACTACACCCTGCTGTTCAAGGTCTACATGCCGCTGAACTGGGGCATCACGACCGCGCTCGCGATCATCACCTTCATCGGGGCCTGGAACAACTTCTTCTGGCCGTTCCTCGTCACCACGACCGAAAGCAAGATGACGATCCCGGTCGGCATCACGCAGGTGAACGACACCTTCGGCGTCTTCTACGCCAAGCTGATGGCCGTCGCGCTGCTGGCCGCCATGCCGGTCGCGGTCGCCTACCTTGTCTTCCAGCGCCGGGTCACCGAGGCCGTCATGATCTCGTCCGGCGTGAAGGGCTGATCTTTCCCGAGATAGCCAAGGGAGACGGGGCGATGCTAGCATCGCCCCGTCTTCCGTTTCAGGCAGGGTGCAGATGCTCAAGGACCTAAACCTCGTTCCCTTCGTCAGCGTCGAAAACATGATGAAGCTCGTCCACGCGATCGGGATCGAGCGTTTCCTGCGCGAACTGGCCGAGCACGTGGAGCATGACTTCACCCGGTGGGAGAGCTTCGACAAGACGCCCCGCGTCGCCTCCCACAGCAAGATCGGGGTGATCGAGCTGATGCCGACCAGCGACGGCACGCTCTACGGGTTCAAGTACGTCAACGGCCATCCCGGCAACACGAAGAGCGGCCGGCAGACGGTCACTGCCTTCGGCCTGCTCGCCGAGGTCGAGACGGGCTATCCCCTGCTGCTGACCGAGATGACGATCCTCACCGCGCTGCGCACCGCGGCGACATCCGCCGTCGCGGCCAGATACCTCGCCCGGCCGGGGGCGAAGACGATGGCGATCATCGGCAACGGCGCCCAGTCGGAGTTCCAGGCGCTCGCCTTCAAGGCGCTGCTCGGCGTGGACCGGCTGCGCCTGTTCGACATCGACTCCGCCGCGACAGAGCGCTGCGCCGCCAACCTTGCCGCCTTCGGCTTCGACATCACGTGCTGCGCGGCGCCCGAAGAGGCGGTTGAGGGCGCGGACATCGTCACCACCGCGACGGCGGACAAGCAATATGCGACGATCCTCACTGACAACATGGTCGGCGCGGGGCTGCACGTGAACGCCGTCGGTGGCGACTGCCCGGGCAAGACCGAGCTGCACCGCGACATCCTCCTGCGGTCGGACATCTTCGTGGAATACCCGCCGCAGACCCGGATCGAGGGCGAGATCCAGCAACTCGACGATGACCACCCGGTCACCGAGCTTTGGCAGGTGATCACCGGCACCGCCACGGGCCGCCGCGACGAGCGGCAGATCACCGTGTTCGACAGCGTCGGCTTCGCGACGGAGGATTTCTCCGCCCTGCGCTACATCCACGCCGCGTTGAAGTCCCATCCCTATTGCGAGCAGCTCGACCTGCTCGCCGACCCCGACGAACCGCGCGACCTGTTCGGAATGCTGCTGAGGGCCGCGCCGGGGTGAATGCGGTTCTATCACCCGCAGCTTTGCGATAGACACATCAAGATCTTTATACCGGAGGAAACCATGGACTTCATGGCGCGAGCCACCTCGATGGTGGGCGGAACGATGGTGCTCCTGCGGCGCATGGGTGCGCCGGGGACACAGGCGATGGGGGGCGACCCCTCGATCCCCGACGCCAAAAAGCAGGGCATCATGACCCTGAAGATGCCGACCGCGAAAGGCTGGTCGGACGGGCAGGTGCCGAAGACTGCGTCCGGCCTGAAGGTCAACGCCTTCGCCAGCGAGCTTCAGCACCCCCGCTGGATCGAAGTGCTGCCGAACGGCGACGTCCTGATCGCCGAGGCGCTGCAGGAAGCCGGCCCGCCGAACAGCATGTTCGAACGCGCGATGCAGGCCACGATGCGCCGCGCCCGCGCGCTCGGCAAAAGCGCCAACCGCATCACGCTCTGGCGGGATGCCGACGGCGACGGCGTCGCGGAAGAACGGCACGTGTTCCTCGAGAACCAGCGCCAGCCCTTCGGCATGGCCCTCGTCGACGGCACCTTCTACGTCGGCAACACCGACGGCATCGTCGCTTTCGACTACGAGGAGGGCGCGACCTCCCTCAAGGGGCCGGGCCGCAAGCTCGTCGACTTCAAGCCGGGCGGCCACTGGACGCGCAGCCTGATCGTCTCGCCCGACCGCACCAAGCTCTATGCCGGCGTCGGGTCTGACTCCAACATCGGCGACAACGGGATGGAGGCCGAAGAGGGCCGGGCCTGCATCTGGGAATACGACATCGCCACCGACAAGGCGCGCGTCTTTGCCGGCGGCCTGCGCAACCCGGTCGGCACGGCGTTCGAGCCGACGACCGACAAGCTCTGGACCGTGGTCAACGAACGCGACGGTCTCGGCGACGAGACACCGCCGGACTACCTCACCTCGGTCGAGGACGGCGGCTTCTACGGCTGGCCCTACTGCTACTGGGGCAAGATCGTCGATGACCGCGTCCCGCAGGACAAGGCGAAGGTCGACAGCGCGATCAAGCCGGACTACGCGCTCGGCGGTCACACCGCCTCGCTCGGCCTCTGCTGGGTGCCGGCGGGCACGCTGCCGGGCTTCCCCGACGGCATGGCGATCGGCCAGCACGGTTCGTGGAACCGCTCGACGCTCTCGGGCTACAAGCTGATCTTCGTCCCGTTCCAGAACGGCAAGCCTTCGGGCCCGCCGCGCGACATCCTGTCGGGCTTCCTCTCCGAGGATGAGAAGACATCCTACGGTCGTCCCGTCGGCGTGAAGGTCGGCCCGGACGGCAAGTCGCTGCTGATGGCCGACGACGTCGGCGACGTGGTCTGGCGCGTGACCGGCGCCTGATGAAACGGGGCGGCGACGGTCAGCCCGTCGTCGCCCGCTTTCCGGCAAGTCTGTCGCCCAGTCCGGCAAGACCTGCGGTCCCGCCCACGGCAGAGACCGCCCGCGCCCCGCAGATGTTGCCGAGCGCGAGGCACTCTTCCAGCGGCGCCTTCTCCAGCCAGCGATGCAGGAAGCCGCCGTTGAAGGCGTCGCCAGCACCCGTCGTGTCCACGACCGCGACCGGCTCCGCCGGCACATGCAGCACGTTGTCGAACTGGTGAGCGAAGGCCCCGTCTGCACCGGCCTTCACGACCGTCAGCATTGCCGGGCTGTCGCCCAGCCCGGCCTCCGCCAGCCGGAAAGACTCCGCCCGGTTGGGCAGGAACAAATCGACCGACGCGATCAGGTCCGCCGCGCCGTCCGGCAGCACGTCCTCCCACCCGCAGTCGAGCGAGATGGTCAACCCGGCCCCCCGCGCCAGCGGGACCAGCCACGGGTTCTCCATCAGCGACTTCAGCTCGCCGATGTGGACATGTGCGAACCCGTCGAGGTCGCCAGCCGAGAGGCGGGGCAGGGCGG
This sequence comes from Pelagovum pacificum, assembly GCF_016134045.1. Lineage (NCBI taxonomy): Bacteria > Pseudomonadati > Pseudomonadota > Alphaproteobacteria > Rhodobacterales > Paracoccaceae > Pelagovum > Pelagovum pacificum. The sequence continues at coordinate 2,616,943 of NZ_CP065915.1, read as the reverse complement.
CACCCGGAGCGCGCGTTAGGAACGCACGTTCCCCGCCCGACACCATGACCGCCGTCAGCTGGGGATCGCTCCCCTCCGGCGCGACATCGCAGAGCGCGTCTGACACGCCGAGCCGGTCGAGCTCCGCCCGCATCGGTGTATCGAAGGGCGCCACGGGAAGCGTCGCGGCCAGCCCCACGGGACGGCCGAGTGCGGCGAGGCAGGCGGCCGTGATCGTCGGCCCGCCGCCCGCATGAAGCGACAGCCCTTCGGCGAACACCTCCGTCCCGAGGCTCGGCAGCCGTGGCACGCCGGTGAAGACGAGGTCGCAATAGAGCCGGCCGACACAGAGAACCGCGCCGCCGGAAGGGGCGGGGGCGGCGCTCATCTCAGGGCCTGGCCGGTCTCTGCATCGAACAGGTGGAGCGTGTCCGGCGACGCGCCGAGCCGCACCTGCGAGCCGAGCGCAGGTGGCGTCCGTCCGTCCGCCCGCGCCACGACTTCGCCCGCCGGCGTAGTCACGTAGATCAGCGTCTCCGAGCCGAGCGGCTCCTGCACCGTCACTTCGCCCTCGATCAGCACGATCTCCGGGTCCGGCGTCAGGTCGTCGGGCCGCACCCCCAGCATCGCGGGGCCGGTCCTGTCGACGGGAAGGCGGATCACGCCGCCCCCCGGCAGGGTCGCCCCCTGGGGGCCAAGCTCGACCGGCAGCATGTTCATCGCCGGCGCGCCGATGAACTGCGCGACGAAGCTGTTGGCGGGATGGTGATAGACCTCGGCGGGCGTGCCGATCTGCTGGATATGGCCGTCCTTCATGATGACGATCCGGTCGGCCATCGTCATCGCCTCAACCTGATCGTGGGTGACGAAGACGATCGTGTTGCCGACCTGCTTGTGCAGCTTCTTGATCTCGAGGCGCATCTGCGTCCGAAGCTGCGCGTCGAGGTTGGACAACGGTTCGTCGAACAGGAATACTGCCGGGTCGCGCACCATCGCCCGGCCGATCGCGACACGCTGCCGCTGACCGCCCGACAGCTGGTTCGGCCGCCGGTCGAGGTATTCGGTCATGCCGAGAATGCCTGCAACCTCCTCGATCCGCTTCTCCTTGTCGGCCTTCGACATCTTCGAGGTCCGCAGCCCGAACGCGATATTGCGGCGCACCGAAAGGTGCGGGTAGATCGCGTAGTTCTGGAACACCATGGCGATGTCCCGGTCCTTCGGCTCCAGGTTGTTCACGACCTTGCCGCCGATCGACACGGTGCCGGAGGTCACTTCCTCCAGCCCCGCGATCATCCGCAGGGTGGTCGATTTCCCGCAGCCGGAAGGGCCGACGAAGACGACGAACTCGCCGTCCTCAACGTCTAGGCTGATCGAGTGGAGAACCTCCGTCTTGTCGAAGGTCTTCACGAGGTCGCGCAGGGCAAGGGTGGCCATCAGCGGGGCTCCGTCAAATTCAGGAATGCCGCGGCGAGCTCCGCCCCGGCCTTGTCGCGCCGCGCCTTGTCACCCTCGAGCGTGAGGCGCAGATCGGCGGCGTCTGCTGTGTAGGCGTCGAGCGCCTCGGACAGCGCGCCCTCCGCCGGCCCGCCGAAGCGGTCGCGGCGGGCGATGAAGGTCTCGACGGAGACCGCGTCGGCGAAGGCGGCTGCGTCCAGCGTGGTCGCGCGACCCGCTTCGGCCTCGAACGCGGCGGAGAAGGCGTCGTAGCCCGCGCCGAGCGGCTCGCCCTTCGCGATCACCGCCTTGGCTGTGACGGAAGCGACGTGATGCGCCTGCCGGAAGGACAGCCCCTCGGCCCGCACAAGCGTGTCGGCAAGCTCGGTGATCGTGACGCAGGCGGCGTCGGCGTTCGCCGCGACACGGTCCGCCCGGATCGAGCAGGCCGGCAGGAACGCCGCCATCAGCGCCGCGACCCGCGCGCCGGTCTCGAACGCGCCGTAGCCGGCGGACTGCACCTCGCCCTCGCTGTCGTTCATGTCGGTAAAGGGCGTGTTGTGCATCGTGGTCAGCATCGTCTCGCACCGCCCGACCGTGACGCTGGCCAAGTGGCGCATGTGCTCCACCGGCACCGGGTTGCGTTTCTGCGGCATGATCGAGCTGACCTGCACGAGCGCGTTTGGCACGTAGAGCTGCCCGACCTCGAACGCCGACCAGAAGGCCATGTCCTGGATCACCCGGCCGAGGTGCAGGAAGGGCAGCTTCAGCGCCGAGTAATAACCGGTGATGTAGTCGACCGAGGCGATGCAGCCGTAGGCGTTCCGCTTCGGCTCCGCGAAGCCCAGCAGGTGCGACACGCGCCCCCGGTCGATCGGGAAGCCCGAGGTGGTGATCGCCGCCGCGCCCATCGGGCAGAGGTTGATCGACGCGCGCGCCTGCGCCAGCCGGGTGATGTCGCCGAGCAGCACCTCGATCACCGCCGACAGGTAGTGACCGAAGGTCGAGGCCTGCGCCGGTTGACCGTGAGTGTACGCGACGATCGGCGTCGCCGCCTCCGCCCGCGCCTTGCCGATCAGCGCGTCCGCAAGGTCGAGCAGCAGCGTCTCCATCCCGTCCGCGCGGGTCCTGAGCGCCATCTTGAAGAGCGTGTGGTCGATGTCGTTGCGCGACCGCGCGGTATGCAGCGCGCCGCCGGTGTCCGCGCCGAGCTTCGCCTTCAGCCGGCTCTCGACGTAGAAGAAGTAATCCTCGAACTCGCCAGTGTAGGTCAGCGCGTCGGGGTCCGTCTCCGCCTCGATCTCCGACAGGGCGCCCGCGATCTTCGCGCCGACCTCCGCCGACAGGATGCCGGTCTCGACGAGCATCACGAGGTGGGCGCGGTCGATCTCGCCCATGTGGCCGGCGTAATGGGTCTTCACCCCTTCGAACAGCGGGGCAAGGACCGTGTCGCGGTAGACGGGATCGGGAAAGGTGCTTCGGTCCGTCATCCCTTGAGCCCCGCCATGACCACGCCCCGGATGATGAAGCGCTGGAAGATTAGGAAGAAGATCAGCGTCGGCAGCGTCGCGATGGCCGCGCCGGTCATGATGAGCTCCCATTGCACGTCCGCCTCGTCGCCGAATGTCGCGAGCCCGACCGGCAGCGTGAACTTGTCGAAATCGTTCGTCGCGATCAGCGGCCAGATGAAGGCCGTCCAGTTGCCGAGGAAGACGAAGATGGCGAGCGCGGCCAGCGCAGGCCGCACCAGAGGCATCGCGACCGACCACCAGATCTGCAACTCGTTCAGACCGTCGATCCGTGCCGCCTCGATGAAATCGTCGGGCACCGTCTCGAAGAACTGCTTCATCAGGAACGTGCCGAAGGCCGTCATCAGCCCCGGGAACATGATGCCCCAGTAAGTGTCGAGCCAGCCGAGCGCCTGGCTCATCAGGTACCACGGGATCACCAGCATCTCCGTCGGGATCATCAGCGTGGAGAGGATCGCGATGAAGACGATGTAACGGCCCCGAAAGCGGAACTTGCACAGGACATAACCGACGAGACTGTCGAAGATCAGCGTCGAGATCGTGGTGATCGTCGCGATCACGGTCGAGTTCAGCAGCCAGCGATAGAAGCGCCCGTCCTCCAGCACGTAGGCATAGTTCTCGAGCGTCGGCTCCTCGGGGATCAGGTTCAGGTTGTAGACCTCGAACGGGAACTTGAGCGAGGTCGACAGCATGTAGACCAGCGGCATCACCATCAGGATCCCGCCGAGGAACAGCACGATCCAGCGGATGATCTGCCCCATGTTGCGCGGCCGGCGCGGCCCCCGCTCCGCCTTCAGCAGCGTTTCGGAGGAGGCGCGCACTTCGATGTCGTCGGCGACACTCATCAGCGGTCTCTCAGAATGCGGAGCTGCAGCAGGCTCACGATCAGCAGGATGGTGAACAGGACCACCGTCTGCGCGGCGGCCTGTCCCATGCGGCTGCGGCCCCCGAACGCGGTCTCGTAGATCATCAGCACCAGCGGCTTGGTGGAATTGAGCGGCCCGCCCGGATTGGTCGAGGTCATGTTGAAGACCTGGTCGAAGATCCGCAGGAATCCGATGGAGCTGAACACAACGAGGAACACGATCGTCGGCTTCAACAGCGGGATGGTGATCTGCCAGAGTTGCGCCCAGTTCGAGAGCCCGTCGACCCGCGCGGCCTCGTAATAGGTGACCGGGATCGCCCGCAGACCGGCCATGAAGATGATGATCTGGAAGCCCAGCCCGGCCCACACCGCCGGCGCGAGGATCGAGGGCAGGGCGGTCGTCGTCGATTGCAGGAACGGGAACTGCGGTATGCCGAACTGTGCGAGGAAGTTGTTGAACAGCCCGGTCGGCACCGGCTGGTAGAACCACCGCCAGACCCACGCCATCGCGACGGCGGAGGTCATGAACGGCAGGAAGTATAGCGCCCGGATCGTGCCGTGCATGAAGCGCACCTTGTCGAGGTGGTAGGCCACGATGAAGGCGAGCACGAGGCTGATCGGCGTGCCGATAATGAGGTATTCGAACGTGTTGACGAACACTTTCCAGAACACCGGATCGTTCCAGAGCCGGACGTAATTGTCGAAGCCGACCCATTCCCGGTCGCTCAGCATGTTCCATTCCTGGAACGACAGGATGAAGGCGTCGGCGGTCGGGTAGAAGCGCACCACCACGTAGAAGACGATCGGGATCGCGAGGAAACCCCACGCCCACACCACCTGTTTCTGGCGGATGCTCAGGCGGTGCCAGCGGCCCTTCAGGCCACTTGATCCGGGTCCGGTACTGTCAGGTATGTCGGCCAAGTCCGCTCGCTCTCCGGCGTGTCAGGTGTGGCTAGGGTGTCGGGATCACGGCCCGCGGAAATCAGGTGGGGCGCGGACGGGGCAGGGAAGACCCCGCCCGCGCCCCGGTCGCGATCACTCGCTGTAGTAATCGTCGAGGATGGCCTGCTCCGCCTCGGCGGCGATGCCGAGGCTTTCGGCCGGGTCCATATCCTCGAGGAACACCCGCTCGACCATCTCGACCATCAACTGCCGCTGCGCGCTCTCGTCTGCGAAGATCGTCGTGTGCGCATATTCGAGCCCGCGAATGAAGGGGCCGTAGACCTCGTCATTGGCGTTTTCGTCGGTCATGCCGACCGCCTGCTTGGCGGGAAGCTCCCCAACCACCTCCAGCCAGATCTGCATGGCCTCGGGGGAGGTGACGTACTCCATGAACTTCACGGATGCTTCGTACTCCTCACCCTCGGCGGAGCTCGTGATCGCGTTCACCCAGTAGGAGGAATAGTTCGACTGCGTGCCGTCCGGCCCCGCCGGCAGTTCCGCCACGCCCCAGTCCAGCCCGCGCGTGTCGTTCAGCGCGCCGATCCGGAAGGAGCCGTCGATGTGCATCCCCGCACGGCCGGCCCGGAAGGCGGCCTGCGGCTCGTCCATGAAGCTGCTCTCGGACGCTCCGTGCTCGGTCTGGAAGGCGAGGTAATATTCCAGCGCCTCGATGCCGGCCTCGTCGTCGTAGGTGACCTCGGTATAGTCCTCGTTGTAGGGCGTGCCGCCGAACTGGCGCACCAGGACTTCGCGCCACCAATGGTGGTCCTGCGCGGTCATGCCCGTGGTCAGGCCGGCCTGGGTGAGGTTGCCCGCGCCGTCGCGCTCGGTCAGCTGGATCGCGTAGTCGACCAGCTCGTCCAGCGTCTCGGGCGGGCCTTCGATGCCGGCGTCCTCGAACAGGCGCTTGTTGTAGAACAGGGCGAGCGAGCGCACGGCGGTCGGCAGCGCCCAGTATTCGCCGTCGATCTCCATCGCCTGCACCATCGGGAAGTACTCGGACTCGATGGTCTCCGCGGGGAACGTGTCGGTCGGCAGGGGCTGAATCAGCTCGGCTTCGACGTAGTCGTTCAGCCAGCCGTAGAACAGCTGCACGACGTCCGGCCCTTCACCCGCCGGGATCGCGGCGGCGACCTGCGTGCGGTAATTGTCATAGGGGAAGGTCGTCATCTTGACGGTGATGTCAGGATTGGCCTCCTCGAAATTCTCGATGAGCTGCTCCATCGCGGTGACCCGCGCGTCGAAGAAATACTGCCAATATTCGATTTCGACCTGCGCCATGGCCGGCGCTGCGGACAGAAGGGCGACGCCCGAAGTCATGGTCGCGGCAATGGTCGTCCGTAGTCTGGAATTCATCGTTTTGGAATTCATCTCGCAAGCTCCCTGTCGTTGAGGTTCCCGATTCAGTGCCGAGATGTCCTACGGTTAAGTCAAACCATTTGAGTTATCAAGCGAGTTGAATTAATCCGATCCCATGAGCCTTACGATTTCGCCCCCCGGATCGAATGCAGAGCGCAGCCGTGCCTATAATCGCAGCCTTGTGCTGAGCCATATCCAACGCTCCGGCCCGTCCGGCCGGGCCGAGATTGCACGCGCATCGGGCCTGTCGATCCAGGCGGTCAGCAACATCATCGCCGATCTCGTCGCCGACGGCTGGCTGCGCGAGGCCGGCAAGCGGACCGGCGGGCGCGGGCTGCCGTCCGTCATCTACGCGATCGAAGCAGGTGCCGGCCTTGCCTTCGGCGTGGAGATCCGCCCCGATGCCGTCCTCTGCGCGCTGATCGACCTGCAGGGCAGGGTGGTCCACACCGGCCGCGCCGCCCTGTCCTCCGCCGATCCCGACCACGTCGTCCCGGAAGTGCGCGCGCTCTATGCGCAGGCCGTTGCCCGCACACGCGTGCCCGCAAGCCGCATCCTCGGCGCCGGCGTCGTGCTTCCCGGTCCCTTCGGCGAAACCGGTCTTTCCGGCCTCTCGACCGAACTTCCCGACTGGGAACACGACGACCCGGGCGCGCTGCTCTCCGACGCGCTCGGCCTCGCGGTCACGGTCGAGAACGACGCCAACGCCGCGGCGATGGCCGAGCGGCTCGTCGGCGTCGCTACGGGCCTGTCGACCTACGCCTACGTCTATTTCGGCACCGGCATCGGCCTCGGCTTCGTGTCGAACGGCGGCCTGTTGCGCGGTGCCTTCGGCAACGCCGGAGAAATCGGACACATGCCGGTCCCGGCCGAAGGCGGCGTCCGCCCGCTCGAGGCCGTCGCCAGCCGGATGGCCCTTGCCGCGCGGTTGCGCGGAAGCGGACAGGCGGCCGAGACGGTCGATGATCTCGATCGCCTCTTCACTGCCCGGCACCCCGCGCTGGAGGCATGGCTCGACGTCGCGACGCCAGCGCTCGGCCATGCCGTTCACGTGCTCGAAAACCTGTTGGACCCGGAGACAGTGATCTTCGGTGGCGCGCTGCCACCCGCGCTGCTGCAACACCTGACCGATAGCATACAGCTGTCCGACGCTTCCGTCGCCAACCGCGCGGACCGCCAGCGACCCCGCCTGATGGCCGGCGCGACCGGCCGGATGAGCGCCACCCTCGGCGCCGCCGCTCTGGTCATCGACCAGGCCCTGACGCCGAGCCTCACCCTCCCGGCCTGACCCTCACCGGAGACGCCCATGCCAACGCCCGACCAGTCCCGTATCGAGACAGAAGCCGCGCGACCGCTCGCTGCCCGCCTCTGGCAGGCGCTGCAGCCGCTGCGCTCGGTGACCAGCTTCATGCAGACCGGCGCGCATCCCGATGACGAGACGTCGGCGATGCTCGCCACGCTCGGCCTGCGCGACGGCATGGCGCTCGCCTACGCCTGCTCGACCCGCGGCGAGGGCGGCCAGAACGACATCGGCACGGAGGCCGGGGCCGAGATCGGCACCCTGCGCACCGCCGAGATGGAGCGCGCGGCGGACGTGCTCGACATGCGGCTCTACTGGTTCGGCGAGGGGCCTGCCGATCCGATCCACGACTTCGGCTTTTCCAAGTCCGGGGAGGAGACGATCGACCGATGGGGTCGTGACCGCACGCTCGCCCGCTTCGTCGAGATCGTGCGCACCGAGCGGCCCGACATTCTCTGCCCGACCTTTCTGAACATTCCCGGTCAACACGGCCACCACCGCGCCATGACCCTGGCGGCGCAGGAGGTCATGGCGCTGGCCGCCGACCCGGCATTCGGCGGTAACGACCTGCCGCCGTGGGAGGTCAGCAAGCTCTATCTGCCCGCATGGTCCGGCGCCGGCGGCGCCTACGACGACGAGGAACCGCCGCCCCTCGCCACGGTCGAGGTCGACGCCAGCGGCAGTGATCCCGTGCTGGGCTTCGGCTACCTCCGGATCGGACAGCAGTCGCGCGCCTTCCACCGCACGCAGGGCATGGGGCGCTGGGTGCCGTCGGGGACGTCGCAAACGTTTCCGCTGCACCTGCTCGAGACCCGCGTCGGGTCCGATAGCGGACATCCGTCCGACAACCTGCCGCGACGCCTGTCCGACATCGACTCCGCGCTCGCCCCTGCCGACGCGGCCATCGACCGCGCCATCGCAGCCTTTCCCGACCGGGCAGCGATCCTGTCGGCGGCGGCGGAGGCGCTGTCCGTTATCCGACAGGCGACCGTTCCGGGCGAAGACCATCGCCTCGCCCGCAAGATCGACCAGCTGGCCCGCGTGATGCGGCTCTGCGCGCTGCCCGACGCGAGCGCGCGGACCGAGCGCACCTTCCTCGCCCCCGGCGACACGGTGCCGCTGCATGTCGAGGCGCGTGACCCCGATCACGGCGAGACCCGGACCGACCTGTCGCTGCCCGACGGTGTGACGGCGACGGAAGACGCGCTGATCGTCGCGTCCGATGCCGCGCAAAGCCCTGTGCCGATGGATTACGACCCGCTCCGGCCCGCGGCCCCGGCGCTGTTGGTGCATGTTGCGGCGCACGGGGCAGAGGCGACCTCTGCCGTCGCGTTCGACAACCCGCCGCTGATCCTGCCCGCGCCCCGCGCGACTCTGTCGCGGCAGCGGGCGATCCTGAACACCACGCTGCCGGGGCGGAGCCTGTCTCTGTCGATCACCGACACCGGCGGGGGCACACCCGCGTTTGATCTGCCGGACTGCTGGAGGCAGGACTGGCAGGGGCGGGACGTGACGATCACGGCGCCCGACGACCTGTCCGAAGCCCTGCAAACGTTTCCGCTATTGCTGGACGGCGCGCCTGCCAGCACGGTACGCCGGATCGAACATCCGCACGTGGCGAGCCGGTTCCTCGCCACGCCGGCGGAGCTCGACGTGCGGACGGCCGCGATTGCCGCCCCGAGAGGGCGGATCGGCTATATCGGCGCAGGTAACGACCGCGCCGGGGATTGGCTTGCCGCGATCGGCGCCGACGTCACGCAGCTGAGCGATGCCGACCTCGCCGGCACCACACCCTTCGCAGGATACGACACGATCCTGATCGGGGTCTTCGCCTTCCGCTTCCGGCCCGGCCTGATCAATCTTGCCCCGATACTGCATGAGTGGGTGCGTGAGGGTGGCAACCTCGTCACGCTCTACCACCGGCCGTGGGACCTGTGGGACCCGGACAGCACGCCGCCCGCGCGTCTGGAGGTCGGGCAACCGTCACTGCGGTGGCGGGTCACCGATGAGCAGGCCGAGGTGACGGTGCTCGCCCCCGATCATCCGCTGCTGACCGGGCCGAACCGGATCGTGCCGGAAGACTGGACCGGCTGGCACAAGGAACGGGGCCTCTATTTCGCCAAGAGCTGGGACGAGGCCTACCGACCGCTCCTGTCGATGGCCGATCCGGGCGAGGCGCCGCACGAAGGATCGCTGCTGTCGGCCAGTATCGGCGAGGGCCGGCACACGCATTGCGCGCTGATCCTGCATCACCAGATGGAACGGCTCGTGCCCGGCGCGTTCCGACTGATGGCGAACCTCGTTGACGCGGGCTGATCCCGCGCGCCCGCCAGAACGAGGCGACGCGGCGGATCGCGCGAACCTCACTGGCGGCGCGTGGCTGATCGGGGACATGGCGCTCAACATATGGGCGCTGTCCATCGTGAAGGCGGTCGGGCTCGACCTGCCGTCGGTGCAGCTGGTGACCATTCGGGCCTGCACGGGGCTGCTGCTGATGCTGCCGTGGATCCTCAGCCGCAGGGAGGCTTTCGTCGGCCTGCCGGACCTGAAGCTGCACCTGCTGCGCGTCGCCTTCTCGGCAGCGACCCTGACGGCGAGCTTCTTCGCCATCGCGCGGATGCCCTTCGCGCTGTTCACCGCCATCGGCTTCACCCGGCCGATCGTGATGCTCATCATGGCGGCGCTGCTCCTGAAGGAGACGATCGGTCGCCGCCGTTGGATCGCGGTCGCGATCGCCTTTGCCGGCGTCCTGATCGCGGTCGAGCCGGGCCGCATCGAGGCGTCGCTCGGCCTTGCGGCGACGTTCCTGACGGTCCTGCTCGGCACCTCGGCGGTCATCCTGACGCGACGGCTGAAGGGCGCGCCGACCGTGGTGCTCATGACCTTCTACACCGCCGGGTTGACCGTCCTGACGGCCCCGTTCACGGCCCTCAACTGGCAGCCGGTGCCGGCCGGGACATGGCCGGCGCTGATCGGCATCGGGCTGTTCGCGCAATGCGCGCAGTTCTGTTTCGTCCAGGCGCACAAGCTGGGCGAGGCCGGGTTCCTCGGCGTGCTCGGCTACCTCACCCTCGTCTTCTCGACGGCGTCGGGTTACCTGCTGTTCGGCGAGGTCCCGACCATACGCTTCTGGGGCGGCGCGGTCCTGATCCTTGCCGCCGCCATGTGGGTCACCCTGCAACGCGGAGGTAAAGCGCCGGTAAATGCCAGGGCCTGAAATTCCGAACAATTCGATGCGGATGTCACGTCAGCCGATGCCGGGACCCCTTTGCACGCTAGATGATGAGCTGACATCGCGGGATGGAGCACCGCGCTGCGGCGCGGGACAGTCCAAAAAACAGGCGTCTGCACACCCGATGGCCCCCGGGCGGTCCAAGCACCCTCGGCATTTGCAACCACCTGCGGTAAGTCTCGTCCGATAGCGGAGACGGAAGGCGACATGGCGATCAAGGCTGCGATCTACCACCTCACCCATTACAAGTACGACCGGCCGGTGACGCTGGGGCCCCAGATCATCCGTCTGCGTCCCGCGCCGCATGGCCGCACGCGGGTGCTGTCGCACTCTCTCAAGGTGTCGCCGGGCGGGCACTTCGTGAACCATCAGCAGGATGTCTACGGCAACTGGATGGCGCGCTTCGTCTTCCCCGAGCCGGTGCGCGAGCTGAAGATCGAAGTCGACCTCGTCGCCGACATGTCCGTCTACAATCCCTTCGACTTCTTCGTGGAGGAAGAGGCCGAGGCATGGCCCTTCGACTACCCGAACGATTATGTCGACGACCTCACCATCTACCGCCAGCCGGAGCCGGCGGGCCCGCACCTGCAGAAGCTGCTCGACAGCGTCGACCGCACGCCGGGTCAGCGCACCGTCGACATGGTGGTCGGGCTGAACGCGCGGCTGGCGCGCGAGATCGGCTATGTCATCCGGATGGAAGCAGGGGTGCAGACCCCGGAGGAAACGCTCGGCATCGGCAAGGGATCCTGCCGCGACAGCTCGTGGCTGCTGGTGCAGCTCCTGCGTCACCTCGGCTTCGCCGCGCGCTTCGTTTCCGGCTACCTGATCCAGCTGAAGCCGGACCTCGAGGCGCTCGACGGGCCGTCGGGAACGGATCACGACTTCACCGACCTCCACGCCTGGTGCGAGGTCTACCTGCCCGGCGCCGGGTGGGTCGGGCTGGACCCGACGTCCGGCCTGCTGACGGGCGAGAGCCACATTCCCCTTGCCGCCACGCCGCACTACCGCAACGCCGCGCCGATCGCGGGGGGCTTTTCCTCCGCCGGGGCGCCGGAGGTCGACTTCGCCTTCGACATGAACGTCACGCGGGTGGCGGAGCATCCGCGCATTTCCAAGCCCTTCTCCGAAGAAAGCTGGGAGGCGCTCGACACGCTCGGCCGCAAGGTGGACGACCAGCTGACGGCGGGCGACGTGCGCCTGACGATGGGCGGCGAGCCGACCTTCGTCAGCATCGACGATTTCGAGTCGGAGGAGTGGAATTCCGCCGCCGTCGGCCCGCAGAAGCGCGGCCTCGCCGACCAGCTGATCCGCCGGTTGCGCGACCGTTTCGCGCCGGGCGGAATCCTGCACTACGGGCAGGGCAAGTGGTATCCGGGCGAGACGCTGCCGCGCTGGACCTTCTCGCTCTACTGGCGCCGCGACGGCAAGCCGATCTGGAACGATGCCAGCCTGATCGCCGACGAAAGCGCCGATGCCGCGCCGACGGTGGAGCAGGCCGCGTCGCTCTTGCGCGGCGTCGCCGAGGAGCTCGGCGTCGAGTCCGGGCACGCGGTGCCCGCCTACGAGGATCCGGGCGAATGGCTGCTCAAGGAAGCCAACCTGCCGCCGAACGTGACGCCCGAGAATTCCGAGCTGAAGGACGCCGAGGCCCGTGCCCGCATCGCCAAGGTCTTCGCCAACGGCCTGACCGAGCCGCGCGGCTACGTCCTGCCGGTGCAGCGCTGGCAGGGCCGGGCGACCGGGCAACGGTGGCAGTCGGAGATGTGGAAACCCCGGCGCGGCAAGATCTTCCTTGTCCCCGGTGACAGCCCGGTCGGTTATCGCCTGCCGCTCGAGGCGCTGCCCTACGTGCCGCCCTCGTCCTATCCCTACATCAACACCGCCGATCCCTCGGTCCTGACCGATCCGCTGCCCGATCGGCCCGCCGCACCGCCCTCGTGGCCCGACCGTCCGGCGGAGCGTGCGGAGGCCGCCGCCCCGGAGGAGTCCCGCGATCAGGCCCGCGCCAGCTTCACCGCGGACGAGCCCGGTCAGCATCGCGTCGAGCAGGAACTCAATGCCGACGGCGGCGCGGTGCGCACCGCGATCGCGATCGAACCGCGTGACGGACGGCTCTGCGTGTTCCTGCCGCCGGTCGAGCGAGTCGAGGACTGGCTCGAACTGCTCGCCGCGGTCGAGGACACGGCAAGCAGGTTGCAGATGCCGGTCCATATCGAGGGCTATGCCCCGCCGCCGGATTCCCGCATCAACGTCATCCGCGTGGCGCCCGACCCCGGTGTGATCGAGGTGAACATTCACCCCGCCACCAGCTGGGACGAGTGCGTCGACATCACCGCCGGCGTTTACGACGAGGCCCGGCAATGCCGCCTTGGCGCGGACAAGTTCATGATCGACGGGCGGCACACCGGCACCGGCGGCGGCAACCACGTGGTCGTCGGCGGCTCAAACCCGCTCGACAGCCCATTCCTGCGCCGGCCCGACCTGCTGCGCTCGCTGATCCTGCACTGGCAGCGGCATCCGTCGATGTCCTACCTCTTCTCGGGCATGTTCATCGGCCCGACCAGCCAGGCCCCCCGGATCGACGAGGCCCGGCACGACGGCCTCTACGAGCTGGAAATCGCGCTGGCCCAGATCCCGCATCCCGGACAGGGCGACCAGCCGATGCCGTGGCTGACCGATCGGCTGCTGCGCAACCTGCTGACGGACGTGACCGGCAACACCCACCGGGCCGAGATCTGCATCGACAAGCTGTTCTCTCCCGACGGGCCGACCGGACGGCTCGGCCTCGTCGAGTTCCGCGGGTTCGAGATGCCGCCCGATCCGCGCATGTCGCTGGCGCAGCAGCTCCTGATCCGGGCGCTGATCGCGCGGCTCTGGAAGGCGCCGCTCGCCGGGCATTTCACCCGCTGGGGCACGGTGCTGCACGACCGCTTCATGCTGCCCCACTACCTGTGGGAGGATTTCACCGATGTGCTCGGCGACCTGCAGGACCACGGGTTCGAGTTCCGCTCCGAGTGGTTCGAGGCGCAGTCGGAATTCCGCTTCCCGTTCTGCGGCGAAGTCGACATCGACGGCGTGAACCTGGAGGTGCGGCAGGCGCTGGAGCCGTGGCACGTGCTGGGCGAGACCGGCGCGATCGGCGGCACGGTGCGCTACACCGACAGCTCGACCGAGCGGTTGCAGGTGAAGCTCACGACGCTCGACCCGACCCGCTACGCGGTCACCTGCAACGGCCGCCGCGTGCCGCTGCAGAAGACCCGCACGAACGGAGTCTCGGTCGGCGGCATCCGCTACAAGGCGTGGCAACCCTCGATGGCGATGCACCCGGCGATCCCGGTTCATACCCCGCTCACCATCGACATCTTCGATACCTGGACCGGGCGTTCGCTGGGGGGATGCACCTACCACGTCGCGCATCCGGGCGGGCGCAACTACGACACCTTCCCGGTCAACGCCAACGAGGCCGAGGCCCGTCGCCTCGCCCGGTTCGAACCGCACGGCCACAAGCCCGGTCTCTACATGCCGCCGCCGGAATACCCGCATGGCGAGTTCCCGGCGACGCTCGACCTCAGGCGCGCCGCGCATGTCTGAGACGGTCCGGACGGGAACGAGGGAGGACCTCGGACGGCTCATGGCCGACTACCGGGTCGAACCCGGTGTCGCGGATGAGCTGCTGGACACGTCCGGCAACATCCGCCCCGTCTGGCGGCCGTTCCTCGAAGAGCTCGCGACGCTCTCGCCGGAGCAGCTCGACCGCAACATCGCCAAGGGCCAGCAATATCTGCGCGACGCAGGGGTCTACTTCCGCCACTACGGCGAGGAAAGCGGCGCGGAGCGCGACTGGCCGCTTGGCAGTCTGCCGCTGCTGATCGGCAACGACGAGTGGCAGCAGATCGGCGCCGCGCTGATCGAACGGGCCGACCTGCTCGAACGGGTGGCGGCGGACATCTACGGGCCGAACGACCTCGTCGCGCAGGGGCTGCTGCCGCCGGAACTGGTGATGGGCAACAGCGAGTGGCTGCGCCCGCTGGTCGGGATCCGGCCGCAGTCGGGCAATTTCCTGCATTTCGTCGCCTTCGACATCGGACGCGGTCCGGACGGCAACTGGTGGGTGCTCGGCGACCGGATGCAGGCGCCGTCAGGCGCGGGCTTCGCGCTCGAGACCCGGATGGCGACGGTGCGCAGCTTCGCCGACACCAAGGCCCGCGCCAACGTCCAGCGGCTCGCCAGCTTCTTCCGCGCGTTCCGTGATGCGCTGAACGGGCTGCGCGGACCCGACCGCAGCCGCGCCGCGATCCTCACGCCGGGGCCGCTGAACGACACTTACTTCGAACATGCCTACATCGCCCGTTACCTCGGCATGATGCTGGTCGAGGGCGAGGACCTGACGGTTCAGAACGGCCAGCTTCTGGTGCGCACCGCCTCGGGGCTTCAGCCGATCTCGGTGCTCTGGAGGCGGCTCGATTCCCAATGGGCCGACCCGCTGGAGCTGAACTCCGCCTCCCGCATCGGCACGCCGGGCATGGTCAGCGCCCTGCGCGGCGGCTCGGTCACGATGATCAACGCGCTCGGCACCGGCGCGCTGGAGGCGCGGGCGCTGATGGCCTTCATCCCGCGCATCGCGCGCCACCTGAACGGACACCCGCTGGCGATGCCCAACATCGCGACATGGTGGTGCGGCAGTCAGGCGGAACGCGACTACGTGAAGGAAAACCTCCACCGCATGACGATCGACCAGGCGCTGTCGACGCGCCTGCCGTTCGATCACGGCGAGGACGTCGTGATCGGCGGCCGCACCGTCACCGGCGGCAAGGTAAATCCCGCCTGGATCGACCAGATGGGCAAGTCGCTCGCCGCGCAGGAGATCGTCTCGCTCTCGACCGCGCCGGCGCTGGAGGACGGGCGCCTTGTGTCCCGCCCGATGAGCCTGCGCGTCTTCCTCGCCCGCACGCCACAGGGATGGATCGTCGCCCCCGGCGGCTTCGCCCGGATCGGCCACGCGGGGCAGGGCACGTCGATCTCCGTCCAGAGGGGCGGCTCGGTCTGCGACGTCTGGGTCATGGGCGACCGTCCGGTCGAGGAAGATACCCTGCTGCGCACGGAAGGCTCGGCCAAGCGGCGGCGCTTTTCGAACTCGCTGCCGACACGGGCCGCCGACAACCTGTTCTGGCTGGGCCGCTATATCGAACGGGCCGAGCAGAAGGTTCGCATGGTCCGCTCCTACCACCTGCGGCTGGCGGAGCAGGGCGACGCAAAACTGCCGCTCACCACCTATTTCCGCAAGTACCTCAAAGGCTTGGGCCTCAAGCCTGACGAACCGCTGCCCGCCTCCCTCATAAACGACATCCGCGCGGCGAAGACGAGCGCCGGCCGCATCCAGGACCGCTTCTCCGTCGATGGCTGGAGCGCGCTGGTCGATCTGCTCGACACGGCCGAGGCGCTGGCCGGCAGTGCCAGTCCCGGCGACGACGCCGTGCGCGCCCAGAACCAGCTGCTGCGCAAGCTCTCCGGCTTCTCCGGCCTGATCCACGAGAACATGTACCGCTTCATCGGCTGGCGCTTCCTGTCGATCGGTCGCTCGATGGAGCGGGCCTGGGCCACGGCCAACAGCGTCGTCGCGCTGACCGGGCCGAAAGCGCCGGACGGCTCCTACGAGATCGCGATCGAAGCCGGGGATTCCGTGATGACCCACCGCCGCCGCTACGTCGTGTCCGACAGCCGCGAGACGGTGATCGACCTGCTGATGCTCGACGCGATGAACCCGCGCTCCGTGCTCTACCAGCTGAGCGAGATCCACGCCCACCTCAAGTATCTGCCGATCCCCGCCGGGGGCGGAGAGATGACACCGCTGCGCCGCGAGGTCATGAAGCTCGAGACCCGTCTCGCCGTGGCGGAGCCGCCGGACCTCGACCAGGCCGCGCTGGAAGAGATCGCCAACCAGGTGGCCGGATTGTCCGGACTGCTTGCCCAAACCCATTTGCGATAGGGCCATGCTCTACGACATCACGCTGAAGATCACTTACGCCTACGAGACCGCCGCAGAGTCCGGCCGGCACCAGCTTTGCCTGATGCCCGCGGACCTGCCGGGCGAGCAGCGGGTGATCGCCTCGTCCCTCACCGTCGATCCGTCCCCGACCGAGCAGACCTGGCACACCGACTTCTTCGGCAACTCATGGGCCGACATCGGCTATGACGGGGCGGTCAAGCGGACCGAATTCAAGGTCCGCTCGCGCATCGAACGGTTCGACCCCGACGAACTGTTCGACGTCTCGCCCGACATGGACGGGATCGAGCGCCAGCTCGATACGCTCACCTCCGTTCAGCCGCTCTCGCCCCACCATTTCCGCTGGACCAGCGAGCGCATCCATCGGCACGGGCCGCTTGCCGCATGGGCGGCGGAGCGGACGGCCGGCGCGAGCTCCGCCTATCGCATCGCCGAGACGCTGAGCAACGCGCTGCACGAGGAATGGACCTTCGACTCGCAGGCCACGATGGTCGACACCCCCATCGAAGAAGCGTTCGAGCTGAAACGCGGCGTCTGCCAGGACTTCGCCCATCTCGCCATCTCGGCGCTGCGCAGCCTCGGCATTCCGGCGGGCTACGTCAGCGGCTACCTCCGCACCATTCCGCCCAAGGGGCAGGCCCGTCTCGAGGGGGCGGACGCGATGCACGCGTGGATCATGGCATGGTGCGGCACCGACATGGGCTGGGTCGAGCTCGACCCCACGAACGCCACCCGCGCGGGCGCCGATCATATCGTGATCGCGCGCGGCCGCGACTATGCAGACGTCGCCCCGGTCCGTGGCGCGCTGCGCACCTCCGGCAAGCAACGCACGTCGCAGGCGGTCGATGTTGTCGAGATTGCGGATTGATGCAACTCAAGGTTAGTTTCGGAGGTTGAGGGAACGGATAGGGAGATCATCCCCGTCCGACACCAACGGGAGGACACCATGACGAAGCGACGGCCTCCGACGCAAGAGAGGGACGGCCGACACGTTCTCGATCTCGACCGCTACCTGCCCTACATGCTCGTCTCCATCACCAACGCCATCTCGCGCGGATCCTCGCGCGTCTACCTCGACCGGTTCGGCATCGGCGTCGTGGACTGGCGCGTGCTGGCGAGCCTGTCAGTCTACCCCAATGTGAGCGCCAAGCGCGTGAGTGAACTGGTGATGATAGACAAGGGCGCGGTGAGCCGGTCGCTCGCCACGCTGCATCGCCTCGGCCACATCACATACGAAGAGGACCCGAGCGACCCCCGGCGCAAATCGTGGCGCCCCACGGCAAAAGGGGACACGTTACACGACATGATCCTGCCGATCGCGCTCGACCGGGAAAACACGCTGCTGCGCGGGATCGACGAAGAGGACCTCGAACAGCTGCTGTCCACCATGCAGCGGATGATGGCCAACCTCGACCGCTTGTCGGACATGAACGGGTGAGGACGCAGGTTGCAATTGTCGGGGGCGGGCCGTCGGGCCTGCTGCTGTCGCAATTGCTCCACTTGTCTGGCATCGAAAGCGTTGTGCTGGAGCGTCGCTCGCGCGCGCACGTGATGGGCCGCATCCGGGCCGGCGTCCTCGAGCCGGGGACGGCGCGCCTGCTGCGCCGCGCCGGCGTGGGCGACCGGATGGACCGCGAAGGCCACCCCCACGGCGGCACGCATCTCTCTGTCCGCAATCAGGGATTCCGCGTGGACTTCGAGGCGCTCGTCTCCGAGCAGGTGATCGTCTACGGCCAGACCGAGGTGACCAAGGACCTCTACGCCGCACGCGACGCGCATGAAGGCACCATCATCGACGAGGTCGAGGGCGTGACGCTCCACGACGCCGGCGGAGAGACGCCGCACGTCACGTGGGTGAAGGACGGCACCGAACACCGGCTCGACTGCGACTGGATCGCCGGGTGCGACGGGTTCCACGGCGTCTCCCGCCGGTCGATCCCCGCCAGCGTCCTGACGGAATACGAACGGGTCTATCCGTTCGGCTGGCTCGGCATCCTGTCCGAGACGCCGCCGGTCGCGGAGGAACTGATCTACGCCAACCACGCCCGTGGCTTCGCGCTCTGCTCCATGCGCAACGCCAACCTCAGCCGCTATTACTTGCAGGTGCCCAACACCGACACGGCCGACGCCTGGTCGGACGACGCCTTCTGGTCCGAACTCCGCAAGCGCATCCCCTCGGCCGCGGCGGAGGTTCTGCAAACCGGCCCCTCGATCGAGAAGTCGATCGCGCCGCTGCGCTCCTTCGTGGCCGAGCCGATGCGATGGGGCCGGCTGTGCCTCGTCGGCGACGCGGCCCACATCGTGCCGCCGACCGGTGCCAAGGGGCTGAACCTCGCCATGTCGGACGTCCACTACCTGCATGAGGCGCTCCGGCATTGGTACGAGGGCGACCGCGCAGCCATCGACGGCTATTCGGCCCGCGCCCTGTCGCGCGTCTGGAAAGCCACCCGTTTCAGCTGGTGGTTCACGACGCTGATGCACCGCTTCCCGGACCAGCACCCGTTCGACCAGCACCTGCGGGAGGCCGAGCTCGACCTGCTCGCCACGTCACCCCGCGCGCAGGCCGCCTTCGCGGAGAACTACGTCGGCCTGCCGCTCTAGTAGTCGCGCTCGTAGAAGATGCCGAGCGAGGTCTCCCCGTCGCCGCCCACCGTGCCGCGCGCGGTGACGTTGTCGGTGATGTCGAGGTTGAGGTCGATCTCGGTCTCGCCCTCGGCATTCACGGTCAGGTCGGTGTAGATGTTCTCCGACAGGTAGACACCCGCCCGCACAGCCGCGTTGCCCTCGTCATCCGTCGTGATGTCGAGATCGTCGAGGCCGAGTCCATTGCGCACGCCGCCGATCAGGCCACCACCGCCGCGCCCGGCCAGCGTGCCGACCGCCGCCGCGAGCTGCACCGCCTGCAGGGGCGAGATGCTGGCGAGGTCGCGCCCGAACAGAAGCCGCGACAGCACTTCATCCTGCGGCAGCTCCGGCGAAGAGGTGAACGACACGTCCGGGTCCGATGCCGGCCCTTCGAGCGTGATGGTAACGACCGTGCCGTCCCGCGCCTCGGTCGAGGCGACGAGACGCAGGTAGGGTTCGAAATCGCCCTGAAGCTGCGCGTAACCCTCCGACAGCTCGAACCGCTGTTGCAGAATGTCGAGCCGGCCGCGGATCAGGTCGAACCGGCCCACCGGCAGGATGTCGTCCGAGGTGCCGGTGATCCGGAGCTCACCCCCCAGTTCCGCGTCGAGGCCACGACCCCGCACGAAGATCCGCGCCGGTGCCTCCACCCGGATGTCGAGCGGGTAGGGGCGGTCGCGACCGCCGTCGCTTTCGGCGTCGTCATCCCGATCCGTCCCGTCGAGCGAGACGTCCGCCCGGTTCAGCGTCGCCGCCACGTCGCCGGGCGTGTTCACGTGTCTGACTTCGGGCAGCGGTCCGAGAGCGCCGACCGAGGAGGACGGCACCTGGATCTCGGTGCGGCCAAGCACCGCGACACCGGACACCGTCGCACCGCCCGAAATCGGACCGTCGACCGACAGGTTGCCGTTGATCGTGGTCTCGTAGAGTTGCGGATCGCGAAGCACGACTTCGTTGATGGCCAGGTCGAGGTTGCCGTTGAACGGCACAGTCACGGTAACCGGCCCGGTCAGCGATACCGACCCGCCGCTCGCCACCTGCGCCTGCACGTCGAGCGTGCCGGTCCCGCCACCCAGCGACAGGTTCGCCTGGATATCCTCCAGCGCATTGTCGAAAGAGGGCAGGGAGAGCGTGGATCCACTGCTGCTGATCGTGCCGGAAATCGCGTTGAACGACGGCGGTCCGTTAACGGACAGGTTGAAGTTCGCCGTGCCCGCCAGCCGACGCGGCGCGAGGATATTGTTGGCCAGTTCGAGGTTCACGGACCCGTTCGCATTGAGCGCGAGATTGCCGTTCTGCGACACCTGTCCGGAAATGGACGAGCTCACGCCGCCCGCGCCGTCGATATCCGTGTCGACAGTCCAGACGGTGCCGTTCCGGCTTGCCGTGCCGCTCGCGGTGACGGGCCCCGACAGGTCGGGGACGAAGATGCCGACATCCGCAAGCCGGGCGTCGAATTGCACCGTGTCGCCGTTGCTGCCCGATGTCGCTCCGCCCGACACCGTCAGGTTCGGCAGGCCGACGTTCAGCGCGCGCACGGTCAGTGCCCCGTCACTGCCCCGCGCGACACTGGCGTTCAGGTTGCCCGGTCCCCGCAGAAGCTGGTCGACCGCCTCGATCCCGATGCCGAGGTCGGACGTCCGCGCGTTGACGTCAAGGTCGAATGCCGCGTCGAGCGGGGCGACGCTGCCCTCCGCCTCGAGCGCGACAGACCCGCGCAACTGCTGTCCGACAAGCCGCGAAAACGGTGCGAGTGAACCGACCGTCGCCGACAGGCTGCCCGTCGCGCGGTAGTTCTCCTCCGGCGGCGCGATCACCGCGTCGATCTCTGCGCGGGTCTCCGGCGCGGTGGCGGTGAAGTCGACCGTAACGTTTCCGGCCGCGTCCTGATCCGCCGTCCCGACGAGCGTCGCCGGACCGGAAATGCCGTTCAGCAGGATGCCCGCCTCGTTCAGCCGCGCATCGATGCGGGCGGTCCGCACCTCGTCGCCAAGCTGCCCTTCGGCGGTGATGTCGAGCTGATCCGTCGTCAGCTCGAGGCTGCGCACAGTCAGGCTTTCGGCGTCCCGCGCCGCGTTGGCCCGCAAGCGGCCCGTGCCGTCGATCAACGGATCGACAAGGCCCAGTCCGACAGCGAGGTCTTCGGTATCGGCAGCCACTTCGAGGTCGAAATACTGGTTGATCGGCTCGAGCATCCCCGACGCCTGGAGCTGGATCGCACCGGCGAGCCGCCGGCCCGCGATCTCCGAGAAGGGCGCGAGCGAGGTGATATCGGCGCTCACCGTGCCTTCGGTGCGGTAGTTCTGCTCCGGCGGTGCGACGACGGCATCGACCGAGACGGTCGCGCTCGGCGCGGTGGCGGTCAGGTCGATGTCGACGTTGCCTTGGGCATCCTGTTCGGCCGTGCCGGAAACGTTTGCGGGGCCCGAGAGCTGCGGCAACACCAGTCCGGCATCGGACAGCGCCGCGTCGATCCGGGCGGAGCGGCGCTCGTCACCGAACTCGCCTTCGCCCGACGCCTCGATCGCGTCGGTGGTCAGGGAGAAGCTGCGCACCAGCAGGCTTTCGGCATCCATCTTGGCGTCCGCCCGCAGCCGGCCGGTGCCGCCGATCAGCGGATCGACCCGCTCTTCCCCGATGGCGAGGTCCTCGGTATCGGCCTGAAGGTCCAGATCGAAGAACCGGGTCAGCGGTTCGACCATGCCTGATGCGCTCAGCTCCACCGCACCGGCCAGCGGCCGGCCGACTAGGTCGCCGAACGGCGCCAGCGTCGCGATGTCCGCGGTCAGAACGCCCTGCGTGACATAGTCCTGCTCGGGCGGCGCCACGGTGCCGTCGAAGGACACGCTCGTCTCCGGCGCGGTTGCGGACAGGTCGACGGCAACGTTTCCGGTGTTGTCCTGATCGGCGGTCAGCGACAGGGTCGCCGGCCCCGACAACCCGTCGAGCACAAGCGCCACTTCGCGAAGCTCCGCGTCGATGTCGGCACTGCGCATCGCCTCGCCAAGCTGGGCGGTGCCGGTCACGGTGACCTCGTCGGTCGTCAGGTCGAGCCGGTCCACGGTGATCCCCGCCGCGTCGCGCGCCGCGCTGACGTTCAGGCGGCCCGACCCGGCGATGAGAGGATCGACCTGCTCGATCCCGATGGCGAGGTTCTCGGTCTCGGCCGCGAGATCGATATCGAACAGCTGATCGACAGGCTGCACCTGTCCGGTAACCTCCAGCTGTGCGCTACCGGCCAGATCCTGTCCGGCGATATCGGCGAAGCTGGCGAGGTCCTCGACCATGCCGCTGACGGTGAAATCGGTGAGGTAGCCGTTCTCCTCCGACTGGGCGGTGCCGTCGATCGCGAGGTTCGCGGTGCCGGCCACCAGGTCGCCGTCGAACACGGTCACGAGCTCCGCATCGCGTTCGAGCGCGATATCGAGCGTTCCCGGCCCGGCGAGCTGTGGTGAGACGAGCCCGAGGTCGCTGATTTCCGCGTTCAGGTCGATCGTCGCGACGGTGCTGGTGAGCGAGGCATCGCCCGTTGCCGTGACCGCATCGGTGCTGACCGAAAACGTTTCCACCCGGGTGCCGGCGAGGTCGCGTTCCGCAACGAGGCGCACGGTGCCGTCGCCGCCGATCAGCGGGTCAACCATCTCGTTGCCGATGGCGAGGCTGGCGGTCTCGGCAGTCAGGTCGATGTCGAACGACCCGCCGAGGGCGAGGTAGTTGCCCGACACGTCGATCTGGCCACTGCCCTCCAGCGGAGTGCCGGCGAGCGTGGAGAACCGTCCGAAATCAGCGACTTCCGCGACCGTGGCGAAGCGCACGGCAAGATCGCCGACGAGTTCGAGCGTGGCGTTCGCCTCTGCCGAGAGGCCGTCGCCCTCGATCGTGATCTGTTCGATCTCGACCGGCTCGCCCTCGTCGAAGCGGATGTTGGCGAGGCCGCTGATCGTGTCGCCGAGCGCCTCCGCGACGCCGAGGTCGTCGATCACGATGCCGGAGGCGGAATAGTTGAGGTTCGCCGTCGCATCGCCGAGCGCGTTGCCCTCGGACTGCGTGATGACACCGTCGCCGAACAGCGACAGCGAGGGGAGGGAGAGGCCAGGCCGCTCGAACCCTTCGAGCAGGGCGAAGCCGCTCCATTCGTCGCCGGTCTCGACATCGTAGGCCACGTAAATCTCGCCACGGTCGACGTAGGTGCGCGGCCCGCCGAGCGGCAGCAGCACCTGTTCGCCGTCACCTTCGAGCGTCCCGTCGAGCGCGAACCGTTCGGGCCAGCCGCCGGGGCCGAGCTCCAGCGAGCCGTCGATATTGATCGACTGTGCGGTAATGGACAGCTCCGGCAGGTCCAGCGCGCCGTCGGGCGACAGGCGTCCGTTTGCGGCCAGACGGATGTCGGGGCCGAAGAACTCCCGGTAATCAGGCGCGAAGAGCGTCGTGACGTCGCCGCCGATATCGACCGAGAACGCGCGGGTCGCCGGGGGCAGGGGCCCGTCGCCGTCGGTTTCCTCCCGCTCCGTGGAGAGTGCGAAGCTGCCGGCGATCCGCTCTTCCCCATCGGTGTCGATGGAGAGTTCGGCGCTGAAGTCGTCGATCGGCGCATTGCCTTCAAGCAGCATGGAAACGGACGGGTCGCCGGGCAGGTCCAGCGTGCTTGCCACGATGCCGCCGGGGGCCTCATCGACCCGCGCGGAAATCTCGAGGTTGCGGGAATCGTTGGAGAAATCGCCGGCGATGACAAAGCTCCCCTCGACACCGTCGGTGCGGTCGGCACGGATGTCGGCGGTGGCTTCGCCACCGATCAGCGACACGGCCCCCTCGAGGCGCATCTCGACCGGTTGGCCGATCAGCGTCTCGCCGAGCTCGATCTGCTCGACCAGCAGCTCACCGATCTCGATCGAAACGGGCAGTTCCGGCAGGCTGAAAACGCGCGCTTCCGGCGGCGGCAGGTCGAGGTTCGGGTCGGGGATCGGCGCGCGCAGAATGGCGATCCGTTCGGCCGAGAGCGTTTCGACATCGACGCGGCCGCGCAGCAGGGCGGAGCGGTTCCAGTCGAGCACGAGGCCCTCGGCCTCCAGCCAGACCCCTTCGCCGTCGGCGATGGACAGCGACTCGATGGACGCGGCGGTGCTCAGGGCGCCTTCGAAGCCGCGAATGCGGACATCGCGGCTGACGTCGGACAGGTTGTCCTGCAACAGCCGGGTCAGGTAGCCGACGTCGTCGTCCTCATCCTGTGCAACAGCTTGAAATGGCAGGAGAAGCAGGGCGAGCAGAGCAAACGCCCGATTCCAGACACGTGTCTTCAAAACGACTGTCCAATCCCGATGTAGACGGCGACGGAGTTGTAGGCATCATCCCCCGAGGCAGGGGTCGCGAGGTCGAGGCGGATCGGGCCGATGCCCGTGTCGTACCGGATGCCGAGCCCGACGCCCGCGTGGCTCGGGTCGCCGGAGGCGGGCAGGGACTCCTCGCCGATTTGGCCGTAATCGTAGAACGCGACGGCCTCGATCCGGTCGGTCACGCCGATCCGGGCTTCCGCCTGCGCGCCGAGGAAGGCGTTGCCGCCGAAATCGGTGCCGTCGATGGTGACGCCGAGCGACTGGAATTCCTGCCCGCGCACCGTGCCGCCACCCCCGGAGTAGAACAGGTAGTCGGCCGGCGCATCGGCCCCGGTCGGCCCGACGACGGAGCCGAACTGCAGCCGACCAGCAAGGGTGAAGCGGTCGTCGTTGCCGAAGCTCCGGTAGTAGCGCGCATCACTGTAGAGCCGCGCCCCGCTTTCCGACCCTTCGACGCCGTAGAAGGGGGTCAGCTCGGCATCGATGTAATAGCCGCTCTCGGGGTTCAGCTCGTTGTTGCGACGGTCGAATTCCGCCGACAGCGGCAGCGTCAGCAGGAAATAATCCGATGTCTGGGAGTCGATCGTGACTTCGGCGGCGCGGAAGCCGACGCCGCCACTGACCGTAAGGTCCGGCGTGACGATCCGGGTGAGGCCGATTTCACCCTCCGCCAGCAGGAGGTCGAAGGCCGGATCCTGGATCGCGCCGAAGCCGAGGTTGGCGTAGAGGTCGACGTCCGGGCCCCAGATCGCGGGCTTGTTGAAGGAGAGGTCGACCTCGTAGTCGATCTCGTCCGTCTCGGCCCCGATGCCGTTGATCTCCCCGTCGATGCGGAACCGTTCGGCCCCGCCAAGCAGGTTGCGGTGCAGCCAGAAGGTCGACAGCGTCAGCCCCTCGACCGAGCTGACCTCGATGCCGAAGCCGACGCGGCGCAACTTGTCCTCGACGAACAGGCCTTCGATCGGCAGCGTCTGGTTCGGGCCGATCTCCTCGGCCTCTTCGAGCGAGACGGCGGAGAAGGCACCAGTGCGGCGCAGCCGCTCGGTGGCGAGGTCGATTTCCTCGGGGTCGAAGCGTTCGCCCGTCGGCAGGCCGGCGATGGCGATGATCCGTTCGGTCCGGACGCGGCGGTTGCCCGACACGACGAGCGGGCCGAAGGTCAGTAGCGGCCCCGGCGCGATGGCGACATCGACGTTCAGCTGGTCGGCGGCGTGGTTGGCGGTGACCTGCTGGTCCGCAACGTCGGCCTTGGCATGGCCGTAGTCGCGCCAGCCGCCGATGACGTCCGACACGGCGGAGCGCACGACGCCCGACCGTGCGGGCTCGCCCGGGGCGAACCCTTCGTCCACTTCGGTCTCGGGCGCGACGGGCTCGATGACCGCGCGGCCGAAGGTGAAGCGGGGGCCCGGATCGACCAGAACCTGAATGCGCCCGATGGACGACGGTGCGTCGAGCGGCTCGATCCCCGACGCCTCGCGCCCGTCGATCAGGATCGACACGGTGCCGCCGTAGTAGCCGTCGTTGTAGAGGGCGGTCAGCATCCGCCGGTAGTCGGCGCGCGCGGCGCTCACGAAGTCGGACGGTGCCGGGGCCTCGGTCTCGTTGTCTTCGAGCGAGCGCAGCAGGGACGCGTCGCTCAGCGAGTCCTCGAGGTCTTCGTCCGTCGTCGTGATCTCGACAGTCTGGGCAAGTGCAGGGAGCCCCGCTCCGGCCAACAGTGCCACGGCCGCGACGGTACTCTTCGCAATCGATTTCAAAAGATGGCTCCCCAGTGCCAAAAGGACGGTCTTAACGCCGGTCTCACGCATCATAACGGGCGAAGCGGCGGGGTCAAAACCTAGATGTGGGGTCGGCGGTCAAAGGGACGTCATTGGCCGAACGGATCGTGCGGATATGTGACACCGGCGAGATACAGCCCATGCGGCGGGCACACCGGCCCGCAGGCCGCGCGGTCCTTCGCCGCGAGTGCCTCGGCCACGCGGTCGGGCGCCCAGGCCCCCGCGCCGACCCGCTCCAGCGTGCCGACGAAGCTGCGGACCTGGTTGTGCAGGAACGACCGGGCGCGCAGGCGGAAGCGGTATTCCGGGAAGCCGTCGGGGCGGGTGATCTCCTCGATCTCGAACCTGTCGAGCGTCTTCACCGGGCTGTCCGCCTGGCAGATCGACGACCGGAAGGTGGTGAAGTCGTGCCGCCCGACGAGATGCGCCGCCCCCTCACGCATCGCGGCGAGGTCGAGCGGATGGCCCACCTGCCAGACCTGGCCCTTCTCGAAGGTCAGCGGCGCGCGCCGGGCCACGAGCCGGAACAGGTAGCGCCGTTCGATCGCCGTGAAGCGAGCGTGCCAGTCGTCGGCGACCTTGGCGCAGGCGATGATCGCGACCGGCGCGGGCTTGAGGTGGAAGTTCAGCGCCTCCGACAGGCGGAACGGGTCCCAGTCCTTTTCCATGTCGGCATGGGCCACCTGCCCGAAGGCATGCACCCCGGCATCGGTCCGGCCCGCGGCGGCGATCGTGTGGTCGCGCGGCTCCAGCCGGGCGAGCGCGGCTTCGATCGCGCCCTGCACGGTCGGCAGGTCGACCTGCCGCTGCCAGCCCGAGAACGGGCCGCCGTCATATTCCACCTTGAGCGCGTAGCGGGGCATGTCCGGCGCGTAGCCGAAGGCCGTGTCCGGAGCAAGCGGGCCAGTCGGCCCTACACATCGCGGCACACCCGCCCTATCTTGCCGCGAAAGAAGTGAAAGGGGCAGGTCTTGGTCATCACCGCGATAGCGGACGGAATATCCCGCAGTGTCGAGACGATGACGGACTATGCCTCGGCGCCGTTTTCCGACCCGGTGATCCGGCTCGGCGTCACGGGGCTGAGCCGGGCGGGCAAGACGGTCTTCATCACCTCGCTGGTGGCGAACCTGATGGACCGGGGACGGATGCCGCAGCTTCTGGCCGCCAAGAACGGCGCGATCCGCACCGCCTACCTCCAGCCGCAGCCGGACGACACGATCCCTCGGTTCGAGTACGAGGACCACCTCGCCGCGCTCACCTCGCCCGAGCCGCGATGGCCCGAGGGCACGCGCCGGATCAGCGAGCTGCGCCTGTCGCTCCGGGTGCAGCCGACGGGGCTCCTGTCGGGCTGGCAGGGGCCGCGCACCGTGCATCTCGACATCGTGGACTATCCGGGCGAGTGGCTGCTCGACCTCGGGCTGATGGACAAGGATTTCGCCAGCTGGTCGGACGAGACGCTGACACGTATCGCCAACCGCAAGGAGGCGGCGGGCTACCTCGCCATGGCCAGCGCCACCGATGGCGCCGCCGACCTCGACGAGGCCACGGCGAAGCGGCTGTCGTCGGCCTACGCCGATTACCTGAACGTCGCGCGGGCGAAGGGCTGGTCGGACTGCACGCCGGGGCGCTTCCTGCTGCCCGGCGATCTCGAAGGCTCGCCCGTGCTGACCTTCGCGCCGCTGGCCAAACCTGAAGAGACCGGCCGCCGCTCGCTCTGGCGGGAGTTCGAGCGCCGCTACGAAAGCTACAAGCGCAACGTGGTGCGCCCCTTCTTCCGCGACCATTTCAGCCGGATCGACCGGCAGATCGTGCTGGTCGACGTGCTCGGCGCGATCCACGCCGGGCCGCGGGCGGTCGAGGATCTGCGCCATTCGCTCGCCGATATCCTGTCGGCGTTCCAGCCGGGGCGGAACTCCTTCCTGTCCCGCATCTTCCAGGGCCGCCGGGTGGAGAAGATCCTCTTCGCCGCGACCAAGGCCGACCACCTGCACCATACGCAACACCCCGAACTGACGGCGATCACCGAGGCGCTGTTGCGCGACGCCCGCGACCGGGCCGCCTTCGCCGGCGCGAAGACGGAGGCGATGTCGATCGCCTCGCTGCGTACCACGGTCGAGGACCGGGTGGAGCACGGTGGCCGCACGCTCGACGTGGTGCGCGGCCGGCTCAAGAGCACCGGCAAGCAGGCCGCCTTCTATCCCGGTGAATTGCCCTCTGATCCCGGTCACCTGCTGGCCCCGGCGCGGGAAGGGGCGGAGCGGTGGCTCGACGCGGATTACGAGATCATGGATTTCGCGCCCGCGCGCCTGACGCTCGAGCCGGGCGACGGGCCGCCGCACATCCGGCTCGACCGGGCCGCCCAGTTCCTGTTCGGAGACCGGCTATGACTGTCACCCTGCGCCCCGCGACCCACGACGATTTGCCCGACTGCGCGCGCATCCTCGGCGACTGGTGTCGCGATACGATCTGGATGCCGTCGCTGCACACGCGGGCCGAGGACCTCGGCTTTCTCGGACGCCTGTTCAGCACCGCCCGCATCACTGTGGCCGATACCGGGCACGCGACCGGAACCGGACCCGCGTCGCCCGACCTGCACACCGGCGTCGCGGGCTTCCTCGCGCGGCGCGACGGCGAAATCCCGGCGCTCTACCTCGATCCCGGATGGCGGGGGCAGGGGATCGGTTCGGCCCTGTTGAAACAGGCAATGTCCGAAACCGTACAGCTGTCGCTCTGGACCTTCCGCGCCAATGACGGCGCGATCGCCTTCTACACCCGGCACGGGTTCCGCGAGGTGGAGGCGACGGACGGCGACAACGACGAGGGCCTGCCCGACGTCAGGATGGAGTGGTCCCATGGCGGAGCGTGACGGCCCGGTCCTGATCGACCTCGACGAGGATGCGCCCGGCCCCTCGCCGGCGGATGCCGCGCCGGTCCCCGAGCTTGATCCCGCCACGCGGGAAGCGGCCATGGTGCAGGTCGCCGCGCTCGCCGCGTCGAAACCCTCGCCCCTGTCGCGCTGGTTCTGGTCGCTGCTGGCGACGATCCTCGGCTTCGTGATCTCGGTCGCCGCCTGGCGCTTCGTCGAAGGCCTGCTACTTGCCTCGCCGCTGCTCGGCTTCGTGGCGCTGGTGCTGCTGGCCTGCTTCGCGCTGGTCCTGCTCATCATCGCGGTGAAGGAGCTCGCGGCGTTCAACAGATTAAAACGGCTCGACGATATTCACCGGGGCGCGGCCGAGGCGCTGACGAACCACGACCTGACCGGCGCGCGCAAGGTGGCCGACAGCGTCGTCGCGCTCTATGCCGGGCGCCCCGATACGGAGTGGGGCCGCGCCCGCTTCGCCGAGCGTCGGGCCGAGGTAATGGATGCCGACGGCCTGCTTGGCCTGATCGAGACGGACATCCTCGTCCCCCTCGATCAGCGCGCGATGCGCGAGGTCGAGGCGTCCGCCCGGCAGGTGGCGACGGTCACCGCCGTCGTGCCGCTGGCCTTCGCGGACGTCATCACGGCGCTGACCGCGAACCTGCGGATGATCCGCCGGGTGGCCGAGGTCTACGGCGGACGGTCGGGGGGCCTGTCGGCGTGGCGGCTGACGCGGTCGGTCTTCACCCACCTCATTGCCACGGGCGCGGTCGCAGTCGGCGACGACCTCGTCGGGTCGGTCGCGGGCGGCGGTCTGCTCGCCCGCGTGTCGCGCCGCTTCGGCGAGGGCGTGGTGAACGGAGCGCTCACGGCGCGGGTCGGCGTCGCCGCGATCGAGGTCTGCCGCCCGCTGCCCTTCGGCGCGGTCAAGCGGCCCTCGGTCACCGCGCTGGTGCGGCGGGCTCTGACCGGGCTCTTCGGCGAGCGGGAGTAGGCAGCGATCCCGATGCCGGCAGCAGCGTGCCGCTGACGAGGTGCGACAGCACCCACGGCAGCGGCGGCACCTGGCTCAGCGGGAAGAGCACGCGGTCGCGCAGCACCGGCAACCAGCGGCTATCCGATTGATATTGCGGCGTGAAGGCCGCCGACATCGTCTGGTAGGCCCGGACGTGCCAGCGCCGGCCGAGCGCGTAGGCCCGGGGCGCGTCGGCAAGCGGGAAATGCGTCAGCGCATCCGCCAGCGCCGCGGCGTCGAGCAGCGCCATGTTGGCCCCTTGGCCAAGCTGCGGACTGGCCCGGTGCGCGGCGTCGCCTATGTGGACGATCCCGTCGCCCCAGGGGCGGTGAAGCGTGCCGTGGGTGTAGCGCGCCATCGTCATCTGTCCGGGATCGGACACCTGTTCGATGAAGGGCATGAATGCGGGCCAGAGTTCCGCCGCCTCCGCCGTCCAGCGCTCCAGCCCGCCGCCGATCCAGTCGGCGTGCCCGCCCGAGGGCAGGGACCAGAAGATCGCCGCCTTGCGCTGTCCGCTTCCGGGAAGTTGTCCGATGGGCAGGATGCCGAGCATCCGGTCGGCGCGACGATAGCGCTGGCTGAGCCGGTCGGCGGGCAGGTCCGTCTCCGGCCAGTCGACCGTGCCCCAGATCGCCCCGTAGGGCAGGGCGCGCGACCGGAGCGGCGAGAGCGCAGATCCCGCTCCGCAGGCATCGACGATCAGGTCGAACGGCCCCTCTGTCCGGTGATCGGACAGGTGCAGCCTGCCCGACGCCTGTCCGGTAACGATCGCCGATGTCCGAAGCTCGATGCCCCGCGCCTCCACCGCCTCCAGCAGCGACTGGAACAGCGATGCGCGGTGAATGCCGAGACCCGGCACCTTGCCATAGCGCACGTCGAGGACGCGCCGGCCACTTTTGCATTCGCGCCCGAGCATCCGCGTTATGGGCGTGCCGAAGGTCGCGGCGGCCTCACCTGCGCCGAGCCGGTCCAGCACCGCCATGCCCACGGGCTGGATCACGAGGCCCGAACCGACGGGCCGCGGCGCGTCGAACTGGTCGAAGAGCGTGACGTGATGGCCCGCGTCGTGAAGCAGCCCCGCGCAGGCGAGTCCCCCGATCCCCGCGCCGGCGATGGCAATCCGATACCTCATGGGCGCAACTTTATGGCGGGACAGCGCGGCGGGGAAGGCGCCGCTTGCACCACCGGCACGCGGGGCGTAGAAGCCGGCCATGACGTATTTCGCCCTTCCCATCGGTCGAATTAGCCTCCCGGCGCTCTGAAGCACGGAGCCGCCGGGTCAAGTCGTTGCGCCCAAGCGTGACGCGCACTATTCCCCAACCGACCGATTTTCGAGGAGACGCCGCCGATGTGCGCCGATACCGTCGCCACGCCCGACTACAAGACCACGCTCAACCTGCCGCAGACCGATTTCCCCATGCGGGCCGGTCTGCCGAAACGCGAGCCCGACTGGCTCGCCCGGTGGGAGGAAATCGGGGTCTACGACCGCCTGCGCGAGAAGGAGGGCCGCACGCCCTTCACGCTGCATGACGGCCCCCCGTATGCAAACGGACACCTGCACATCGGCCACGCGCTGAACAAGGTGCTCAAGGACATGGTGGTGCGCAGCCACCAGATGATGGGCCACGACAGCCGCTACATCCCCGGCTGGGACTGCCACGGTCTGCCGATCGAGTGGAAGATCGAGGAGAAGTACCGCCAGAAGGGTCTCGACAAGGACAAGGTGCCGGTGCTCGAGTTCCGGCAGGAATGCCGCGACTTCGCCGCCGGCTGGGTCGACGTGCAACGGGAAGAGTTCAAGCGGCTCGGCGTCACGGGCACGTGGGACAAGCCCTACCTGACGATGGATTTCCACGCCGAGCGCGTCATCGCCGAGGAATTCATGAAATTCCTCATGAACGGCACGCTCTACCAGGGCTCCAAACCCGTGATGTGGTCGCCGGTCGAGAAGACCGCGCTCGCCGAGGCGGAGATCGAGTATCACGACCACAAGAGCCACACGATCTGGGTGCCGTTCGAGGTGGTCGAGGGGCCGCTCTCGGGTGCGAAGGCCGTGATCTGGACGACGACGCCCTGGACGATCCCGTCCAACAAGGCTGTCGCCTATAATCCGAAGATCGCCTACGGCCTCTACGAGGTGACGGGCACGCCGGACGAATGCTGGTGCAAGGTCGGCGACAAATACCTGCTGGCCGACGCGCTGGCCGAAGAGGTGCTGACCAAGGCGCGGCTGGAGCCGGGCATGTGGACGCGCGTCCGGGACGTCTCGCCTGAAGAGCTTGGCCAGATGGTGATGCGCCATCCCTTCGCCGGTCTCGACGGGGCGGATGGCTACTGGGACTACGAGGTGCCGATGATCGACGGCGACCACGTGACCGATGATGCGGGGACGGGCTTCGTCCACACCGCGCCGAGCCACGGGGCCGACGACTACGAGTGCTTCATGCGCCGCAACTGGCTCGACCGGATGACGCACAATGTCGGCGAGGAATCGGAATTCCTGCCGCATGTGCCCTTCTTCGCGGGGCTTCAGGTGTTCGACCGCAAGGGCAAGGAAGGCAAGGCCAACGCTGCCGTGATCGACAAGCTGGTCGAGGCCGGCGGCATCATCGCGCGCGGTCGCGTGGCGCACTCCTATCCGCATTCGTGGCGGTCCAAGGCACCGGTGATCTTCCGCAACACGCCGCAATGGTTCGCCGCCATCGACCGGCCCGTCGGTGACGGGCAGGACGAGAACGGCACGACCATCCGCGAGCGTGCGCTGACCTCCATCGACAAGGTGAACTGGCACCCGCGCTCCGGGCGGAACCGGCTGTTCTCCATGATGGAGGCGCGGCCCGACTGGGTGCTCTCCCGCCAACGCGCGTGGGGCGTGCCCCTGACCTGTTTTGTGAAAGTCGGACTGCTTCCGACGGACCCGGATTTCCTTCTGAGGTCGGAAAAGGTCAATTCCCGGATCGCCGAAGCCTTCGAGGCCGAGGGCGCGGACGCGTGGTACAAGGACGGGGCGAAGGCCCGGTTCCTCGATGGCATGGTGAACCCGGACGAGTACGAGCAGGTGTTCGACATCCTCGACGTCTGGTTCGATTCCGGCTCCACCCACGCCTTCGTCCTGCGTGACCGCGAAGACGGGACGGAGGACGGCATCGCCGATGTCTACCTCGAGGGCACCGACCAGCACCGGGGGTGGTTCCACTCCTCGTTGCTGCAATCGGTCGGTACCACGGGTCACGCGCCCTACCGGAACGTCGTCACGGCGGGCTTCACGCTCGACGAGAAGGGCAACAAGATGTCCAAGTCGCTGGGCAACACCGTGTCGCCCGAGGACGTGACGAAGCAGTACGGCGCCGACATCCTGCGGCTCTGGGTGGCGCAGACGGACTACACTGCCGACCAGCGCATCGGGCCGGAGATCCTGAAAGGGGTCGCCGACAGCTATCGCCGGCTGCGCAACACGATGCGCTTCATGCTGGGTGCGCTGTCCCACTTCGAGGAAAGCGACCGGGTCGAGTCGTCGGAGATGCCCGAGCTGGAGCGCTGGGTCCTGCACCGGCTGGCGGAGTTGGACGACGTGGTCCGCGAGGGCTACCGGACGTTCGACTTCCAGGGGATGTTCCAGGCGCTGTTCAACTTCTCCACGGTGGAGCTGTCGGCCTATTATTTCGACATCCGCAAGGACGCGCTCTATTGCGACGGCGACACGCTGCGCCGCCGCTCGGCGCGCACGGTGCTGGACCTGCTGTTCCACCGGCTGACGACGTGGCTCGCGCCGGTGCTGGTCTTCACGATGGAGGAAGTCTGGCTGGAACGCTTCCCGGGCGAGACGAGTTCGGTCCACCTCGAGGACATGCCCGAGACGCCCGCCGGGTGGCGGGACGACGCGCTGGCCGCCAAGTGGGCGAACGTCCGGCGCGCGCGCCGGGTCGTGACCGCCGCGCTGGAGGTGCAGCGCTCGGAGAAGGTGATCGGTGCCTCGCTCGAGGCCGCGCCGGTCGTCCACGTGGAGGATGCGGAGACGCTGGAGGCGCTGAAGACGGTCGCCTTCGACGACATCTGTATCACGTCGGACATCCGTCTGACATCGGACCCGGCTCCGGCCGAAGCGTTCCGGCTGACGGACGTGTCCGGTATCGGCGTGGTGTTCGAGAAGGCCGAGGGCGAGAAGTGCGAGCGGTGCTGGAAGGTCCTGCCGGACGTCGGCACCCATTCCCATCCCGGCACCTGCGCCCGCTGCGACGAGGCGCTCGGCTGAAGCAAACTGACCGTCCCGGTTTTTGCCGGGGCGGTCATGCCTTGGTCCGCGCGGGACATGGCTGCTTCAAGCGATCAACGCCGTCCGCGACCGGGCCGCTGTCGCGGGTCTAGCCGCTCTTCCGGGATCTCGGAATCAGCTGCTGCACGCCGCCGACGCAGAGCAGGTAGATCGACGTCAGCACCAGCCCCGCCTCGATGATGTCGGGGAGGATGAAGTTGCGCCATGCGGCATAGGCCGACAGCAGCGTCCAGACCAGCGCGACGGGCAGGGTGACGGACCGCCAGCGGGCCGTGCGCACCGGGTGGACGAACTTCACGGAGACGAACATCAGCGCCGCGAGGATCACGATGATCGGCAGCATCACGGCGGGCGACGGCTCTGTCGCGAAGAAGACGAGCACCGCCATGTTCCAGCATCCCGGGAAGCCGGAGAAACTGTTGTCCGCCGTCTTCATCCGCGTGTCGGCAAAGTAGACGACGCTGGTGTAGGTGATGACGAGGATCGCAGCCCAGCCAGTCCAGCCCGGCAGGAGGTCCGACCCGAACAGCGCGTAGGCCGGGATGAACACGTAGGTGAGGTAGTCGATGATGAGGTCCATCAGGACGCCGTCGAACTCCGGCGCGTTGGTCTTCACCACGTACTTGCGGGCGAGCGGCCCGTCGACGCCGTCCACCACGAAGGCGACGACCAGCCAGAGGAACATGGCGCGCCAGTCCTGCTGGACCGCCTCGAGCAGCGCGAGCATCGCGAACACGGCACCGGTGGCGGTAAGGAAATGAACGGCGAGCGCGGCCTGGCGGACGGGTTTCATGGTATTGTCATGTCCGAATTGGTCCCGGATTGAAAGGGGGCGCGGCAGGGAAGGCGGACCGGAGTGCCGTCCGAGGCGACTGGTCCGGCGATCAGCGTTTCGCCTTCGGGTGGGCGGCGTCATAGACTTCCATCAACCGGGCGGTGTCCACTGCGGTGTAGGCCTGCGTGGTCGAGAGTGACGCGTGGCCGAGCAGTTCCTGGATCGTCCGCAGATCGCCGCCGGCGCCGAGCAGGTGCGTCGCGAAGCTGTGGCGCATCGCGTGGGGCGTCGCGCTGGCAGGCAGGCCGAGCTGCATCCGCGCCTGCTCCATCACCTTCTGGATCGCGCGCGCGTTCAGCGCACCGCCGCGCACGCCACGAAACAGCTGCATCTGCGGCTCACGCGGGCCGGGGTAGAGGCGCAGGTAGGCGTCCACCGCGTCACGCGCGGGGCCGATGACCGGGACGATCCGCTCCTTGTTGCCCTTGCCGCGGATGCGCAGCGTGTCGGCGAGCGGTGTGTCGGCGAAGGTGATGGACAGCGCCTCCGATATCCGCAGCCCGCAACCGTAGAGCAGGGTGACGACTGCCGCATCCCGGGCCGCGACCCAGGGGGCGGTCGCCTGAAGCTCCACCCGGTCGATCATCGCCTGCGCGGCGTCGACGGCCAGCGGGCGGGGCAGCTTGTTCTGGAACTTGGGCGAGCGGGTGGAGAGCACCGCCGTCGGTTCGAACCCCTCGCGGTCGGAGAGCCAGCGGTAGAACCCCTTCACCGCCGACAACGCCCGGGCGAGCGACCGGGCGGACACGCCGCGCGAACGCTCGTGCGCCATCCAGGCGCGCATGTCGCTGACCGTCACGCGGGAGACGGGGCCGAGGCCCTGCGCCTCGCCATGGTGCAGCGTCATGAAGGACAGGAAGCCGAGCACGTCCGCGCGGTAAGCGTCGATCGTCTTCTCGGACGCACCGCGCAGCGCGCGGGCGTGGTCGAGCCAGGCCTGCGCCGCGTCGCGGAGCGCGGGAGAGATCAGGAGAGCCAGCGCCGCATGGCGCGCTCGAACACCCCGCCGAAGAAGGCGAGCAGGTCGGTGCCCTGCTGGGGCGTGAACTGGTGCGGATCCTCGCAGCCCATGACCAGCATCCCCGGCAACCGGCCTTCGCCGAAGTCGAGCCGGATACAGGCCTCGGAGCGGATGTATTCCGCCTTGTCGCCGTAGAGGCTGTCGTCCTCGGCCTTGATCTGGCGCAGCGTCACCGGACGCATCGCCATGTTGCGGCCCCGGGTGATGTAGTCGGACACGTAGCCCGGACCGCCGACATGCAGCACGTCGCCGAGGCGGGAGAGGGTGCCTTCCTCCTCCGCGCCATGATCGCTTTCGAGCACGAGGATCATCGCGTCGACCCGCAGGATGTCGGCCACGTCGCCGCCGAGACTGCCGAGGAACTCCTCGAACTTCACGGCGTCGAGCAGGCGCAGCACCGCGCGGTGGACCTGATTGGTGCCGGCGAGATTTTCGTAGGCGGCGGCGATGACGTTGCGGTGGGTGTCCTCGAGCCGGTCGAGCCGGCTTTCAAGACGTTCCATCGCGATGCCACGCAGGTCGACGATGTTCTTGCCCATCGCGGACTCGTTGGCCGCGACGAGGGCCCGCATGAGGTCCTGATCCTCGAGCAGGAACTCTGGATCCGACATGATCCGCTCGCGCACGGCGGCGTCGATCTGGGGTTTGGTGCTCATGCCTGTCTCGTCTTGTTGTTGCCGAAACCATAGCAGATCCGGCGGGTCTGCGCCTAGTCCTTAATGCGCGGCCATCGCGCAGGCACTGGCGGTTCGCCACGCGTCGGGCTAGCGCTATTGCCATGCTGAACGTGCTTATCCTCATCGTCGTCGCCGCCACCGGTTTCCTGCTCGCCCGCCCGGCGCTCGCCCGGAAGGACTGGTGGCGTGCCACCATGACGCCGCTTGCCTCGATCATCGGGAGCGGGTTTCTCGTCCTCGGGCCGGTGCTGAGCCATGCCTACGGGCTCTGGGCGCCGGCGATGATGGCGCTGCTCTGCGTCGTGGCCTGGCTCTTCGGCATGGCGATCCGGCGCAACATCGCCGACCTTGCCGACGGCGAGGATCAGCGCGGACGCGCGGAACGGGGCCTCGACGCCGCCGCCTCCTGGGCGCTGGTGGGGGCCTATTTCATCGCGGTGGCCTATTACCTGAACCTGTTCGGGTCCTTCGCCGTGAACCTCACGCCGTGGAACGATCCGGTCCATGCCCGGATCGTGACGACCGCCGTATTCCTCGTCATCCTCCTTGTCGGCTGGACCTGGGGCTTCAAGGCGCTGGAGCGGATGGAGCAGGTTTCGGTGGGGATCAAGCTGGCCATCATCGCGGGGCTGCTGGCGGGGCTGGCGTGGTTCTTCGCCGGCAGGGTTTCTGCCGGTGAACTGACATTGACGCCGGTGCATGTCGGCTGGTGGGAGGGCACGACGCTGGCCTTCGGGCTGATCGTGACGGTGCAGGGGTTCGAGACGTCGCGCTACCTCGGCAGAACTTACGACGCGGCGACGCGTATCCGGTCGATGCGGCTGGCGCAGATGCTCTCGGCGGCGATCTACATGGTCTACGTGGTGCTGCTGGCGTGGTCGCTCGGCGGTGAGATGCCCGAGGTCGACGAGGCGGCGATCATCGACATGATGCGGGTCGTCGCGGCGGTCCTGCCGGTCCTGCTGGTGGCGGCGGCGCTGTCGGCGCAGTTCTCCGCCGCCGTGGCGGACACCAGCGGTGCCGGAGGCCTCATGCACGAGCTGACAGGCGGCAAACTGGGGCCGCGGCTGTCCTACGTGGTGCTGGTGGGGCTCGGACTGGTGATGACCTGGACGTTCAACGTGTTCGAGATCATCGCCCATGCGAGCCGGGCGTTCGCGCTCTACTATGGCGTGCAGGCGCTGATCGCCGGGATCGCCGCGCGGCGGGACGGTCAGGGAGGCCGCGCCGTCGGGTGGTTCGGGCTGGCGGTGCTGGGCGCGACGATGGCGGTGCTGGGGGCGCCGGTGGAGTAGGTGGCCGGTCCGGGGTGCGCATCGAGCGCGCACCCTACGGTGGATCGGCTGTGCTGTGCCGGGGGCTGTCGGGTACGCATCGAGCGCGCACCCTGCGGTGGTTCGGGTATGCTGCGACGGGGGTGTCGGGTGCGCATCGAGCGCGCACCCTGCGGTGGTTCGGATGTGCTGCGACGGGGGGTGTCGGCTGCGCATGGAGCGCGCACCCTACGGTGGTTCGACGATGACTGTAGGGTGCGCGCTTGATGCGCACCCGCACGGGGACCGAAACGAAAAACGCCCGGCGGAAGCCGGGCGTTCCTGTCTGGCCCCGAGGGGACGCGGTCGATCAGACGATCTTCTGACCGGTCTTCTCCCAGTCCTTCAGGAAGGCGTCGAGGCCCTTGTCCGTCAGGACGTGGTTCGCCATCGCATGGATGACGGCCGGCGGCGCGGTCGCCACGTCGGCACCGATCTTCGCGGCTTCGCTCATGTGGTTGGCCGAGCGGATGGATGCGGCGAGGATCTGCGTGGTGAAGCCGTAGTTGTCGTAGATTTCGCGGATGTCGGCGATCAGCTCCATCCCGTCGATGTTGAGGTCGTCAAGGCGGCCGATGAAGGGCGAGATGAAGGTCGCGCCGGCCTTGGCGGCGAGCAGCGCCTGGTTGGCCGAGAAGCAGAGCGTCACGTTGACCATGTGGCCTTCGTCGGTGAGCGTCTTGCAGGCCTTCAGGCCTTCCCACGTCAGCGGAACCTTGATCGCGATGTTGTCGGCGATCTTCTTCAGCTCGTGGCCTTCCTTGATCATGCCCTCGGCGTCGAGCGCGACCGTCTCGGCGGAGACGGGGCCGTCGACGAGATCGCAGATCTCCTTGGTGACTTCCTTGATGTCACGGCCGGACTTGGCGATCAGCGAGGGGTTGGTCGTCACGCCGTCGACCATGCCGAGGGCATGGAGTTCGCGGATGGCGTCGATTTCGGCGGTGTCTACGAAGAATTTCACGGGATTGCTCCTTCAAGGCTGCCTTAGGCGGGGGCCCCGCCGGCTTCGCGTCGCCTCTAGCATGTCAGGCGCTAACGGGGAAGTCGGCGGAGCGGGGTGTTCCTCTCTTCCGAACGTTCGCGCCGGACAGCTGTTCCGAGGTCGCTCTCGACAATGGCCGGCCGAAGGCGCAAATCACGGCCATGGCGAGCGATACTCCGTTCTTTCACGAGGGCGAGCTGGTGGGGGTGCTGACGACGCAACCCCTCGACCGGCTGCTCGACTACAAGGCGCCCGAGGGCGGCTGCTGGCAGGGGGCCTATGTCGAGGTGCCGCTGGGGCCGCGCAAGGTGATGGGCGTCGTGTGGGGCGCCGGGCGCGGCGATTTCGACTACAGCAAGGTGCGCTCCGTGAGCCGCGTGCTGGACACCGCGCCGATGGCGGAGGAGATGCGCCAGTTCCTTGGCCGGGCCGCCGATTACACGCTGACGCCGATGCCCGCGATGCTCCGGCTCGCGACCCGCAACCCCGGCCTCGGCGATCCGCCGGCGCTGCGCACGGTCTACCGGCTGGGCGATGCGGAGCCCGACCGCATGACGAGCGCGCGCGAGAAGGTGCTGGCGGTGCTCGAGGAGTACGGCGGGCTGTCCTTCACGCTGGGCGAGCTGGCCGAGATGGCGGGGGTCGGCACCTCGGTCATCAAGGGGCTGGTGAAGCAGGGCGTCGTGAACGAGGAGGCCGCGCCGCGCGACGGCCCCTACGCCACGCTCGATCCTGACCACGGCGCCAAGGCGCTGACCGCCGACCAGCTCGCCGGGGCGGAGGTGCTGCGCGCCGGGGTGCGCTCGGGCAAGTATGGCACGACGCTGCTGCGGGGCGTGACGGGGTCGGGCAAGACCGAAGTCTATCTCGAGGCGGTGGCTGAATGCCTGCGCGCCGGCCGGCAGGTCCTTGTCCTGCTGCCCGAGATCGCGCTTTCGGCGGAGTTCCTCGCCCGGGTCGAGGCGCGGTTCGGCGGGATGCCGGCGGAATGGCATTCCGGCGTGACGATGACCGAGCGGCGGCGGGCGTGGAAGATGGTCTCCGACGGGCAGGCGCGGATGGTCGTCGGCGCCCGCTCCGCGCTGTTCCTGCCGTTCCGCGACCTCGGCCTGATCGTCGTCGATGAGGAACACGACACCTCCTACAAGCAGGAGGACGGGGTGCTCTACAACGCGCGGGACATGGCGGTGCTGCGGGCCTCGATCAACGACGCGCAGGTCGTGCTGGCGTCGGCCACACCCTCTCTCGAGAGCTGGGCCAACGTCGAGCAGGGCAAGTATCGCCGGGTCGAGCTGACCTCGCGCTTCGGCGAGGCGGTGATGCCGGACATGCGGGCCATCGACATGCGCGACGAAGACCTGCCGGGCTCGGCCTGGATCTCGCCCTCGCTGCAGAAAGCGGTCGAGGCGCGGCTCGAGCGGGGCGAGCAGTCGCTCCTGTTCCTGAACCGCCGGGGATATGCGCCGGTGACGGTCTGCCGGGCGTGCGGGCACCAGATCGGCTGTGACCAGTGCGACGCGCGGATGGTGGAGCACCGGTTCCTCAAGCGGCTGATGTGTCACCAGTGCGGTGAGACGAAACCGATGCCCACGAAGTGCCCGAGCTGCGAGGCAGAAGACAAGCTCGCCCCCGTCGGACCCGGGGTCGAGCGGCTGGCCGAGGAGGCGGTGGCGCGGTTTCCCGACGCGAAGGTGGTCGTGCTGTCGTCCGACCTCTACGGCACGGCGCGGCAGTTGAAGGCGGTGATCGAAGAGATCGCGGCCGGCGGGGCCGACATCATCATTGGCACACAACTCGTTGCGAAGGGGCACAATTTCCCGAAGTTGACCTTGGTGGGCGTGATCGATTCCGATCTTGGCCTGCAGGGGTCGGACCTGCGCGCGGCGGAGCGGACGTTCCAGCTGATGCGGCAGGTCGCCGGCCGTGCCGGGCGGTCGGAGGCGAAGGGCGAGGCGCTGCTTCAGACCTTCCAGCCGGAGCACCCGGTGATCCGTGCGATCCTCGGCGGCGACGAGGAGGCGTTCTGGATGGCCGAGGCCGCCGAGCGCAAGGCCGCGGGTGTGCCGCCCTATGGCCGGATGGCGGGGATCGTGCTGTCGAGCCCGGACGTGCAGGTGTGTTTCGACCTCGGCAACCACCTCGCCCGGCACGACGGACCGCTCCGGCGGATCGGGGCGCAGGTCTTCGGCCCCGCCCCGGCCCCCATCGCCCGGATCCGGGGGCGGCACCGGGTGCGGCTGCTCGTGAAGGCCGACAAGGGCGCGCCGATCCAGGCGGCGCTGGCCGAATGGGCGGCGCAGGTGCGGCTGAAGGGCGAGACCCGGATGGCAATCGATATCGATCCGCAGAGTTTTTATTGATGGTGGTGGATGGCGGGTGCGCATCGAGCGCGCACCCTACGCCGGGGTGGTGAAACCCTCTCCCCGCGGGGGAGAGGGCAGGGTGAGGGGGAGGTGCGCAACGACGGGTGCGCATCGAGCGCGCACCCTACGTTGGGGCGGTGGAACTCTCTCCCCGCGGGGGAGAGGGCAGGGTGAGGGGGATGGTGCGCAACGACGGGTGCGCATCGAGCGCGCACCCTACGCCGGGGCGGCGGAACCCTCTCCCCGCAGGGGAGACGGCAGGGTGAGGGGGCGGTGTGTAACGACGGGTGCGCATCGAGCGCGCACCCTACGTTGGGGCGGTGGAACCCTCTCCCCGCGGGGGAGAGGGCAGGGTGAGGGGACGGGGCGCACCCGACCAAATTACCCGCCCGGTACCCCGGCACACCTGACCCGAGCCTACTCCCGCAGGGTCTGCATAAACTGCTCGTGACGCTGGTCCATCAGCTGGCTCTGCTGCTGGCCCCAGGCGAGCCGCGACTGGCCCCAGTTGTGGATGTTGGTCATCCGCTCCTCGTGAGTCGCGCCGAGCGGGTTGCCGCCCCCGCCGATCATCCCGCTCTGCTGGGCCTGCTGAAGCTGGGCGAGGTGCATGCCGAGCCGCTGGTAGGACTGGTTGTAGTACCAGCAGCCCTCCTCGTAATTGTACATCATGCAGTCATAGCCGGCGTTCAGCATGGCGTAGCCCTCCTGCTGCGCCATTTCCGCCATCTGGCAGCCCATCTGGTTGCCGGCCTGGCAGGCCCCGTAATAATAGCCGACGATCTGGTTGATCGCGTAGACGACCTCCGGGTCGGCGGTGGCCATGAAATGATCCGCCGAGGCCGTCGCGCCCGGCAGGGCGAAACCGAGGGCCAAGGCGATACGTCTGAAGCTGCGCATCGAAATGTTCCACTGACAAAGCCGGGGACTCGGCCCCCGAGACGCCGACAGGTTACGCCACGTCGGGAAATGCGCAACGGCCTGTGCAGCCATCGGTGGACAGGGGTCTCGTCAAAGCCCGAAAAGCGGTCTAATGGCTTTTCCCATGCGCATTGTACCCCTCTCTGAAGCGCGTCACCTGCCGCTCTGGAGACGGCCCGTGTCGCTGCTGTTCCTGATGGCCATGGCCCAGCCGATCGCCTTCGCGACCTGGTCCTCGCTGCTCAACAACTTCGTCATCGAGGTCGCCGACTTCGACGGGCAGGACATCGGCTGGCTGCACACGGTGCGCGAGATACCGGGCTTCCTCGCCATCGGGGTGATCGCGCTCATCATGGTCATCCGGGAGCAG
This sequence comes from Pelagovum pacificum, assembly GCF_016134045.1. Taxonomy (NCBI): domain Bacteria; kingdom Pseudomonadati; phylum Pseudomonadota; class Alphaproteobacteria; order Rhodobacterales; family Paracoccaceae; genus Pelagovum; species Pelagovum pacificum. The sequence continues at coordinate 2,573,933 of NZ_CP065915.1, read as the reverse complement.
GTGCTCGGCATCGTGGCGCTGATCATGCTGGGCCTTGCGACGGCCGTCACCGCGCAGTTTCCAAGCATGGGCGGCATCCTGACGATCACCATGCTGTCCTCGATCGGCTTCCACTATTTCGAGACGGTGAACCAGTCGCTGCAGCTGCAGTGGATCGACAAGCTGCGCGCGCCGCAGATGCTCGGCTTCATCATGGCGGCGGGCTCCGCCGCGACGCTGGTGGCCTACGTGCTGATCGTCATGACCTGGGAGACGTTCGAGCTGTCCTACAGCTTCGTCTACTGGGTTTCCGGCGGTTTCACGGCCCTGATCGCGCTGTTCTGCCTGTTCGCCTATCCGCAGTTCGAAGCACCCAACCCGCAGCTCAAGACCTTCGTGCTGAGAAAGCGCTACTGGCTCTATTACGCGCTGCAGTTCATGTCGGGCGCACGGCGGCAGATCTTCGTGGTCTTCGCGGGTTTCATGATGGTCGAGCGGTTCGGCTTCCAGGTTCACCAGGTGACCGCGCTGTTCCTGATCAACCTTGTCGCGAACATGATCCTCGCCCCCGTGTTGGGGCGCGTCGTCGGCCGCTTCGGGGAGCGGTTCGCGCTGGTGTTCGAATATGTCGGCCTGACCATCGTGTTCCTTGCCTACGGGGGCATCTACGCCTTCGGCTGGGGCGTCGTGCTGGCCTCGGTCCTCTACGTGATCGACCACATCTTCTTCGCGCTGGCGCTGGCACTGAAGACCTACTTCCAGAAGATCGCCGATCCGGGGGATATCGCGCCGACGGCGGCCGTGGCCTTCACCATCAACCACATCGCGGCGGTCTTCCTGCCGGCGCTGCTCGGCTACCTCTGGCTGGTCTCGCCGGGCGCGGTCTTCGTGCTCGCGGCGGGGATGGCCGTGACGTCGCTGGTCCTGGCGATGATGGTGCCGCGCCACCCGGAGCCGGGTCACGAGACCGTGTTTTCGGGCCCCCTCGCGGCCCCTGCCGAGTAGCCGGACCGCGCTCGCGCCCCTATATCGGGGGCAAGCAACCCCGAAGGGAGAGTCGCATGTTCGGACTGAAGTCGAAGAAGATGGAATTGGTCGCCCCCTCAGAAGCCCTGCCGGGCCGCGACCGGCCGATCCCCACGGCGGAGACGCACTTCCTCTCCGGCCGCCCGCTGACCGCCGAGGTGCCCGAGGGCATGGAAGTGGCGATGTTCGGCATGGGCTGTTTCTGGGGCGTCGAGCGCAAGTTCTGGAACGTCCCCGGCGTCTGGCTGACCATGGTGGGCTATGCAGGCGGCCACACGCCGAACGCCACTTATGAGGAGGTCTGCACCGGTCAGACCGGTCACAACGAAGTGGTGCGCGTGGTCTACGACCCGAACCAGGTCAGCTACGACGAGCTGCTCAAGGTGTTCTGGGAAGGCCATGACCCGACGCAGGGCATGCGCCAAGGCAACGACATGGGCACGCAGTACCGGTCGGGTATCTACACCTACACCGACGCGCAGGCCAAGGCCGCTGCGCGGTCGCGCGAGGCCTTCCAGCCGAAGCTGGACGAGGCTGGCTACGGCGACATCACGACGGAGATCGTTCCCGCGCCGGAGTTCTACTTCGCCGAGCACTACCACCAGCAGTACCTTGCCAAGAACCCGGCGGGCTACTGCGGGCTTGGCGGCACGGGCGTGACCTGCCCGATCGGCGTCGCCGCCGCCTGATCGGCCAACGGACGACCCGGGGTCGGGCGCCGACGCGCCCGGCCTCCATTGACGCTTCGCCGCTGGCGGAGCATAGGGGCCGCGACTTGTCCGAGGAGCGCCCACATGCCCACTTTCACCGCCATGACCACCGTCGGGGCAAAAGCCTCTGCCGAGGCGCTGGGCGAGTTCCTGGAGGACCTCGATCCGGCTCCGACCGGCGTCGGGGTGTTCGAGATGGAAGACGGCTCCGGGCTTTGGGAAGTCGGAGCCTATTTCACCGACAAGCCGGACGTCATCGCGCTCGACCTCCTGGCGGCGAGCCAGGGTGCGAAGCCCTTCCTCGTTTCCGAACTGCCCGAGACCGACTGGGTCGCGAAGGTCCGGCGTGAACTCGCCCCGGTCGAGGCGGGACGCTTCTTCGTCTATGGCAGCCATGATGCCGACCGCGTGCCCGAGGGGCGCATCGCGCTGCTGATCGAGGCCTCGATGGCGTTCGGCACCGGCCACCACGGCACGACGCTGGGCTGCCTTCGCGTGCTCGACGGGCTGGCGGACGAGGGTGTCACCAAGGAAAGCGTGATCGACGTCGGCTGCGGCACGGCCGTTCTGGCGATGGCTGCGGCCCGGCTCTGGCCGGGCAGGGTGCTGGCGTCCGACATCGACGAAGTCGCGGTGGATGTGGCGGAGGCGAACGTCGCCGCCAACGACCTCGTCGGCCGGGTGCGCTGCCTCGAGGCGACCGGAGTCGAGGGCGAGGAGATCGCCGGCGCCGCGCCGTTCGACCTGATCTTCGCCAATATCCTCAAAGGGCCGCTCGTCGACCTCGCACCGTCGCTGACAGGCGTCCTCTCGCCCGGCGGGCACGTGATCCTGTCCGGACTGCTGAACGAGCAGGCCGATGACGTGATCGCCGCCTATTCGGAACAGGGGCTGAGCCTTGTCCGCCGGGAGCCGATCGGTGACTGGACCACGCTGCTGATGCAGCGCTGACCTTTCCGCATCCGGGCCGCGAAATGGCCAGATTTCGGGATTATCCATCCTGCGCAGAACAGGACCTACGCGCGGAGTCGATCCATGGGCACGGCCCAACGCCCCTTCCACGAACGTGTGAAACGCATCACGCGCGAGCATGAGCGCATTCGCGAAAATGGCGGCACGCCGAAGCTGAACAAGGACGGGCTCGTGGTCATGCGCGGCCGGCGCGGCGGCCTGAAGCTGAGCCTGCGGCCGGCTGTCTACGTCCTTGCAGCGCTCTTCCTCTTCAAGTGTTTCCTCGTCTACTACCTCGGCGACGCGGCCTATGCCGCGAAGCTCTCCGGCCTTGATCGCGAGAACCCGGTCGAACTGATCGGCGCCTTCGTGATGCAGATCGATCCCGCGACCCGTTTCATCGTCGACGCCGCCCACGGCGTCTTCGGCTGAGTTTCCGCCTCCCGGAAAGAGAAAAGGCCGCGATCCCGGACGAGGATCGCGGCCTTTTCGACTGTCCGTGAGTGTGGCTCTCAGCGGCGGCTGCGGCGGCCTTCCGCGACGACGTCGATGTCGCCGTGATCGAGGCCGATGTCAGCCAGTTCGTGAGCCGTCAGCTTGGACAGCGCGGTGCGGGTCATCCGCGCCTCGTGCCATGCGTTGAGGGAGGCAACCATGCGCGCGATTGCGCGGCCGGGGCCGAAGACACCGCGTGGGGCGGCGTAGGAGCGGGTCGTGTCGAAGATCGCCATCGCGGTCGTCCTTTCTGTGGGGAAGCCATGAGCTTCCGTTACGTTCTCTGCCGCGCAATTAGGCGGAAATTGAACGGGCGGGAAGGGGGAAAATTGCATGTCATCCATGTTCTGTGCGCATGTCGAAAAAGCGGCGTAAGCCGCTGAAAAACGACGGCGTTTTTCTGTTGATGTCGCAAACGGGCCGCTGGATTTCGCATTCGGGACACGTACGGGGGTTGGTCGATGTTCGCTCTTTGTGCTAGCGTCGCTCTCAAACACAAGAAGGCAGGGGCAGAATGCGGGTGATCGGGATAGATCCGGGGCTGAGGCACACCGGCTGGGGCGTCGTTGATTCGTCCGGGTCGCGTATTTCCCATGTCGCGAACGGGACCTGCAATTCCGAGGGGACGACCCTTGCGGAACGGCTGCTGTCCCTTCACCTGCAACTCGCCGAAGTGCTCCGCCAGCACGCGCCCGACGCGGCGGCCGTGGAGCAGACCTTCGTCAACCGCGATGGTGCGGGCACGCTGAAGCTGGGCCAGGCGCGAGGGATCGCGATGCTCGTGCCGGCGCAGGCCGGGCTCGCCATCGGGGAATATGCGCCGAACGCGGTGAAGAAGGCCGTCGTCGGTGTCGGCCACGCCGACAAGCGCCAGGTCGCCCACATGGTGCGGCTGCACCTGCCGGGGGTGGAACTCGACGGGGCGGATGCCGCTGACGCGCTCGCCATCGCGATCTGCCACGTCCATCACCTGCAATCCTCCGGCCATCTCGCCGCTGCGCTTCAGAGGGCGGGCGCATGATCGGCCGACTGACGGGACGGCTCGACTACCGGGCGAGCGACCACGTGCTGATCTCGGTCGGCGGCGTGGGCTACGTGGTCTACGTCTCCGAACGGGTCATGGCCTCCCTGCCGGGATCGGGTGAGGCCGTATCGCTCTATACCGACCTGCTGGTGCGGGAGGACCTGCTGCAGCTCTTCGGCTTCACCACCTTGGTCGAGAAGGAGTGGCACCGGCTGCTGATGTCGGTGCAGGGCATCGGCGCGAAGGCGTCGCTCGCCATCCTCGGCGCGATCGGGGCGGAGGGAGTGAGCCGCGCGATCGCGCTCGGCGATGCGCGCGCGATCGCGGTGGCCAAGGGGGTCGGCCCGAAGACAGCACAGCGCGTCGTCCACGAGCTGAAGGACAAGGCGCCGGGCGTCATGGCGCTCGCCGGGACGATGGCGGCGGCGATGGGCACCCCGCCGGCCGAGGTGGATACGGACGCGGTGATCGACCCCGTCGCCGCGCCCGCGCCGAACCCCGTGGTGCATGACGGCGCCGCCCAGTCCGACGCGCTCTCCGCGCTCGTCAACCTCGGCTACGCGCCCGCCGAAGCCTCCCGCGCCGTCGCCGAGGCGGCGGATGGCGGCGCCGGCGATACGGCGGCGCTGATCCGTGCCGCGCTCAAGGCGCTGGCGCCGAAGGGGTAGGGCATGGACGCACCCGACCCGACCCTGCGCCCCGACCGACAGCCGGAGGACAAGGACCGCGCCCTCAGACCGCAGGCGCTGGCCGAGTTCATCGGGCAGGAAGACGCGCGCGCCAACCTCGCGGTCTTCATCGAAAGCGCCCGCCGCCGGGGCGAGGCGATGGATCACGTGCTGTTTCACGGGCCACCCGGCCTCGGCAAGACGACACTGGCGCAGATCGTCAGCCGGGAGCTCGGCGTGAACTTTCGGATGACCTCCGGCCCGGTGCTGGCCAAGGCGGGCGACCTCGCCGCGATCCTCACAAACCTCGAAGCGCGGGACGTGCTGTTCATCGACGAGATCCACCGCCTGAACCCGGCGGTCGAAGAGGTGCTCTACCCCGCGCTCGAGGATTTCGAACTCGACCTCGTGATCGGGGAGGGGCCAGCCGCGCGGACCGTGCGGATCGAGCTTCAGCCCTTCACGCTGGTCGGCGCGACCACCCGGATGGGGCTGCTGACGACGCCGCTGCGCGACAGGTTCGGCATTCCGGTGCGACTCCAGTTCTACACGGTGGCGGAACTGCATGACATCGTGACCCGGGGCGCCCGCCTGATGGGCGCCCCCGCGACCGAGGCCGGCGCGCACGAGATCGCCCGCCGCGCGCGGGGCACCCCCCGGATCGCGGGGCGGCTGCTGCGCCGGGTCGTCGATTTCGCCGTGGTCGAAGGCGACGGTACCGTGACCGAGCAGATCGCCGACCGTGCGCTCACGCGGCTCGGCGTCGACGGGCTGGGGCTCGACGGGGCGGACCGTCGGTATCTCCGGCTGATCGCTGAAAGCTACGGTGGCGGCCCGGTCGGGATCGAGACGCTCTCCGCCGCGCTGTCCGAAAGCCGCGACGCGCTGGAGGAAGTGATCGAGCCCTTCCTGCTGCAACAGGGCCTGATCCAGCGAACGCCGCGCGGGCGGATGCTGGCGGAGGGGGCGTGGCGTCACCTCGGCCTCGCCGTGCCGAAATCACAGGGCGGGCTGTTCGACTGATGTATGCCCGAACGCTTGGTGACTCATGACTGACGACGTTCTGACCCCGGCCGATGTCGAGGGTTGCTTCACCCAATCCGACGGGCGCTACGCCTTCGCCCGGTGGGAGAGGCCGGTGGTCCCCGTCATCTTCGGCGTGGGCGACGAAAGCCTGCCGGTCCTGAAAGGCGCGATCGAGGCGATCGTGTCGCTCGCCGGGCACCGGATGGCCGAGACCGATCCGGAGCTTGGCGCCAATTTCATGATCTTCTTCTGCCGGGACTGGTCGGAACTGGCAGCGGTGCCCGACCTCGACCGGCTGGTCGGCGGTGTGGGTGATCTTGCCGGGCGCCTCGCCGCGGCGAATGCGCACCAGTACCGCCTGTTCCGGTTCGAGGAGACCGGCGCGATCCGTGCCGTGATCCTGTTTCTGCGGCTCGAGGGCGCGATGGCCGACATGCCGGCGGAGACACTGGCCCTGACGCAGGCCGCGCAGGCCATCCTGCACTGGTCGGACAAGACCTTCGCGAACCGCTCACCGCTCGCGATGGCCAACGGTACCGCGGTCCTGCGCCCGGAGATTGGCGCAATCATCCGGGCGGCCTACGACCCGGTTCTTCCCGTCGCGGCGAACGATCCGAGCCACGCCCTTCGCCTCTATGCGCGGATCACCCGATCGCTCTGATTTTACCCGATTTTCAACGGACTCGGCGGCGTCCTTCATCTTTGGGAAAGGTGTGCCGAATAGACCGGACGTGCTGAGCCGGCCGAAGTCTGCGGCCGCCGCGAGCCTGCTTCAGGGGGCGTCATGGCCATTTACACGGTCGCTGGATACGACATCGCCGACGTCACGATCCTTTCCGGCGTCGATCCCTTCGCGAGCGACACGAGCTTCGACAGCGCCGCTGTCGGCACGGTGTTCTCGGTGGCCGCCGGTCCGACCCTGATCGATGTCGAGGATGGCGATCCCGATTTCGAGGGCGGCGACCTGTCGCAGGACACGACCGAACCGATCGACATGAACGGCCAGACCGTCGCCGCGGGGGAGGTGATTGTTCCGGCGCACGCACTTGTCGGGATGCTCGGGATCACCCGGCAACGCGACCTGCGGCTGCTCGGTTACCACCACCTGCTGCTCTCCTCGCTCGAACTGCTCCTCGCCGAAGACCTGCCGAGCGAGAGCCTGCTCCTCGGCGACCAGGCGATCGCCGGCCTCTCCACAACCGACCGGGATGAGATCGCGAAGTTCTTCCCCCTGCTCGGGCAGGCCGGCCATCCTATGCGCGCCGCCCGCCCGCTGGCGACCGGGCGGCGCGCACGGCGGCTGATCCTGCGCCATCGATCCAACCGCCGGCCGTTGCTCGACGATGCGCTGGGGATCCCGGCCTTGCGCCGGATGGCACAGACTGCATGATCGCCCCGAATTCACGCAAAGGGGCGAAGGCATGATCAACAGGTTCACGGTTCGGGTCTATTACGAGGATACCGACCTCGCCGGGATCGTCTATTACGCCAACTACCTCAAGTTCATCGAGCGCGCCCGGACCGAGTGGGTGCGGATGCTCGGCGTCGACCAGACCCGCCTGAAGGCGGAGGAGGGGATCGTCTTCGCCGTCCGCCGGCTGGAGGCAGACTACCTCGCCCCGGCAAAGTTCGACGATGAACTCGAGGTGGTGACCCAGACCGATCAGCTCGGCGGTGCCCGGATCGTGCTGCAGCAGGACGTCACGCGTGACGGGCAGGTTCTGTTCCGCGCGATGGTGACACTTGTCGCGCTCGGCCCGGACGACCGTCCGGTTCGGATGCCGGCGGGCCTTCGGAAGGCGCTTCACTGACACTCTCACCCGGGACCGCGCGCCACTCCCGCACTTCTTTGGGCTTCAAATATTCTCGGGGGTGAATTGGGCCGCAGGCCCAAGAGGGGGCAGACAGCCCCCTGACTCCGCCCGACCGGCAGGGAGGGCTGACAGAGCGCACCGCAGGTGCTCCGCCGGATCAGGCCCGCCCCCGCCAAACAGAATTCTTTCGATATGCGCGGATGTCCGCCAGTCGCGGGCCTTGGAAAACGGGCCCGTGAACGGCGCGGCGTGGATTCGCACTTGATTATGATGTAATCCGGCAGTTGAAGCCCCGCGACGAAAGGGGCCACCAAAAGAGCAGGTCTATGGAAGCAGCTACCGATTTCAGCATGTGGGCGCTATTTGCGCGCGCGACAATCGCCGTCAAGTTCGTGATGCTCCTTCTGATCGGCGCATCCATCTGGTGCTGGGCGGTCATCATCGACAAGTGGCTTCAGTTCAAGCGGGCACGCCGCGAAGCCAGCCGGTTCGACCGGGCGTTCTGGTCGGGCGAGCCGCTCGACGGTCTCTACGAGGACATCGGCCCGACCCCCAAGGGGCAAAGCGAGAAGATCTTCGCCTCCGGCATGACCGAATGGCGACGATCGCACCGACAGGACGGAGAGCTGATCGCCGGGGCGCAGGCCCGCATCGACCGCAGCATGGACGTCGCCATCGCCAAGGAAGCGGGCAAGCTGCAGCGCGGGCTGCCGGTGCTGGCGACCGTCGGCTCGACCGCGCCGTTCATCGGCCTGCTCGGCACCGTCTGGGGCATCATGAACGCCTTCATCGAGATCGCCGAACAGCAGAACACCAACCTCGCCGTCGTCGCGCCCGGCATCGCCGAGGCGCTGCTTGCCACCGCGCTCGGCCTGCTCGCGGCCATTCCGGCGGTTGTCTTCTACAACAAGCTGTCTGCGGACGCTGACCGGATCGTGAACGGCTACGAGGCCTTCGCCGACGAATTCTCGACTATCCTGAGCCGGCAACTGGACAGCTGACATGGCAGCCACGGTCATCAAGAAGGACGACGGCGGCGGCAAGCGCGGACGCCGCAGGACGCGGCGATCGCAGCCGATGGCCGAGATCAACGTGACGCCCTTCGTGGACGTCATGCTCGTCCTGCTGATCATCTTCATGGTCGCCGCGCCGCTTCTGACGGTGGGTGTTCCGGTTCAGCTGCCCGAGACGGCGGCCAATGCCCTGCCGACCGAGCAGGAAGAGCCGCTGACGGTCACGCTGACGGCTGAGGGTGGTCTCCAGATCCAGGCGACGGACGTCGCGCGGGATGAGTTCATCACCCGCCTGCGCGCCATCGCCGGCGAACGCGAGAGCGACCGCGTCTTCCTGCGGGCCGACGGTGCGAACGCGTGGAACGCCGTGGCCGAGATCATGGGCGCGATGAACGCTGCAGGCTTCAACAACATCGGCCTCGTCACCGACATCGGCGGGCCGACCCTCGACGGTTCGGACGGGTAGGACGCGAGTGAGTCCGGGTGGCTACATATCAGGCGCCGGTCACGCGGGGCTTCTCGTGTGGTTCATCGCGGGATGGGGGCTGTATTCCAACCCGCTGGAGTTCGACGTGATGGACGTCTCCGTCGTCTCGAGCGAGGAGTTCGAGCAGATGCGCGCGGCCTCCGCGCCGCAGCCGGCCGAGCCGCAGGTCGATGCGCCCGAAGTGGTCGTGCCCGAGCCGCCCGAGACGGAAGAGGCCGCGATGCCCGAACCGGTCGCCGAGGACCCGCCGCCCCAGCCGGAGCCGCCGCCGCCTGCTGAAGCGGCGGAGCCCGATCCGCCGCCCGCCCTCCCGGAGCCGGAGCAGCCGCCCGCCGACGTCGCGGACGTCGCACCGCCCGCACCGTCCGTGCCGCAGATCGTCGAGGATGAGACGCTGACCGTCAGCGACCGCCCTGTGCCGCGCCCGGCCGACCGGGTCGCGGACGAAGTCGCGCCGCCGCCCGAGCCGGACGACAATATCGCGGAGGAGGCGACCGCCGCCGCCGCTCCGGCCGAGGAGCCGGCCGAGATCGTCGAGGAAGAGCAGCAGGAAACCGTGGAGGAAGAGGCAGCGACCCAGATTGTGACCGAAGCGGACGAGCCCGCCGCCTCCGCGCCGCTCGCCTCCATCCGGCCGCAGACCCGGCCCAACCGGCCGACCCCGCCACCCGAGACGGAAAGTACCACGACCACCGCGAGTTCCGACAATGTCGAGGACCCGGCAGTCAACGAGGAGGCGGTCGACGATGCCGTCGCCGCCGCGCTCGCCGCCGCATCGGATGCCGGCGTGCCGGAGACCTCCGTCCCGCAGGGCCCGCCGATGACCGGCGCGGAGCGGGAGGGGCTGCGACTTGCGGTGCAGGATTGCTGGAACCTCGATGTCGGTTCGGAAGCCGCTCGCGTGGTCGTGACGGTCGGCTTCGATCTCAGCCGGCAGGGCATGGTCGAGGGCGAGGTCCGCATGGTCAGCGCCAACGGTGGACCCGACGAGGCCGTGCGCGCAGCCTTCGGCGCCGCGCAACGTGCCGTGATGCGCTGCCAGAATTCCGGCGGCCGGTCGGGCTATGACCTGCCGGAAGAGAAATACGGTCAATGGCAGAGCGTCGAAATCACCTTCGACCCTTCGAACAGGTCCTTCTGACATGCGGCTGACCCTTCTCCTTTCGCTGATCTTCGGATTGCCCGCCGGCGGCGCGTCCGCTTGCGCGGTGGCCGAAGGTTGCACGATGGGTCCGGCCCCCACGGCGGTCGAGCGGATCGAGGCGGACATGGTCCGTGTCATCCGCACCTGCTGGTCGCCCGTCGCGGGCGCCCCGCCGGTGACCGTCTCGTTCCAGCTGGCACGGGATGGCGCGCTTGACGGCAAGGTGCGCCTCGTCGAGCCCCGCCGCAGCGAAGGCCGCCTTGTCATCAAGGGGTTCGAGGCGGCGGAGCGCGCTCTGCAGAGATGCCAGCCCTACGACTTGCCACCCGAGGCCTTTGAGAGCTGGAAAGAGATGACGATTACATTCAATCCGATCGCGGGGGACTCGTGACAATGACCACTTCGTTCGAGGTGACGACCGGCCGGACCGGGCAGACCGCCCGAAGATCGGCTGAAACCTGCCGCCGCCGGGCGGGTTCAATTGAAAACGGGCAGGGCCCGGAGAGAATGAGGTTGATGATGTTCCGCTGCTTCTTAGCGCTTTGCGTCGCGATGATCCTTGCCGTTTCCGTGGCGCCTGCCTCCGCGCAGGGCAGCGGTCCGCTCCGCATCACGGTGACCGACCCGAACGTGGAGCCGATGCCCTTCGCCATCCCGACCTTCGAGGCGGAGACGGGCGACGCCGGGCAGTTGGCGAGCCAGATCACCCAGCTGGTCGCGCAGGACCTCACCGGAACCGGGCTCTTCCGCCAGATTTCGCAGGATGCCTTCGTCAGCCAGGTGACCTCCTTCGCGCAACCGGTGGCCTATACCGACTGGCGCACGATCAACGCACAGGCGTTGATCACGGGCGCGGTCGCCGTCAGCGGCAACCAGGTGACGGTGAAGTTCCGCCTCTACGACGTGTTCTCGGGCCAAGAGCTCGGCGCGGGGCAGCAGCTCGTCGGCACGACCGACGGGTGGCGGCGCATGGCGCACAAGGTCGCCGATCAGGTCTATTCGCGGATCACGGGCGAGTCCGGCTATTTCGACAGCCGCGTCGTCTTCGTCGCGGAGAGCGGCCCCAAGGACAACCGCAGCAAGCGCATCGCGATTATGGATTACGACGGCGCGAACGTGCAGTATCTGACGGACAGCAGCTCGATCGTGCTGGCGCCGCGCTTCTCGCCGAACGGCGACCGGGTGATCTACACGAGCTGGGACAGCGGCTTCCCCCGGATCAACGCGATCGACGTCGGCACCGTCTCGCGCCAGCAGCTCGCCACGCAACAGGGCGAGATGGCGTTCTCTCCCCGGTTCAGCCGCGACGCGCGTTCGGTCATCTATTCGCTGTCGAACGGCGGCAATACCGATATTTGGCGCACCGACGTGGCGACCGGCCAGCACATGCGCCTGACCGATGCGCCCTCGATCGAGACCGCGCCGAGCCTGTCGCCCGACGGCAGCCAGATCGTGTTCGAAAGCGACCGCTCCGGCAGCCAACAACTTTATGTGATGAGCGCGAGCGGCGGCGAGCCGCGCCGCATCTCCTTCGGTGAGGGTCGCTACGGCACGCCGGTCTGGTCGCCGCGCGGCGATCTCGTCGCCTTCACAAAGCAGAACGCGGGCCGCTTCCACATCGGCGTGATGCGCACGGACGGCAGCGAGGAACGGCTTCTGACCGCTTCATTCCTTGACGAAAGCCCCACCTGGGCACCGAACGGGCGGGTCCTGATGTTCAGCCGCGAGACGCAGGGCGAAAGCGGGGCGTCGGCGGTCTACTCGGTCGACGTGTCGGGCCGGAACCTGCAGCGCGTAAACACGCCCGGCGGCGCCTCCGACCCCTCGTGGGGACCGCTCCAACCCTGATGCACCGAGCGCCGCTCCGTGTTATGAAACGCCGCAACAGGCTCAATCGAGACAGGACTACCTGAATGAAACACGTCACCATCGCCGCGTTGCTCATCGCCGCGATCGCCATCTCCGGCTGTTCCCGGCGCGACCGCATGAACGACACCGCGCTGAACCCGCCGCCGACGGCCTCCATGCCTTCCGACTCCGCGAGCGATCCGAACAGCCCGCAATATTTCAGCCAGACGATCGGTGACCGCGTCCTGTTCGAAGTCGACCAGCACACGCTGACCGCGCAGGGGCGCACGATCCTCGACGGGCAGGCCGACTGGCTGATGCGCAACGGTGACTACACCGCCGTGATCGAAGGTCACGCCGACGAGCAGGGCACCCGCGAGTACAACCTCGCGCTCGGCTCGCGCCGTGCCAACTCGGTGCGCGAGTACCTGGTGAGCAAGGGCATCGCCTCGGGCCGTCTCCAGACCGTGACCTACGGCAAGGAGCGTCCGCTGGCCGTCTGCTCGCAAGAGAGCTGCTACGCCCAGAACCGTCGTGCGGTGACCGTGATCGCCGCCGGCGCGACGAGCTGATTGAACTGACGGGGGGCGACATGCTGAGAGCCGCAACGCTGACAGCTCTGCTTCTGGCCGCACCGATGAGTGCGGCCGCGCAGGGTCAGGACGAAACGCTGGCCGACATCCGCCAGCAGCTTTCGGTGATGTATGTCGAGGTTCAACGCCTCAACAGCGAGCTGAACACGACCGGCTCGCCCTCCGTCGCCATCACCGGCAACAGTGCGCTCGAGCGGCTGAACGCGATCGAGGCCGAGCTTCAGCGCCTGACCTCGAAGACCGAGGAGCTCGAGTTCCGGATCAACCGCGTGACGCGCGACGGCACGAACCGGATCGGCGACCTCGAGTACCGGCTCTGCGAGCTGGAAAGCGGCTGCGACGTCTCGCTGCTCGGCGATACGCCGACACTCGGCGGCGTGGACGCGGCCGAGGACCTTCCGGCGCCGGCGCCGGCCAACGAAACGAACGGCCCCGCCCTGGCCGTCGGCGAACAGGCGGATTTCGAGCGGGCGCAGGAGGCGCTCGCCAACGGTGACTTTCGCAGCGCCGCTGACCTCTTTGCGGCCCATACCCAGACCTATCCGGGTGGACCGCTGAGCGCGCAGGCGCATTACCTGCGGGGTGAGGCCTACGACTCTCTGGGGGAAACGGCGGAAGCCGCGCGCGCCTACCTCGACTCCTTCTCCGGCAACCCGGCGGGCGACTTCGCGCCGGACGCGCTCTTCAAGCTCGGCAATGCGCTTGGCGGGCTCGGCCAGACCGAAGATGCCTGCCTGACGCTGGCTGAAGTGACCAACCGTTTCCCGTCCTCCGATGCCGCGCTCGACGCGCAGGATGCGAGGGCCGCGCTCGGGTGCTCGTGAGGCCCGGGCCGGCGAGCCTCGACCAGAGGTTCGCCGACGCGATGGGGCGGCTGGTCGGCCCCGATTTCCCGACCGACATCGGCCTTGCCGTCTCCGGCGGAGGGGACAGCATGGCGATGCTGCACCTTGCCGCCGGCTGGGCGCGGGTTTTCGGCATCCGCCTCTGGGTTGTGACCGTCGATCATGGTCTGCGCCGCGAGGCCCCACAGGAAGCCGCGATGGTGGCAGACGAAGCCGCCGGTCTGAACCTGCCCCACGCGACGCTGCGCTGGCACTGGGACGGGCAGGGCAACCTGATGGGCGCCGCCCGCCGCGCCCGGCTCGACCTGATCGGGCGCTGGAGCGGGAACCTGTGCCATGTCTGTTTCGCCCACACCGAGGATGACCTCGCCGAGGGCCTGCTGATGCGCCTGTCACGCGGATCAGGGGTCGAGGGCCTGTCCGCCATTGCCCCCTCCCGCAATCACGATGGTCCCGACGACGCCCCGCCGGATGTCGCGGGCGACATGCCCCTGCGCGGTGACGGCACGTGGATCCAGCTGCGCCCGTTGCTGGAGATTCCCCGTGCCGAGCTTCGACATTACCTCAAGGTTCTGAAGATTCCCTTTACGGACGATCCGACCAACATCGACGACACCTACCTGCGCGCCCGGATGCGGGCTCTGCTCGATCCGCTGGAAGACGCCGGACTTGCCCGATCGACGCTCGCGGCGACGTCCCGCAGGCTCGCCCGCGCGCGCGATGCCCTGGAGGCCCGCGCCTTCGATGTCGCCACGCGGATTGCGGCGATGGACCATGGCGACGTGCTGTTCGACCGGGACGGGCTGGCCGCGACGGAGGCCGATACGCAGCTCCGTCTGCTGGCGGCGGCGCTGCAATATGTCGCGTCGGCCGATTACCGCCCTCGCGAAGCCGCGCTGGAAGCCGCGCTCGACCGGGTGCTCTCCGGCGGGGATACCGCGCTGCACGGGTGCCGGCTGGTCGTGCGGGGCGACAGGCTCCGCATCGTCCGTGAATACGAAGCGGTGAAGGACACCGTGGCAGAGGGCGACGTATGGGATCGCCGCTGGAGAATTTCCACTTTCGGAAACAAGGACTTGACCGTCCGGGCCCTTGGTCCCGACGGCGCCGCGCAGGCCGGCCGCGACAGCGGAGCGCCCCACGTTTCGCTGCTGTCCGCGCCCGCGCTGTTCGACGGCGAGCGCCTGATCGCCTGTCCGAGAGCAGAGTTCGGCGCGGGGCTGGAGGTCAGACTCGCCCCGCCGCGCGGGGAATTCCCTCAATGTTTGTTATCTCATTGAAGATCGGGCGCCGATCTCTATCTTAGGGAGACAGTCCGGACCACTTGCCGGACCGGAGGATTCACGGGAGTTATCGTTGGGCAACGCGCGAAACCTGGCCTTCTGGGTCGTTCTCTTCCTTTTGATCCTGGCACTCTTCAACCTGTTCTCCGGTGGACAGGGCACGATGCAGTCGACCTCCCGCAGCTATTCGGACTTCGTCCGCGCAGTGGAGAACGACGGCGTCAGCTCCGTGACCATCGACGGCGAACAGCTTCGCTACCGCGGGGCCGACGGTCGCGACTACGTCACGATCAAGCCTGAAGATGCCGAGGTTACCCAGCTTCTGATCGCCAATGACATCCCCGTCACGGCGCGGAGCCAGGAACAGAATGGCTTCACCACATTCCTGGTCGGGCTTCTGCCCTTCCTGCTGCTGATCGGCGTCTGGATCTACTTCATGAACCGGATGCAGGGCGGTGGACGCGGCGGCGCCATGGGCTTCGGCAAGTCTCGCGCCAAGCTGCTGACCGAGAAGCACGGGCGCGTCACGTTCGACGACGTCGCCGGCATCGACGAGGCGAAGGACGAGCTCGAGGAGATCGTCGAATTCCTGCGCAACCCGCAGAAATTCAGCCGGCTCGGCGGCAAGATCCCGAAGGGTGCGCTGCTCGTCGGCCCGCCCGGCACCGGTAAGACGCTGCTCGCCCGCGCCATTGCTGGCGAAGCGGGGGTGCCGTTCTTCACCATCTCCGGCTCCGACTTCGTCGAGATGTTCGTCGGCGTGGGCGCATCCCGCGTGCGCGATATGTTCGAACAGGCGAAGAAAAACGCGCCCTGTATCGTCTTCATCGACGAGATCGACGCTGTCGGTCGGTCCCGTGGCGTGGGCTACGGCGGCGGCAATGACGAGCGTGAGCAGACGTTGAACCAGCTGCTTGTCGAGATGGACGGTTTCGAAGCGAATGAGGGCATCATCATCGTCGCGGCGACCAACCGCCCGGACGTTCTTGACCCCGCGCTGCTGCGTCCCGGCCGTTTCGACCGCCAGGTCCAGGTGCCGAACCCAGACATCAAGGGCCGCGAGAAGATCCTCGGCGTCCACGCGCGCAAGGTGCCGCTCGGGCCCGACGTGGACCTGCGCATCATCGCGCGCGGCACGCCCGGCTTCTCCGGCGCGGACCTGGCCAACCTCGTGAACGAAGCGGCGCTGATGGCTGCCCGCGTGGGTCGGCGGTTCGTGACGATGCTCGATTTCGAGAACGCCAAGGACAAGGTCATGATGGGCTCCGAACGGCGCTCGATGGTCATGACCGAGGACGAGAAGAAGCTGACCGCCTACCACGAGGCCGGTCACGCCGTCGTCGGCCTGAACGTTCCGCAGCATGATCCGATCCACAAGGCGACGATCATCCCGCGGGGCAGGGCACTCGGCCTCGTGCTGTCGCTGCCGGAGCGCGACCAGCTGTCGGTAAGCTTCACCAAGTACACGTCCAAGATCGCCATGGCGATGGGTGGCCGTGTCGCGGAAGAGCTGATCTTCGGCAAGGAGAACGTCACCTCCGGCGCGGCGTCCGATATCCAACAGGTGTCCAAGATCGCGCGTGCGATGGTCACCCAGTTCGGTTTCGCGGACGAAGAGCTCGGCTATGTCGACTACGCCAACGAACAGCAGAGCTACCTCGGCGCCTACGGTGGCGGGACCAACCACTCTGCCGCGACCCAGAAGATGATCGACGACAAGGTCAAGGAGATCATCGACGAGGGGTACCAGACGGCCAAGCGCATCCTGACGGAGAAGCGCGACGACCTCGAGCGTCTGGCGCAGGGTCTGTTGGAATACGAGACGCTGACCGGCAACGAGATCACCAAGGTCATCGCCGGCGATCCGCTGAACCGCGGCGACGACGCGGACGACACGCCGCCGTCCTCGGGCAGCTCGGTCACCGCGATCCCGAAGACGAACAAGCCGAAGAAGCCGCGCTCCGACGATGGCGGGCTGGAGCCCGAACCGTCGGCCTGATCTTCCGGTCTAGCGACAGAAGCCCCGTCGGCAGCGATGCCGGCGGGGCTTTTCTTTTGCGCGCTGCCATTCTGCGGTTTTCACGGTAGCCTCTCGGGCATGACCGACGTTGACTGGAACCCTGCTGCCTACGCGGCCTTCGGTGACCTGCGCCTGCGCCCCGCACTCGACCTGCTGGCGCAAGTGGGCGACGTGCCGGCGGGCGACATCGTCGACCTTGGCTGTGGCAACGGCGCGGTCGCGGGCGCATTGCGCGCCCGCTTCCCGGATCGCCGATTGATCGGCGTCGATTCCTCGCCCGCCATGCTGGAGAAGGCGAAAGGTTACGATGCGCTGGTCGAAGTGGACGCGGCGCTTTGGGAGTCGGAGGCGCCCCCGGCTCTGATCTTCTCCAACGCGCTGCTCCACTGGGTGCCCGAGCATGACATCCAGTTCCCCCGCCTCGCGCTGTTGCTGGCGTCGGGCGGGGTGCTCGCCGTTCAGATGCCTGACCAGTTCGACGCACCGAGCCATCGCCTCCTGCGCGAGATCGCGGCAGACTTAATCCCGGACCGGTTCGATCGCGCGTTCCGCGCTCCGGTCGCGCCGCTCGACAGCTATTACCGCCTGCTGCGTTCATTCGGAGCAGTGTCCATCTGGGAAACGACTTACCTTCAGGAGCTTGTGTCGTCCGGGGAAGGCCACCCGGTGCGCCACTTCACCCAATCGACCGCCATGCGTCCTTATGCGACACGGATGTCCGACCAGGAGCGAGCGACCTATATCGCGCAGTACGATGCCGCGCTTGCGGAATCCTACCCACCGGGGCCGGACGGGTCCGTGCTCTTGCCGTTCCGCCGGGTTTTCGTCACCTTGCGCAAGCAGCCCTGACGGAGGTCGCGATGCCCGCCCTGATCCCCACCGACCATTACGCCACGATCACCTGGCTTGGCCATGTGCCCCACCGGGATCGCAAGCCGATCGACGGTTCGGCACAGGACACGATGCCCCTGACGTTCGCTGGCTATGAGGGCGAGTTTCACGCCGGCCTCACCCGTCCGTCCTGCAGCCGGGTGGTCAGTCAGTACCCGCGCGGCACCGAGATCCGTAACGTTCGGCAGCTGAGTATCGTATCGGCGGAGGAGCTTGCGCAGATCGCAGCAGAGCTGGGGGTGGAGGCGATCGACCCAGCATGGCTCGGCGCGTCCGTCGTGGTCGAGGGGATCGCGGATTTCAGCCATGTCCCCCCGTCGGCGCGGCTTCAGTCGGAACATGGTGCGACGCTGGTGGTCGACATGCAGAACCAGCCTTGCCAGTTTCCCGCGATGACTATCGAGGAAGCCGCGCCCGGCCATGGCAAACGCTTCAAGGCGGTCGCAGAAGGCCGGCGCGGTGTCACGGCATGGGTGGAGCGGGAAGGTGAGCTGAAGCTCGGCGCGCGCATCCGGCTTCACGTGCCGGGGCAGAGGGCGTGGCAAGGCGCGGACGCGGCGGTCCCGGCCTAGGTCCGCCGATTCCGGCCGGCAAATGGTCGGAAACATTGCTGCCAACCGGCCGCAGAGGTCTAGCGTCGCGCCAAACCCATGAAGAAGGCGAAGTTCGCCTTTTCGTTCGCCCCCGAAGTGTCGTAGCGCTCTGCCCAGACACAGCACCGGTCACGGAAGAGGAGACGCAGAAGATGAGCGCACAGATCATCGACGGGAAGGCCTTCGCCGCAGAGGTCCGCGCCAAGGTCGCCGGCCACGTCGACCGGCTGAAGGAAGAGCAGGGGATCACCCCCGGACTTGCCGTTGTCCTCGTGGGCGAAGACCCGGCGAGCGAAGTGTACGTCCGCTCGAAAGGTCGCATGACGGTTGAAGTCGGAATGGCATCTTTCGAACATCGGCTGACCGCCGACACGTCTGAGGAAGAGCTTCTCACGCTGGTCGAGAAGCTGAACGCCGATCCGAAAGTTCATGGCATTCTCGTACAGTTGCCGCTGCCACCTCATCTTGATTCCAACCTCGTCATCAACTCGATCGACCCGGCGAAGGACGTGGACGGCTTTCACATTTCGAACGTCGGACTGCTTGGGACCGGTCAGAAGTCGATGGTTCCCTGCACGCCGCTTGGCTGCCTGATGATGCTGCGCGAACAGCTCGGCTCGCTCTCCGGACTGGACGCCGTGGTGATCGGGCGCAGCAACATCGTCGGCAAACCAATGGCGAACCTTCTGCTGGGTGAGAGCTGCACCGTCACCATCGCCCATTCCCGGACCAAGGACCTCGCCGAAGTCGTTCGCCGCGCCGACATCGTGGTCGCCGCCGTCGGACGACCCGAGATGGTGCCGGGCGACTGGATCAAGGAAGGCGCAACGGTCATCGACGTCGGCATCAACCGCATCCCGTCTGGCGAGAAGACGCGGCTGGTCGGTGACGTGGCTTTTGAAAGTGCCGCCGCGCGTGCCGGTGCGATCACCCCGGTGCCGGGAGGGGTCGGCCCCATGACGATCGCCTGCCTGCTGGCGAATACCGTCACGGCCTGCTGCCGCGCCAATGGCCTTGCCGAGCCCGAAGGTCTGACCGCCTGAGCCGAGCCGATCAGGCAGAAGCCGTTGTCGAACGGGTCCGCTATGAAGGCGCCGGACGGCCGGCCCGGGACATTGTGCCAGGCGTCGAGCGTCGCACCGGCCCACAGCGCCCGCTCGCGGAGCCCTTCGACATCGTTTGTGTGGAAGTCGAGGTGCACCGGCGACCAGTGACGCCCGTAGTCCCGCCGGCGCGCCGAAGATCTCTGCTTCGATCCGGGCGAAGCTGACCTCCGTCCCGTCGACCATGCCGTTGGCCAGCACTTGTTCGGGGACCTCTTCTAACAGCACCTGTCAAACGTCAGCTTCGGCCCCGTACATAGTCAGGACTTCAGGGGCTTACCGCGCCAACGGAACGGGAAGCGCGCGGGTGCCGGTGAGAATCGCCAGCGCCGCATCGTCGAACAGTCGCCGGATCGCCGGATCGCCGCAGCGGAGACCACCGGTATAGGCGCCGAAAGCCGGCAGGATCAGACGGTTACGGTCCGCAATGAAGGCGGGTCGGCTGTTTCCGCGCAGACTGCATTTGGGGTGGTAATGACCCGAGACTTCGCCGGTGGCCCCGTCCATCGCGATATGCCGGAAGGTCAAGGGACCGACCGTCATCTCGGCACGATGCGCGCCGCCAAGCTCGAGCGGGCCCGGATCGTGATTGCCCTCGATCCAGGTCCAGTCGCGCCCGGCCATGAGCTGCGTCAGCCAGAGCCGGTCGCTCTCGTCGAGCGCGGCACCGGCGTCGAGGTCGTCGAAGGAATCGCCGAGGCAGATCACCCGCTCGGCCCCGGTGGCCGACAACACCGCGTCGAGGCGGGTCAGCGTCTCGCGCGTCTCGTAGGGCGGCAGCATCAGACCCTGCCGGCGGGCGATGCGCTCCGACTTGCCGAGGTGCAGGTCGGACACGCAAAGCAAGCGCTCGCCGGGCCAGTAGAGCGCACCGGAGGGCAGGGCGCGCAGGGTTGCGCCGGACAAGGTGAACTCGAAGGCGTTCATGATCTGTTCACTCGCAGATGATAGGTCCGGGGGCAAGACGTCCCGCGCCTGTCACTCACCTGGAAAGGAGGTGCCGCACACTCGACCTTCACGCGCCATCCCGGTAGCGTCTCCGGCAGTACCTCCTGCAATGAATGGGATCTGCCTTGTTCGGAAAACTCGTCCTCACCGGTGCCCGTGGCAACCTCGGCAATGAACTGCGTGCGCCTCTGTCAAAGATGGCACGCGAGCTTGTCACGACCGACATTCTCGAAGCGCCGGCGGAGTTGCTGCCGAACGAGACGTACGTTCAGGCCGACCTCGGCGACTACGACGCGGTCGAGCCGCTGCTCGAGGGGGCGGAGATGGTGATCCACTTCGGTGCGATCGTCGACGAACGCCCGTTCGAGGACTTGCACCTGCCGAACTACGTCGGCGCCTACAACATCTGGCAGGCGGCCTGGAGGCACGGTGCACGCCGGGTGGTCTATGCCTCGTCGATCCACGCCGTCGGCATGGCGGAGAACGCGCGCGGCATCGACACGGACGAACCCCACCGGCCGGACACGTTCTATGGTCTCGCCAAGTGCTTTGCCGAGGATATGGGCCGCATGTACTGGGAAAAGCGCGGTCTCGAGGCGGTCTGCCTGCGCATCCTCAGCTGCACGCCGGAACCGCAGAACGTTCGCGCTCTCGGCTCCTGGCTCAGCTATCGGGACATGGTGCAGCTCGTAACTCGCGCGATCGAGACGCCGACGGTCGGCTTCACCGTCGCCTACGGCGTTTCGAACAACGATCGCGCGCCGGTGAGCAATCACAAGGTCGGCTTCCTCGGCTACAAGCCGCAGGACAATGCCGAGGACTGGGCGGAGGCGCTGTTCGCCAAGGCCGTCGCGCCCGACCCGCAGGATGTGGCGCAGACGCGCGTCGGCGGTCCTTTCGCAGCGGTGCCACTCGGCGAGAGCGGGATCGAGGCGATCAAGCGGATGACCGAAGGCAAGAAGTAGGGATCAGAGGACGAGCCCGGCAGTCTCCATCAGCCGGGCGGCCTCTTCCTCCATCAGCCGCTCCGCTCCGGAGGCGGACACCGGCACCTTGCCGACCTCGAGGAACATCGGCGCGGCCAAGGGCGTGATCCGGTCGAGCCGGACATGGTCGATCCGCCCGGCGGTGCGGGTCAGCATCTCTTCGATCCGGCCGAAATCGACGAGACCGCGCAGCGCCTCTTCCTGGGTGATCCGCAGCAGCAGGTGCTCGGGATCGTAGCGGACCAGCGTGTCGTAGAGGATATCGGACGAAAACGTCGCCTGCCGCCCGGACTTGCGTCCGGAGGCTGGGATATTGCGCTCGATCAGCCCCGCGATGGTCGCGACGGCGCGAAAGGTGCGCTTCATGACCGCATTGCCCGACAGCCAATGATCGAAGTCCTCGCGCAGCGCGTCGGGGCCGAACAGCGGAGTCGGGTCCTCGACCGGATCAAGCCCCCAGATCAGCGTCGCGTAGTCGCTTGCGACGAACCCGAGCGGATGTAGCCCGAGGACCTCCATCCGCTGGGTCAGGAGCAGGCCGAGGGTCTGCTGCGCGTTGCGCCCCGCGAAACCGTAGGCGCAGAGGTGATGTCGGCCCTCGTCGGGAAAGGTCTCCACCAGGATACGGTCGGCCTCGGGCAGCTTGCTGACGTCGCGCTGCAGCGCGAGCCATTCGGCCGTGTGCTCGGGAAGTTCGGGCCACGAGGGCTGTTCGAACATCCGCAGGATCCGCTGTGACAGCTGAGTCGAGGTCGCGAATTTGGTGCCCATGAAGGTCGCGATCTTCGGCTTCTTGTCGGGCCGGCGCGACACTTCGATCGTCATCTCGCGCAGCCGGTCGTAGCGCACGACCTCACCGCCGATCAGGAACGTGTCGCCGGGCGTCAGGGTCGCGGCGAAATCCTCTTCCACTTCGCCGAGCGGCGCGCCACCGCGCCCGCGCCACCGGACCTTCACGCGGTCGGTGTCCTGGATCGTTCCGATATTCATGCGGATCCGGGTCGCGGCGCGGGGGTCGCGCAGGTGCCATGTCTCATCGGTCTGTTTCAGCCGCTGCCAGCGGTCGTAGGCGCGCAGCGCGTAGCCACCGGTTGCACAAAATTCGAGGCAATCATCGAAGGCGGCGCGCGACAAACCGGCGTAAGCCCCGACGCTCTTAACCTCGCGGTAAAGGTCCTCCGGTAGGAACGGTCCTGCACAGGCCCTTATCAGGATGTGCTGGCACAGAACGTCACGGGGGCCGGGGCCCTTCGGGTCGCCATCAAGGTCGCGTTCCTTCGCGGCCTCCAAGGCGGCGATACATTCGACGATCTCGAAACGGTTCGCAGGGACGAGGATCGCTTTCGAGGGAGCGTTGTAGCGGTGGTTCGCCCGGCCGATCCTCTGGATCAGTCGCTTCACGTTCTTGGGGGCGCCGATCTGAATGATGAGGTCGACATCGCCCCAGTCGATCCCGAGGTCGAGCGTGCCGGTGCAGACCACGGCGCGCAGCTGGCCCGTGACCATCGCGGCCTCGACCTTGAGCCGCTGCTCGCGCGCGAGGGAGCCGTGGTGGATCGCAATCGGCAGCGCCTCTTCGTTGGCGAGCCATAGGTTGTGAAAGAAGATCTCCGCCTGGGCGCGGGTGTTGTGGAAGATCAGCGTCGTGCGGTGGCGCTTCACCTCCTCTAGAACGGCGGGGATGGAATATCTGGCGCCTCCGCCGGCCCAGGGCGGGCGCTCCTCGGTGACGAGCATCCGGATGTCGGGGTCGGGTCCGGGATCGGCGTGCAGGATCGGGCAGGGATCGGGGTGCCGCGCAAGTTCCGAGGCGAGGGCCGCCGGATCCTCGACCGTCGCCGACAGGCCGACACGGCGCAGGCCGGGGGCCATCGCTTCCAGCCGGGAGAGCGCGAGCATCAGCTGATCGCCGCGCTTGCTTTCCGACAGCGCGTGAATCTCATCGACGATCACGCGCTGGAGGCCTGAGAACATGCGGTGGCTGTCCTCATAGGAGGTCAGCAGCGCGAGGCTTTCGGGCGTGGTCAGCAGGATGTGCGGCGGATCGGCCCGCTGACGCCGCCGTGCGGAGGAAGAGGTGTCGCCAGTCCGGTCCTCGATCCGGATCGGCAGGCCCATCTCGGTCACCGGCGTGGTGAGGTTGCGCCGGATATCGGCGGCAAGCGCCTTGAGCGGAGAGATATAAAGCGTATGCAGCCCCTCGTGCCCGCCGTCTGCCAGTTCGACCAGCGTCGGCAGGAACCCTGCGAGCGTCTTGCCGCCGCCCGTCGGCGCGATCAACATCAGCGCGGGTTCGTCCGCGCGGTCCAGCATCTCTGCCTGATGGGGGTGAATCGACCATCCCCGGGACGCGAACCAGTCTTCGAAGGCGGTGGGCAGGGCGGACATGGTTCCTTAAATGTTCCGCACCGGGCAGGCGGTCAAGCCCGCGCGTCGATCAGCCCGCCTTGTCGGATTTCTCCGGCAGGTCCTCGCGCAGGCGGGCAATCTCCTTGGCAAGGGGGCTCGTATCCTCGAGCGTCTCCGACCACGTGCTGAACCGCTCCAGCAGGGGGATGAATGTGGCGATCTCTTCGGCGGTCCAGCCCTTGAGGTAGTTGCCCAGCACGAGGAACTTGTACTGCCGAACGGCGGAGACGATCCGGTCCCCTTCTGTCGTGACCTCGAGGATGGTGCGCCGCGCGTCGAACTGGCTGACAGCGCGCCGGACGAGGCCCAGGCGGATCAGCTCGGTCGTGAGGCGGCTGGCGCGGGACGGGTCGATCGCAAGGCGGGCAGCCACGGTCGACACCATGATCTCGTCATCCGGCTCCCCGCCGAATTCATTGGCGGGCGCCCAGATGGCCGTCAGCGCGTCGAGCTGCGCGAGGTCGAGCGCGAGGTCGAGGTCGGCGATCGCGCGATGGCCGAGTTCGCGCTTCATGATCCGGCGGCGCCAGCGCTGCAGGATCGCGTCGAGTTCAAGGGCGGACTCTCCGACATCCTCGTTGATGCCGCCGTCCGCCAGCTTTTCGACCATGTCCGCGTCTCTCGTTGCCAAATGCTGCTCCCGCGAATTTACATGCTGTTGACATATATATGCCTCGGACACATATGTGCCGAGCAAAGCAGATTTTTCAAGTGGCCGACATGCGGCAACGCAGCGTCGGCCCTTTTTCGGGAGTTTCCCACATGAGTGTAGCGGAACAGACGGGTCCCGCAGAGGAGTATCTCGAAGAACACGAGCCCGCGCGGGTCAGGATCGTCCTGATCGCCGTCGCGACGACCCTGCTCTTCGCGTCGCTCGGCCAGACCATCGTCACCACGGCCATGCCGATCATGGTCGCCGATCTTGGTGGTCTCGACCATATCACATGGGTCATCACGGCCTACCTTCTCGCCTCGACCATCGGGGCGCCGATCGCGGGCAAACTCGGTGATCTCTATGGACGCAAGATCGTCATCCAGGTGGGGATCGGCGTCTTCATGGTCGGCGCCGTCATCGGTGGGCTGGCGCAGAACATGGGCATGCTGGTCGCGGGCCGGGCCGTGCAGGGCTTCGGCGGTGGCGGGCTGATCGTCGTCTCGATGGCCGTCGTCGCGGACGTGCTGCCCGCGCGGGAGCGCGGCAAGGCCCAGGGGCTGATGGGCGCGATGTTCGGGATTTCGACCGTGATCGGGCCGCTGATCGGGGGCTTCCTCGTCCAGGCGCTGTCGTGGCACTGGATCTTCTTCGTGAACCTGCCGGTCGGTGTGCTGGCGCTCATCGTGCTCGGCGTGGCGCTGGACAACCCGACCAAGGGCATTCGGCATCCGATCGACTACGCCGGCGCGGTGCTGCTCTCGGTCATCCTCGCCTCGGCGGTGCTGGTGTCGAACATGGGCGGCACGGTCTACGGTTGGGGCAGTCCGCAGATTCTGGCGCTGATCGCGCTCGGCCTCGGCGCCGTGGCCGGCTTCGTGATCGCAGAGCGGCGGGCGGCTGAGCCGATCCTTCCGCCGAAGCTCTTTACCATCAACACGTTCCTCGTGGTGAACGGGGTGGGCTTCATGGTCGGCATGGCGATGTTCGGCACGATCACCTTCCTGCCGCTGTTCCTGCAGGTGGTGAAGGGGCTGTCGCCGGCGACCTCGGGCATGTTCCTGACGCCGATGATGGCGGGCCTGCTCGGCGCGTCGATGGGGGCTGGCCTGATCATGTCGCGGACCGGCCGCTACAAGCTGCTGCCGATCCTGTCGACGGCGCTGCTGACCGTGTCGATGCTCGGCATGTCGACGCTCGCGGCGGACACGCCTCTGTGGCTGATCGCGACGATGATGGTCGGCGTGGGCCTCGGCCTCGGGCCGGTGTTCTCCATCGGTGTGGCGGCGATCCAGAACGCGGTGCCGGTCACGATGCTCGGCGTCGGGACGGCGAGTGCCAACATGTTCCGCCTGATCGGCGGCTCGATCGGCACGGCGGCCTTCGGCGCCATCTTCAGCGCCGGTCTGGCGCGCAATCTCGGCGGTTTGCTGCCGGATGGAGCGGGTCTCCGCTCCATGAGCGCGGAGACGGTTGCCGCGCTCGATCCGGAAGCACAGGTTCAGGTGATGGACGGTATCAGCAACGCGATGCACCCGATCTTCCTGATCGCGGCGACGGTCGGGGCGATCGCTTTCCTGCTGTCGTTCCTTCTGAAGGAACTGCCGCTCTCGAACTCCCTGCCGGGTCGTCCCGTGACGGCCCGAGGCTGACTGACCGGCGGGCCGCATCGCGGTTCCGCCGGTTTTTTCTCCACCATTGATGCGGTGTCAGTGAACGATCGACTCGTCGCGGACGAACATGTTCGCCCAGGCCCGGTCGATCAATTCGGGCGTCATCTGGTAGGGGATACCCTCGAACTCGCAGATCGCGATCATCTGGTCGATCAGGAAGACCGGCTGGTAGTTCGCGTAATTGTTGTTGATCGTCGGGTACTTGTTGTTGAGCAGGTGGAGCAGGGCCTTCTCGTCCAGCGGCATCTTCTTCTTCCGGGCGATCAGCGCGAAGATCTTCAGGAAGTCTTCCTGGTTCGGGCCGTCGATCTTGATCTTGAAGAAGATCCGGCGAAGCGCCGCCTTGTCGAAGATCTCGTTCGGGTGGAAGTTGGTGGAGAAGATCACCAGCGTGTCGAACGGCACTTCGAACTTCTCGCCCGACTGCAGGGCGAGGATGTCCTTGCTCTCTTCCAGCGGTACGATCCAGCGGTTGACGAGCGCCTGCGGCGGTTCTGCCTGCCGGCCGAGGTCGTCGACGATGAACACGCCGCCGGTCGATTTCAGCTGCAGCGGCGCCTGGTAGGTACGGGCGGTCGAGTTGTAGACGAGATCGAGCATCGAGAGTGACAGCTCGCCCCCGGTGATGACGGTCGGTCGTTCGCAGCGGACGTAGCGGGTGTCATAGCGTCCGGTGGTGCGCCGCAGCGAGTTCGGATCGTCGAACTCCTCCTCCACGGAGGAGTGGACGATCGGGTCGTAGACGGTGATGACCTGCCCGGAATATTCGATCGCGCGAGGGACGTAGATCTTGTCGCCGAGCGCATCGCGGATGCCGTTGGAGATCGAGGATTTACCGTTGCCGGGCGGTCCGTACATCAGGATCGACCGGCCGGAGCCGACTGCGGGGCCAAGCTGGTCGAGCAGTTTCGGCGGCAGGATCAGGTGGCCCATCGCCCCCGTCAGCTGTTCGCGGGTGATCTGGATGTTGCGGATCGACTGGCGCTGGACCTGCTCACGGTAGACCTCGAGAGGGACGGGCATCGCGCCGAAATATTCCGACTGCGACAGTGCATCGAGCGCGCGTGCCTTGCCGGAGTCGGTAAGTTGATATTCCATCTCGTTGTTGACGGCAGTCGCCTTGAGCGTGCCCATCGCCTCGATCAGGCCCTGGGCGCGGCCCATGTCGATCAGTTCCTGTGTGACGTTCGGCGGAAGGCAGACGGACTTAGCAAGTTCCGACACGAGCGAAACGTTCTTGCGGAACATCGTCTTCAGAAGGATGTCCCGCATGATGACGACCGGGATCTGCATCGCCGCGATCGTGCGCGGCGGCGGTGGCGCGAGAACTGCGTTCGTCTGCACGTTCATGCTATCGTTGCCCCCAACTCTTCAAGGCCCTGTGGCCTTTGCGCCGCGCCTTCATACGAAGGACGGGCGTGCGCAGTGGCCCTTTTGCTGACCTCGTTTTGGCCGAGTATTGTGGCCAAAAAATGGACAAAGATATAAGAGAGGCGGGCATGTTTCATCCCAAGGCGGGCCGGCTGGCCGGCCTCACCTTTATTTTCGTCGCCCTGCTGGGTGGAATTTCGATCGCCAAGGGTGGCTATTACTTCGGCAAGCACGAAGGCGACACGCTCCATTTCATCGACATCGTGATGCGCATGGCGGCGGGCGAGCGGGCGCACCTCGACTTCATGACGCCGATCGGCGTGCTGGCCTTCGCGCCAGTTGCCGCGCTGGTGTCCGCCGGGATGGGGATCGGCAAGGCCATCCTCTGGTCGCAGCTCTTCGTCGCGGTCCTGCTCGCGCCTGCGGCCTGGTGGATCGCCGCGCGGCGGTTGACCGGCGGTGTCGCGATCCTGTTCGTGCTGTTCGTGTCCGTCCTGACGCTGGCGCTGGTGCATGGTGAGGCGGAGCCGGCGCTTTCGATCTCGATGCATTACAACCGGTGGTCCTGGGCGATGACCTTTGTCCTCGTCATCGCGGCGCTGGTGCCGCCGAAGGCGGGCAGGGGTGCAGCCGCCGACGGGATCATCATCGGCCTGCTGGTCGCGGCGCTGGTGATGATCAAGGTCACCTATGTTGTCGCCTTCGTCGTGCCTGTGGTGCTCGGGCTGGTGCGGACCGGGCAGCAACGCACGCTGCTGGTCGCGCTCGTCGCGGGGGCGTTTGCCGCGCTGATCGCGACTCTCTGGCTCGGCCTCGGGCACTGGGCGGCCTATATCGGCGATCTGCGCGAGGTCTCCGCTTCCACCGTGCGTCCGCAGCCGGGGCTTCCGTTCTCCGGCGTGCTCACCGCGCCGCTTTATGTCGGGGCGTCGTTGACCGCGCTCGCGGCGGTGATCGTGCTGCGTCAGGCCGGGCAGGACATCGCCGGGCTGCTCGTGCTGCTGCTGGTGCCGGGCTTCTTCTACGTGACCTACCAGAACTTCGGCAACGATCCGCAGTGGCTGCTGCTGCTCGGCGTGCTGATGCTGGCCTTCGTGTCGACCATGCCGGAGGAGGGCGAGAACAGTTTCGGTCTTCAGCACCGCGCGGCGGCCGCGGGACTCGCCGCCATCGCGCTGACCTTCGCCGCGCCGTCTTTCTTCAACCTCGCCTATTCCCCCTTCCGGCACTTCTTCGTCGAGGCGGAGGACTATGCGCCCGTCATCCCCGGCGCACCAGAGAGCGCCGACCTGTTCGCCGCCGCCGTGCGGGCCGAGGACCCGGCGGTCCGGGTGCCCCTGATCGCGCCCGGCCTCGGCCTGACGGAGGAAGCTCCTCTCGGCGACGAGGACGAACCCGGCCCGAACACGCCGGTCACGTTCATGGGCGAGGAGTTCGCGGCCTGCACACTCGACGGCGGCATGATCGCGATGTTCGATGCGGTGGCAGCGGACCTCGACGCGGCCGGCTATGGCGGACGCACGCTGTTCGCGGCCGACCTGCTGTCGACCTACTGGCTTTATGGTGACCTCGAACCGCTTCCGGGCGCGGCGCCATGGTATTACGGAGCGCTGTCGGGCTACGAGGCGGCGGACCTGCTGTTCGTGCCGACCTGTCCGATCGTGGGCCGCGTGCGGCGAGAGATCCTCGAGGCGATCGAGGCGCAGGGCACCGAAGAGCTGACCGAGGTGCGGCGCACCGAGGCCTACGTGCTCTACGAGAGGGCCGAGATCACGAGGTAGGCGGCCAGCGTCGCACCGAAGGGAAAGCCCATCGGGAAGCGGTTGCCGGACGTCCAGCTCTCCCACTCCGGCGCAAGTTGGCGGAGGCGGCTGTGCTTGGCGAGCCGGTGCACCGCGAAGGCGGCGAGCATGATGCCCGCCAGCAGGATCATGATCGAGCTGAGGTCGGCGATCGCAACGTAGGGCGCGGCGACGGCGAGGAACTTCGCGTCACCGCCTCCGAACAGTCCGCCGACATAAAGCGCCAGCACGGCGGCCAGCACCACGATCAGGTGCAGCCAGCGCCACAGGTAGAGATCGAGCGGAAACAGGATCGCGCCGCCGAGGATGAAGATCAGCAGCAGCGCCAGCACGGCCTTGTTGGTGATCTTCATCCACCGCAGGTCAGTCCACGCGATGTAGAGGCAGACCGGCAGGACGAAGGGCAGGAACCACGCCGCGGCGTGCGCTTGCGCGCTCACCGGACTAGTTCTGAACGTTGTCTTCGAGCGCGCGGAGCGAGCGGACAGCGGCCTCGAAGTGCTGCGGGTGCGTGTCGATCGCCTCGCGGAGCAGGCTGCGGCCGGTGGCCACGTCGTTCTGCTTGATCGCGGCCAGCGCGAGCGTGTGCAGCAGTTGCGCGCGCTCGGTCTGCGACATCGGGATCACCGGCAGCTCGTAGTTGCGCTGCGCGCCACGGGCGAGGGCGAGGTTGTTCTTCGCGGTGAACATCGTCTGGTCGTGGGTGATCGCGTCGCCGAATAGGCGCTCGGCTCCGGAATAGTCACCACGGCTCAGCTTGGAATAACCCCAGTTGTTCAGAACCGCCGCGGGCGTGGTGGTGAGCCCGACCGCCGTCTCGTAGAAGCTGTCGGCCTTGTCCCATTCCTCGTTGCTGTCGGCGACCATCGCCTCGAGCCGGTAGCGGCGGTAGGTCTCGTGCGTCGGCGGGATGCCGTCGAGCACTGTCTCGGCGCGGTCCCAGTCGTTGGAACGGATCAGCGCATCAGCGAGGTTCACCCGGTCGTCGTCGGTGGCGGCGGAGGAGGCGACAACGCGCTCCCACGCGGGGACTGCTTCGGTCGAGCGACCCGCGCGGGTCAGGGACGAGGCGAGTCCGCGTTGCAGGTCGACCCGTTCGGGCTGTTCCTGAAGCGTCCGGTTGAAGTAGGCGACCGCCTCGTTGGGATCGGCGGCCTGCAACATCACGTCGTTGAGGTTGCTTTCGTCGATCACGTTCAGATCGTTGAGCGCGCGGTTCACTTCGGCCTCGCCGTCCGGTTTCGAACAGGCGGACAGGCCGATTGTACCTGCGATCAGCAGGGTCAAGACGTGGGGGTGCCGCATGGGTGCCTGCATCCTCGTACTGCTCTTCGCCTCAGGGCCGATCCGGTCTTTTCGCCGGTGCTCTAGTCGCTGCGGAGGATGAAATCGCCTTCGCCGCGCTCGATCAGCCTGAAGTCGCTGTTGTCATTGGGCTCAGTGTAGCTTGCGTTTTCCAGTTTTGCGAGTGCCAAACGCAGGTTGTCGCGAATCATGTCGGATTGCCCGTCGTCCGTTGCATAGGCGCGACGAAAGACCTCAGCCGCTTCGCCGGTTTCGCCCAACTCCATCAGCACGACGCCGAGGTTGTTCCAGGCTTCGGGGAAGTCGGCTTCGAGCTCCACCGCCTCGCGGAACTGCCGTTCTGCCTGGTGCAGCCGCCCGAGCCGGAGGTTCGCTGAGCCGAGCGCGGAGAGCGTGTCGGCGTTCAGTCCCTGTTCGGCGGCGGCGCGGGTGAAGGCCTCGAGCGCGAGTTCGTTCTCGCCGGCGGCCATCAGGCGGTGACCGACCACAAGCTGATCCGCCGTTTCGCCGTCGCGTGCGATCCCTGGCGCGTCGAGCGTGTCGGGCACGCGCTGTCCGCCGCCGATCAGCGCGCAGGCCGACACGGCTGAAGCCAGTACTATCGACAGGATTGCCCGCATTCTCCCCCGATCCCCGTTTCGCCGGGACGTTGCGCGGGACTCTGGCCGCTGCTGCCCGGTCGCGCAAGACCGAAGGGGGGCCTCAAACGATTGCGCCCCGCCCGGATCATTCCGGACGGGGCGCAAGCCGATACCAGAGCGAGGGGTATCAGAACCCGCCGACACCGCCGCCGAGGACGAGCGTGTCGTAGATATCGAAGACTGAAGGGCCGATCAGGATGATGAGCAGCGGCGGGACCGTCAGCATCATCGTCGCCAGCGTCATCTTGGTCGGCAGGGTGTTGGCCTTTTCCTCGGCCTTCATCACCCGCTTGTCGCGCATCTCGCCGGCGTAGACCCGAAGGGCGTCGGCGATCGAGGTGCCGAACTGCTGGGACTGGATCAGCACGGTGACGAAGCTTGTCACATCCTGCACGCCGCAGCGTTCGGCCATGTCCTTGAGCACGTTGACGCGGTCCTTGCCGGCCTTCATTTCCCAGGCGACCATCTCGAACTCCCAAGCCAGAGCGGGGAAGCCGGACTTCAGCTCACGCGCGACGCGGATGATCGACTGGTCGAGCGACTGACCGGCCTCGACGCAGACCAGCATCATGTCGAGCGAGTCCGGGAAGCCGTTCTCGATCTCCTTCTGGCGCTCCTGCTGGCGCTTGTTCACCCAGTATTTCGGGGCCATGTAGCCCGCGGCGCCGGGGATGATGATCGACAGGATGATCGACTTGGTCGTCGGCTCGCCGGTCTGGCTCTGGTAGATGGCGTAGGCCACGCCGAGCAGCAGCAGGGCGCTGCCGAGTGCGAACTGGGCGAAGTGGTACATCCGCACCGAGTTCTTCGACCGGTAGCCCGCCTGAAGCAGCTTCAGCTGGGTCGCGGTGTATTCGGCCTTGTCCTGCGGTTCGAGGAAGTTGGAGTACTTCTCCAGCTTGTCCTTGCCGCGCTTCTGGCGAAGCTTCTCGCCCTTCATCATGTTGCGCGCTTCGTCGTCGCGAATACGGCGAAGCTTGTCGATCGGATCCTCGCGCTTCTTCAGGAAGAACGGGATAGCGAGCAGCATGAGCAGCACGCCGAGGCCACCGACCACGATGTAGGGGCCGAGCGGTCCGAGCTGCTCGAGCAGCCAGTTCTTGAAGATCTGGATCGGATCGGGACCGGTATCCTCTTCGATCGGGGCAGCGGCGTCCTCACCGGCGGGCTCGTCGATCTCCTCCACCGGGGTGAAGGCGACGTTGAGCACCATGTCGCACTCGGCTTCGATCTGCGGCGTCTGCGTGCCGCGGCAGGCGTTGCTCGCCGCCGCGTTCAGGATGCCGACCGCGGTGTTCAGCGACTCGGGCGAGACCATGCCCTTGCCCCTCATCTCGAGCGCGAGGTTCATCGTCTGCGCCATACAGCCGATCTGGCCGCTGCCGGCGGCGGTGCGGGCCATCGAGGTCGCGGCAGTGTCGGTCACCGACGCACGGGTGGCGGCGTCGATGTTGCCGGCGCCGAACTCACGCACGGTGCGGGTGATCGTCTCGCTGTTGGCGCGCAACTCCTCGTTCACGCCGCAGGTGCTGAAGTCGGAGCTGCCGACCGCGAAGGTGACATTGGCTTCGCCGCCGCCCGTGCCGTCGAGACCGGTGACCTCCATCGTGTCGAACTCTGCGGAGGACATGCCTTGCGCGGCGAGGACCTGCGACACCGCAGCGAGAGACGCCGCGTCCGGTTGCTCGCCGTTCTGAACGGCGCCGAGGATCTGGGCGATTACGGCGGGGTCGACATCGGCAGCCGCGGCCGCTTCGGGTGAGCCGGGCGCCATGCCGAGGATCGCGGCCATCGCGGCGGCATCCGCCGGGGCGGCACCGCCACCTGCGCCGGGCGCGAACTGGCCGCCGGCGAGCTCTTCCATCTGGGCGACGACGTCGTCGGCGGCCGCGTTCGGGTCGGGCACCGTGACGGAGGCTCCGCTGCCGCTTGCGCCGATCGCGGCCCCGTCCGCCGGGCCGAGCTGGCGCGGCGGCGGCGCGGCATCGCCACCCGGCGTCATCGCGAGCTGGCCAACGCGGGAGCCGGGCATCGCCACGACCCGCGCGCGGTTCGCACCGTCCGTGGCGGAGCCCGAGACGCCGACGTTCACCTGACGGGATTCACCGTCGGCGGGCAGGGGAGAGGTATAGGTCACCTCGAAGGTCGACTCGGTCAGCGCCTCGCCGATCATGTCGTAGATCGCGCCGAGCGCGGCGGCGTCGGGTGTCTCGTAATACTGACCACCGGTCTGGTCGGCGATCCGGGCCATCGTCTCGGTGCCGTCGCCGTTGCCGAGGCTGACGATGTAGACCGGGACGCCGGCCTCGGTCGCGGCTGCGAGAGCGTCGTCCGCCGAGGTGTTGCTGACCGCATTGCCGTCGGCATCCAGGTCGTTGCCACCGGAGATGACGATCACCGCGTTGCGACCGTCCCGGCCCGCGGCAGAGGCGACCGACGTGGCGATCGCGTCATAGAGGCGCGCATCGCCCGATCCCTGCAGCCCGGCGATCGCGTCCTGAAGCCGCTGCTTGTCGGTGGTCATCTCGGCCAGCGTGTAGACCAGGTCGCCGAAACCGACGATCTGCGCCTCGTCCCGCGCGCCGAGGTCGGCGACGAAGGCGCGCGCGGCGCCGAGCGTCTCGGCCCGCCGGTCCGCCATGTCGTCGGAGATGTCGATCGCCATGACGATCGAGACCGGTGTGCTGTCGCTGGTGATGCTCTCGGTCGGGCGGTAGGCGCCGTTCTCCCAGATGCGGAAGTCCTCGGGCTCGATACCGTCCACGGCGCCGGTGGCGTCCCGGATGTCGACCGACAGGCGCACCGTCGGGTAATCCGCGATGTCGATCGACCTCAGGGTCGTGACGACTCCGGAGAGATCACGGGCAGCCGGGGCGCTGTCGTCCTCTGACTGCGCCCCGACGATCATGGGGATGGCGGCAAAGCCGATCAGGTAGGCGACCAGGACGATCAGGCGGCTGAGAGAGGAGTCCCGGATGCGGGCAGGCAGGGTAGACATCGCTTGCTCAGACCTTGATGTTGGTGAGGTGGCGCATCACGAAGATGTTGGCCACGAGGAAGCCGGCGACGACGAGACAGGCGGGCACGAAGACCGGCGTCTCCATCACTTCGTCGTAGTAGTTCGGCTGAAGCACGTTGATCCCGACAAGGGCGAGCAGCGGGAACACCGACAGGAACATGCCCGACCACTTCGCTTCGGCGGTGATCGCCTTCACCCGGCGGAACAGCCGGAAGCGGGCGCGGATCACCTTGGCGAGGCCGTCGAGGATCTCGGCGAGGTTACCACCCGATGTCTGCTGGATCGTCACCGCCACGGCGAGGAAGCGGAGGTCCTGCATGTCCATGCGTTCGGCCAGCGCCTTGAGGCTGTCGCCCATGTCGCGGCCATAGGCGGCCTCGTCGGCGATGACGCCCATCTCGGTGGCGAGCGGGTCGGGCACCTCGTTGGCGACGATGTTGATCGCGGAGGAGAACGGGTGGCCGACGCGCAGTGAGCGCACCATCAGTTCGACCGCGTCGGGAAGCTGTTCCTCGATCAGGCTCAGGCGTTTCTTCGCCTTGCTGTTGACCCAGACGAAGACCCCGCCGACCCCCATCGCCACGGCGACGGCGGCGCGGACCGGAAGGCTGGCCCCGGTGCCGGCGGTCAGGCCGATGAAGGCGACGACCGACAGGGCGACCATCACCCCGATCAGCTGCGTCGGCGAGAAGGCGATGTTGGCCTTCTGCGCCTTGTTGGCGAGCAGCGAGTAGATCGGGATCGACTGGCTGCGGATGTGCTGGGACATCTCCTTGCGGAGCTGGTCGAGCACCTGCTCGCGGCCCTGGCCCTTCTCGAGCATCTCGAGACGGCGGTTCACCCGGCTGTTGAGCGAGATCGACCGCCCGAAGACCGTCAGGTAGAGGCCTTCGACCACGACGAGCACGGCAATGAAGATCAGGCCGTAGATGATGAGATCGACTGAAAGCGACATGTTCTGCTGACCTATTCCAGCGTGGGTTCGTAGATGGCCGGGGGCAGGTCCATGCCCCAAAGCCGGAAACGTTCGGAGAAGTGACTGCGCACGCCGGTCGCCGTGAAGTGCCCGATGATCTTGTTTTCGGGCGTCAGGCCGACGCGCTGGAAGCGGAAGATCTCCTGCATGGAGATGACGTCGCCCTCCATGCCCGTGATCTCGGTGATCGACACCATCCGGCGGGAGCCGTCCTGCAGGCGGGAGGCCTGCACGATCAGGTTCACGGCCGAGGAGATCTGGCTGCGCACGGCCTTGATCGGCATCTCGATGCCCGCCATCGCGATCATGTTCTCGAGGCGTGAGACGGCGTCACGGCCGGAGTTCGCGTGGATCGTCGTCATCGAGCCGTCGTGGCCGGTGTTCATGGCCTGCAGCATGTCGATGACTTCCTCGCCGCGCGTCTCGCCGACGATGATGCGGTCGGGACGCATCCGGAGCGCGTTGCGCAGGCAGTCGCGCTGCGTGACCGCGCCCTTGCCCTCGACGTTGGGCGGACGGCTTTCCATCCGGCCTACGTGGGTCTGCTGAAGCTGAAGTTCGGCCGTATCCTCGATCGTCAGGATACGTTCGTCGTTGGCGATGAAGGAAGACAGCGCGTTGAGCGTGGTCGTCTTGCCCGAACCCGTACCGCCGGAGACGATGATGTTGAGACGCGTGGCGACAGCGGCCTGAAGGTAGGCGGCCATCTCCTCGGAGAAGGCGCCGAACTTCACCAGCTCGTCGATGCCCAGCTTGTCCTTCTTGAACTTACGGATCGAGACGAGAGAGCCGTCGACCGCGATCGGCCCGACCATCGCGTTGAAACGCGACCCGTCGGCGAGACGGGCGTCGACGTAGGGGTTGCTCTCGTCGACGCGACGACCGACGGCGGAGACGATCTTGTCGATGATCCGCAGAAGGTGGCGTTCGTCCTTGAAGGTGATGTCGGACAGGGTCAGCCGGCCCGCGCGTTCCACGAAAATCTGGTGGGGGCCGTTGATGAGAATATCGTTGACGTCGTCGTCCTTGAGCAGCGGCTCCAGCGGGCCGAGACCGGTGACCTCGAAGTAGAGGTCCTGGTTCAGGGTCTGCCGTTCCTCGCGGTTCAGCACGACACCCATCTCGTCCAGCGTCTCTGACGCGATGGCGCTGATCTCGGCGCGCAGGTCCTGCTCGCTCGCCTTTTCGAGCGCGGCCAGGTTCAGGTTGTCGAGAAGGGCCTTGTGGACCTCGAGCTTGATCTCGCCCAGCCGTTCCTTGCGCTTCTTCTCCTTGTCCTGGGGCGCGGCTTTCGCGTCGCGCTTTGGCAGCTGCTTCAGAAGGCTCGCCTTCGCCGCGCCGCCTGCCGGTGCAACGGCGTCGGCCGGCGCAGCGTCAGGCTGGGCCGGCTTGTCCGGCGAGGGGGCCGGCTGTGCAACCGAATGCGGAGTGGCTTTCGAAGGCTCCGGCTTCTTGTATTTCGAGAACATCTGTCAGTCCCTGGCTTTCACCTCATCCGGTCTTCGCGTCGGATTGGTTTACTTCGTGGACTTGGGCAGCAAGCTTGGCGATCTCCTTGCGGAGGGGGTTCTTGGCGATGCCAACGGCCATCGGAACGCCGTGGTCGGCGTTCTGCTGGACCTGCTTGCCACCCTCGGGCAACTGGACCTCGATCGCGATGCCGAGGCTGTCGGCGAGCCGCTTCACGCGGCTTTTCCCGTTGAGGTCGGTAAACCGCGGGGCGCGGTTCAGGATGAAGCGCAGCTTTTCGAAGGGGAGGTCCTCCGACTGGAGCGCGCGTTTGATTCGCAGCGTGTTCTGGGCGGACCGCATGTCCATTTCGATGATCGCGAAATAGACGTGCGCGGCTTCGAGCGCGGCCTGCGACCATTCCACCATCGTGGTGGGCATGTCGACGACGACGTAATCGAAGTTCGAAGCCGCCATCTCGATCAGCCGCCGCACGTCGTCCGTCCCGATCAGGTCGAGCGGGATCAGCTCGGTCGGGGAGGTCAGAACGTGCAGCTTTTCGTTGTAGGTCTGGAGCGCGGCGATGAAGCTCTCGCCATCCATCGCCTCGGTGTCGGTCAGAAGCTCGAACACCGCTTCCCGCCGGGGCAGGTCGAGGTAGGTCGAAGCTGAGCCGAACTGGAGGTCGAGATCCATCAGGCACACCTTCGGCGGCGACTTCGGATCCATGAGTGCCAGTTCCCAGGCGAGGTTGACGGCCAGCGTGGTCGACCCGGTGCCGCCCGCCATGCCGTGCACGGGGATCACGACGCCGTTCTTGTCGCCGTTCGCCTTGATCTTCTTGGGCGTCTGCGGCTCTGCCGGGGCAGGGGGCTCGGGCGGCGGCGCGAGCACGCGCTTGATCGCCTGGCTGAGTTCGTTTTCGGGCAGCGGGTAGGGGACGAATTCGTCCCCACCTTCCCGCAGCAACTGGTGCAAAGACGCCGGGCTCACGTCCTCGGCGACGATGATGACCTTGATGTCCTTCGACTTTGCGGCGGACACGATGTCGGTGATGAGGGACAGATCGCCCTCGTCCTGTTCGTCGAGCGCGATGCACAGGAATTCGAGCTGCGCGGCCTCGTCCTGTTCGAGAAATGCCAGGGCATCGGAGAATCCGAGGTCGCCCCAGCTTTCGCCGAGCGCATTTTCCATATCCTCGATCAACAGGTCGAAGACCTGCACGTCACGGCTGACAGTGCAGGCGATGATCGGTTGTACCTCGGGCTGGAGAACTGCGTTGGTGCTCATTGGCCTCTTGTCCTTTTCGGGACTGACGTGCGCCGGGACCCGCTTCGTGGGATGATGCCAGTGGAGGCATCAGGTTCGGGTCCGGATACGGCGTGGTTCACCCCTGTCCGATAGTGAGAAATTCGCTTCTGAATCTGTCGAGATTTGGGCCGAAACTTCGCCATTGTGCGATTTGGCGGAACGATCGGGTCGACCTGCCCGTGACAGTTGAACGCAGAACAACCGCAGTAACCATCAAGTGTCGTCAATGAATGAAAAAGCCGGCCATTGGCCGGCTTTTGAAGTGGAATCGGAACCAATCCTTGGGGATCAGCCGGCAAAGTCTCCGCTGTCGATGCCCTCGGTCGCCCGCTGCGGGGTCGCGGACTCGATATATTCACGGAAGATCACTTCGGCGTACTTGCCGTTCAGCACGGTCGGGTGGCGCGTCAGGAAGCCGGACACCTGTGTCACGGTACGGCGGTTCGCGCGTTCCCGTGTCTGGGTGAGGACGAGCGGCTGCGTCTCTCCATAGGAGACGAGCGCCTCGAGCCGATTGATGTCGACCCCGCGCGAGGCAAGGTAGTTCACGACCGCCTGCGCACGGCGCTGGCCGAGCTGGCGGTTGTAGGCGTCGGACCCGACAAGGTCGGTGTGACCGTAAACTGAGAAGCGCAGCTCCGGGAACTGGCGAATCCAGGTCGCCTGAATGTCGAGGATCCGGCGTGCCTCGGCGTCGAGGGTCGTGGAATCGAAGGCGAAATTGACCATCGGTGGCACTTCGGAGGCGAAGCGCTCCGCCAGCACCAGCGCGTATTGCTGCTGCCCGGTCTGAACCAGCGTGTTGTTCAGAGTTGCCGATCCGAAGTCGGAGGCACCCAGAACGGCGCTGCCGACTTCACCGTCGAACGTCGACGGACCACCGGCGGGGCCGGTGGAACAGCCGGCGAGGAGGGCGAGGGCGGCGGCGGAAAGAAGGTATGTCTTCATCATGTCCGTCTCCTCAATCCATCACGTAGCCGTAGGAGCCCGAGAAGTCCTGCCGCGCCACTTCGGCCGCCGCGCCCTGCTGGGGCGGGGCGGTCGCGACGCCACTGCCGTTCGGAGCTTCGACGCGACCGTAGAGGAACAGGTCGCGCTCGCTCGGCGGGCGGACCCGGTCGGTCGGCAGCGCCAGGGCCTCGCCCCGCGTCGGGGTGACGAGGTGCGGCGTGACGATGATGACGAGCTCCGTCTGCTGGCGCTCGTATTCCGCCGAACGGAACAGCGCGCCGAGCACCGGAATGTCCCCGATGAAGGGCAGCTGGTTGTTCAGGTCGATGAAATCATCCGACAGCAGGCCGGCGATGGCGAAGCTTTCGCCGTCCCGCATCTCGACCGTGGTCGAGGTCTCGCGGCGGCGGAACGCGTCGACGGTGAAACCGCCCTGGCTGAAGCCGTTGGCCGGGTCGATCGACGACACAGCGGCCTCGAGCTCGAGGTTGATGAGGTCGCCGTCCACCACGCGGGGAATGAAGTTCAGCTCGACACCGAAGGGCTTGTACTCCACGGCGATCGAGCCGCCGTCCTGGCTGATCGGCACCGGATATTCGCCACCGGCGAGGAAGCGCGCCTCCTGCCCGGAGAGGGCGGTAAGGTTCGGCTCGGCCAGCGTGCGGACGACGCCCCGGCTCTCGAGCGCTTCGAGCAGCATGCCGATCTCGACGCCGCCAGCGTTGAAACCGAAGAGCGTCGCTCCGGCATTCTGGTTCACCGACGGCAGGTTGCCGTTCAGGCTTGAGGTGAGACCGCTGTTCGTCACGAGGCCGCCGGTCCCGGCCGACAGGCCGAGGTCGCCGCCAAGCGTTGTGCCTTGGGCCGACAGCGACGCGCTGAGCGACTTCGACACGGAACGTTGCATCTCGGCGAAGCGGACCTTCAGCATCACTTGCTGGACGCCGCCGACCGACATGAGGTTCGACACCCGTTCGGGCGCGTAACGTTCGGCCAGTTCAAGCGCCCGGTCGAGTCGGACGGTGGAGGACACGGTGCCCGACAGGACGATGCCGTTGGCCGCCGTGCGGACCTCGATCGTCTCGCCGGGCAGGATCTGCGCCAGACGTTCCTTGAACTCGTCGATGTCGGGGGTGACCTGCACCTCGACGTTGGTGATCAGCCGTCCGTCCGCGCCGAGAAGCGTGAGCGTCGTGCGCCCCGGCTCCTTGCCGAGCACGTAGAGCGTCCGGTCCGAAAGGGTTGAGATGTCCGCGATGCCGGGGTTGGCGATCGAGACCTCCGTGAAGGGGGTATCGCTCTCCACGACGACCGCGCGGTTCATCGTGACGTTGAGCGAACTGGATGCCGCCCCGCGCATCACGCTGAGAACCTCGGCGTTGCCGCTGGCGACCGGCCCCACGAGGGCCAGCGCGAAGCCGGTTACGGCCGCGCGAATGAATCTGTCATATTTCATGGGTGACCTGCCTCTATGCCACGCTCGATGCAGGCTTTGCGCCCGTCCTTTGGGAGCAGGCTGCGTCGGATCCGCGAATAAAGCAAGAATCAATGACCTGCGGGTCGCTCTGCATGTGGATGACTTGCAACAGGTTGACCTAACGAGAAACGGCGCGCCTTGCGGGCGCGCCGTTTCCCATCTCGGTGAGTCGACCGTCGTCAGTTGGTGCAGGGGATCGGGATTTCGACCACTTCGGCACCGCGGCGCGTCTTGATCGTGCAGACCTGCTCGGGCTCAGCCTCGACGACCTGCTGCCGCTCGGGAATGCCGAGTAGCGAGCGCTGGTCGACCTCGACCGCTTCGGCGATCGTGTCGTCGTCCGTGCCGACGAGAGACAGCGACAGGCGACCTGTCGACTGCGCCTGGGCAAGGCTCGCCACGACCTGCGGTGTCGCCTCGACCGTGACGGTGCGGGCGATGGTCGTGTTCATCGCGCTGCCGTCGGCCGTCTGGTCGATCGCGATCAGCTTCACGTTGCTCTGAATCAGTTTCGTCACTTCCTCGACATCGCCCGAGTTGGTCACCGAACGACCGGTCCAGTAGACGTCGACCCGGTCACCGGGGCGGAGGAAGCCCGACACGCCGGTCGAGACGTCGACGCGGATCGCGAAGGCCCGCATCCCGCGGCTGAGGCGCGAGGTGATCCCGGCGTCTTCACCGGGCTCCGTCACCTTGATCGCCATGACGGGTTCGTTCGGCTCCATCGGGCGGAGCACGACGCGGCGAACGTCGGGGCCCTGCGGGAACAGCTCTTCCTCGGTGAGGAACAGGCCGTCGGGCATCGCCGTCTCGACATACTTGATAACCGCGACATCCTCCATCGTGAGCTCTTCGCCATAGGCGACGGACCGGTTGACGGCATAGACATCGACGGTCGGCACGATCTGGGCCGCAGCGGCACGTTCCGCGGCGAGCGCATTCTCGGTCTCCTGCAGGTAGCCCTGCGCCATGTAGACCGCGAAGCCGGCAAGGCCGACACCCACGATGAGAACCAATCCGAATACTGCTCTCATTTTTAGTCCTTTCGCTCCGTCTTGGGCGGAGCCGTAACTGCCAAATGTCCGGCCGCATCCGATGAGGGAAAAATGCGGCGCAGGCTTGCCGGAAATCCGGCAAGATCATGGCGGTGGAAGTCGGCCCGGTCCCTCTTACCAGGCCAGTAGTGTCTGCTTGCTCAGCCGCGCGCCGACACCGGTCGACGTGTCCGTCGCACCGCCGGCGATCGCGGCGATCAGGGCGAGGCTCAGTCCGATGATGGCCGCGGTCAGCACGACCCAGTCGATCGTCACCGCGCCTTTCTCGTCCAGCTTCAGCCTGGTCAGTAGTCTCAGCATCCCGTAGCTCCGTGGTTCGGGCGCCGCCGCCCCGGTTTGTCTGCACTGACCCTCGCGTTCGAATGTGTCGAAAGCGGGGAGGTAAGGCGGTATCATGCAGACTTATGCCTTAATGTTTCGGTAATAATTACAGTATGTTGAAGGCCGCTCCTGAAGTCGGAGCCCACAAAGCAGAAGACCGCGTCAAATCTGACGCGGTCTCCTGAGAGCCGAAAGCCCTGGCTACGACTTAGTAGTCGACGATCGTCTGCGAAGCGAGACGGTCGGAGATGGTGTCGCCAAGGGCGGTGGTGCCGGTGCCGACGGTGGACAGAACGGCGATGCCGAGGCCGACGATGGCGGCGGTCAGCACGACCCAGTCAACGGTGACGGCGCCGTCTTCGTCGCGGCGGAATTTGGAAAGAAGCTTGGTCATCATGTCATATGCTCCGAATAGGGTTGGATCAGTAGTCGACGATCGTCTGCGAAGCGAGACGGTCGGAGATGGTGTCGCCGAGGGCGGTGGTGCCGGTGCCGACGGTGGACAGAACGGCGATGCCGAGGCCGACGATGGCGGCGGTCAGCACA
Source organism: Pelagovum pacificum (assembly GCF_016134045.1). Classification (NCBI taxonomy): domain Bacteria; kingdom Pseudomonadati; phylum Pseudomonadota; class Alphaproteobacteria; order Rhodobacterales; family Paracoccaceae; genus Pelagovum; species Pelagovum pacificum. The sequence continues at coordinate 2,531,528 of NZ_CP065915.1, read as the reverse complement.
ACCCAGTCAACGGTGACGGCGCCGTCTTCGTCGCGGCGGAATTTGTTGAAGAAGTTTTTCATGTCGTACCCTCCTCAGGGTGTTTGCTCTGGTTTCGGTCCCTCTCCGGCTTTTGCTCTGGCCCGCCTCTCACACGGTCCGTCTCCGGTTCGGATGAGCAGGTTTTGCCCTCCGAATGGGGCGGCAATTTGGCTCCATTCGATCATTTTCACATGCAGCGAGAGGCCATTTGAGGGAAATCCGGCGTTCGAGCTTTGGCAGACCGGCGACATTCCCCTAAGAAATTGAGGTTTCCCTTACGTTGCAAAAAGGAACCGCCAAGCGCCCGTGACAAGCGGAGAATCTCGCGGGACTTGGTGGAACGGGCCCGATGGGCGATGATCCCTGCAAAAGAATACGAACGAGCAGTCATTGTCAGAGGCAGGTCAGGATGGGGTTGATCCTCAAATCCATCGGCGGCGCCGTTGTCGGCGCGTCCTTCGCAGCCGCGGCATTCGCCGAGTCGGAACGGTTGCAGCCGGATTTCACCTTTCGTCGGGTCGGTGTGCCGCCGTCGGGCAGTACGACGGGGCGCATCAGCGTCCAGATCGACCCCGAGGCCCCGTCGGCCTATTTCCCGCCGGCGCCTGACGCCGAGGAGTCGGTTCCGGTAATCGCCACGTCGAGCTCGGGCGCGATGGCGGCCGTGCCGCGCGCGCCGGCGAACGTGGCCTGGTTCTGGGAGACGATCTCTCCCAGCATCGCGGACACCGGGCCGGGGCGCCTGAATGCCGCGCTGGGCGCGCTGAATGCCGCCCCCGAGGATGCCCGTTTCAGCGGGCCCGCCCTGCAGGGCATGTCCGATCTCGCCCGCAGCCACGGCACCACGATCCTGCGCGAGACCGTCGGCACCAACGTCTCTCCCGCGCTGGTGCTTGCCGTGATCGCGGTCGAAAGCGGCGGCCGCTCCGACGCCGAGAGCGGGGCAGGGGCTGGCGGCCTCATGCAGCTCATGCCCGACACCGCCTCTCGCTTCGGGGTCGAGAACCGCTTCGATGCCGTTGAGAATATCCGCGGCGGAGTCGCCTATCTCGACTGGCTGATGCAGCATTTCGACGGTGACCCGATCCTCGTCCTCGCGGGCTACAACGCGGGCGAAGGCTCGGTGCGCGACAATGCCGGCGTTCCGCCCTATGCCGAGACACGCGCCTACGTGCCGAAGGTCATCGCGGCCTGGAAGGTCGCGCGCGGGCTCTGCGTGACCCCGCCGGAGCTCATTTCGGACGGCTGCGTCTTCGCCGTCCGGGACAGTTGAGATGAACATGTCCGCACCGATCCGAAACAACGACGCGCACACCGGACGGCCTCTTGTGCTGGATGCCGACGGCACGCTGCTGCGGACCGACATGATGCTGGAGTGTTTCTGGGCCGGTCTCGGAACGCGCCCGATCGACACGCTGAAGGCACTGCGCCACGTCGGCGATCCGGCCCGCTTCAAGTCCGTCCTTGCCGGTATCGCACCGCTTCGGGTCGACCTCCTTCCGGTCGAGCCCGAGGTGAAGGCGCTCGCCGACGCCGCACGTGCCGAGGGTCGCGAAGTCGCCATCGCCTCCGCCAGCGACGCCGCGCTCGTCGGCCCGCTCGCCGCGTTCCACAAGGCGGACCGCGCCTTTTCCTCCGACGGTCAGACCAACCTGAAAGGTCCCCGCAAGGCCGAGGCCCTGGTCGCGGCCTACGGCGAGGGTGGCTATGACTACGCCGGCAACGAGCCCGCCGACATGGGTGTCTGGACCCGCGGCAAGGATGCCATCACCGTCGCCGATCCGGCGTCGGCCAGGACGCTCCGGGCCGAAGGCCGGGCCGTTACCGAAGTGAAGGGCGGTTGGTCGCCCGCCGATCTGGTCCGCGCGATGCGTCCGCACCAGTGGGTGAAGAACATCCTGCTGCTGCTGCCGGTCATCGCGGCGCACGACTTCACCCTGTCGGCGCTCCTTCTGGTTCTGGTCGGGATGGCCGCCTTCTCTGCGGCGGCCTCTTGCATCTACCTCGTCAACGATCTGCTCGACCTCGAGGCGGACCGCCTGCATCCCAAGAAGAAGAGCCGCCCCTTCGCCAGCGGGGCGGTGCCGCTGAAGGTCGGGATGGTTGCGACGCTTGGACTGGGTGCGATCGCGCTCTCGGTCGCGGCGGCGCTCGGGCCGGCGTTCCTCGGGATCGTCGCGCTCTACATGACGCTGTCGCTCGGCTATTCGCTGAAGCTCAAGCGGATGCGCTGGATCGACATCGCCACGCTGGCGTCTCTCTATACCATCCGCGTGGTGGCGGGGGCGGCGGCGAGCGGGGTGGACGCCTCGCTCTTCATGCTGATCTTCATCTTTCCGGTCTTCATCACGCTCGGCTGCGTGAAGCGCCTGACCGAACTGACGCTGGCCACTTCGGATGAACGGCTGCCGGGCCGGGGCTATGGGCGGCCAGACCGGCCAGACCTTCTGAACATGGCGCTGCTCGGCACTGTCGGTGCGCTCGTCATCTTCTTCGCCTATTCCTTCTCCGAGCAGGGCCGGGCGCTCTACCCCGATCAATGGCTGCTCTGGGTGGCGCTCCTGCCGATCGCGTGGTGGCTGAGCCGGATGGTGCGGCTCGGCTGGTATGGCAAGCAGGACTACGATCCGATCGTCTTCGCGATGAAGGACAAGCGCGGCATCGGCATCCTGCTCATCACGCTGAGCCTGATGTTCTACGCCGCCGGCCTGTGGCAAGAGTGGGCGACCTCGCTTTTCGGGAGGTAGCGGGCGGGTATCCGTCGATGGATGGTGCCGTCTGCCCCCCTCGCCCCGCCCTCAACCGCAGGATAAGGGAGAGGGATGCAACCGCTCTCCCTCTTCCTTGCCACCGCGCCCGGCCTTGAACAGCTGCTCGCAGACGAGGCCCGCGCCGCCGGCTTCACCGATCCCAAGGCGCTGCCGGGCGGCGTCGAGATCAAGGGCGACTGGTCTGACGCCGCCCGCGCCAACCGCGAGCTGCGTGGTGCGTCCCGGGTCCTCGCGCGCTTCGCCGAGTTTCCGGTGTTCCACCTCGCACAACTAGACAAGCGCAGCCACAAGATCGACTGGGCCGAGCTGCTGCGCCCCGGAACGGCAGTGAAGGTCGAGGCGACCTGCAGGAAGTCCAAGATCTACCATGCGGGCGCGGCCGCACAGCGCGTGGAGCGTGCGATCGCCGATACCATCGGCAAGGGTGCGGGTGAGCCGATCCGCCTGCTGCTGCGGATCGAGGACAACCTCTGCACCTTCTCGCTCGACACGTCGGGTGAGCCGCTGCACCGGCGCGGCCACAAGAGCTTCGTCGGCAAGGCCCCGATCCGCGAGACGATGGCGGCGCTGTTCCTGCGCGACTGCGGCTTCGACGGAACCGAACCGCTGATCGACCCGATGTGCGGCTCCGGGACCTTCGTGCTGGAGGCGGCGGAAATCGCGCTCGGCCTCGCGCCGGGCCGCGACCGGGACTTCACGCTCGACCGGCTGGCCGTGGCCCCGGCGGCGGCGAAGCCCGTGACGCCGCGCGAGACGTCACTCCGCTTCCTAGGCTACGACCGCGACGACGGCGCGATCCGGGGCGCGGAAGCGAACGCCGAACGCGCCGGAGTGGCGGGCGTCACGACATTCGCGCGGCAGGCGGTGAGCGATCTTGCGCGGCCCGACGGACCGCCCGGCCTCATCATGGTGAACCCGCCCTACGGCGCACGGATCGGCGACCGCAAGATGCTCTTCGGTCTTTACGGTGCGCTCGGCACGGTGCTGAAAGAGCGGTTTTCGGGCTGGCGCGTCGGGATCGTCACGAGCGACGGCGGGCTGGCCAAGGCGACCGGGTTGCCGTTCCTTGCAGAAGGACCGCCGGTGGCGCACGGTCCGCTCAAGGTGAAGCTCTACCGGACGGACGCACTTTCATGACGACCCTGACATCGGCCCACGCGGGCCGCGCGATCCTGACCATGTGTCTCGGCGTGATCCTGATGGTGACCTCGGACGCGATCTCCAAATGGCTGGTGGAGCGCTACCACCCGCTGCAAATCCTGTTGCTGCGCTGCCTGATCGCGGCCCCGATGCTGGCGACCTTCATCACGCTGACGCGGGGCGCGCACCGTCTGCGCTCGGCCAAACCGTTGGTGCATGTCCTGCGTGGCCTGCTTGTGGTGTTCGCGGCCTGGTGCTTCTTCCTCGCGTTGAAGAACCTGCCGCTCGACACGGCGGTGACGATCGGCTTCACCGCCCCGATGTTCATCGCGGCGATTTCCGGCCCTTTGCTGAAGGAGCGGGTGGGCCGCGACCGCTGGCTCGCCATCCTCGTCGGGTTCGCCGGTGTGCTGGTGATCGTCCGGCCGGGCGCGGGCGTCTTCGGGCCGGAGGCGCTCTGGCCGGTGGGGGCCGCGTTCTTCTACGGGCTGGTGCTGGTCGCGGCGCGCTTCATCGACGTGCGCGACGACTTCCTGACGATGACATTCTGGATGTCGGTGACGCCGGTGGTGTTCTGCCTGCCGGTGCTCTTCGTCGACTGGCCCGAGCCGGAACCGCTGGACTGGGTGCTGTTCCCCGCAGTCGCGGTGATCGCGACGCTCGGCACCGCGCTGCTGAGCCAGGCCTTCCGCCTCGCGCCCGCAGCAGTGGTCGCGCCGTTCGACTATACCGCGCTGATCTGGGCGAGCCTGTTCGGCTGGCTGATCTGGGGCACCGTGCCGTCGATCTGGACCTATCTCGGCGCCGGGGTCATCGTGGCCTGCGGCCTCTACCTGATGTTCACCGAACGCCGCGCGCGGCGGCTGGAGGAGATGCTCCCCGATCCGGGGCGGCCCTTGCCCTGACTTGGCAATCCGGATGTGCGCCTTCGGCGCGCCAGTCTCGCCCTTCGGGCGGATCAGGGGGCGCTGCCCCCGTCGCCTGCGGCGACTCCCCCGGAGGTATTTTCGGCCAGATGAGAGAGCGGGTCAGGTCCCGTAAGCGCGGGTGTCTTCCATGACCTCGGCAGCGGCCGCCACGACGGCGTCGGCGATCGCCGCGCATTGCGCCGGAGTCAGCCGGGCGGGCAGGCGCATGTCGCAGGCCTTCTCAAGCATCGCGCGGGTCTTCGGCAGCTCCGGCGTCTCGCCGAGGAACTGCCAGTTCCAGAAGGCGCGCGCGTTGTCGGTCGAATGTCCGAACACCTGCACCTTCACGCCCCGCGCCGCCGCGGCGGCGGAGAAGGCTGCGGTGTCGGCGGCGCTCATGCCCGTGACGTTGAACTGGATCGAGTCCGGGGCGCGCTGTTCGGGCACGAGCTTCTGAGGCACCTCGAGCCAGGGCGACGCCGAAAGCCGCGCCGCGACGAGGTCGTGGTTGCGGCGGCCGTCGCGCACGCGGCGCGCCACTTCGCCGAGCTGCGGCCGGATGATCGCGGCGGACAGGTTCGACAGGCGCAGGTTGTAGAGCGGCAGCTTGTTCTGCCACGTCGCGAAGGCGTCCTGAAGGACCGGATGCTTCTTCCAGTTATGCTCATAAGCGCCGGACATGATGATCGCGCGCGCGACGAGGTCGGCGTCGTCGGTGACCATGATCCCGCCTTCGCCGGCATTCACCAGCTTGTAGCTCTGGAAGGAGAAGCAGCCGATCCGGCCTATCGTGCCGATGTTCTGCCCGTGCCACGTTGTCCCCAGCGAGTGCGCCGCGTCCTCGACCACCGGCACGCCCGCCTCGTTACAAAGGGCCATGATCGCGTCCATGTCCGAGGTGTGGCCGCGCATGTGGCTGATGATGACCGCAGATGCCCCGGGCAGCTTCGCCGCGAAGTCCGCCATGTCGATCCGGTAATCGTCACCGCATTCGACCAGCACGGGCACGCAGTCGGCATGGACGACCGAGGAGGGGACGGCGGCGAAGGTGAAGGCCGGGATCAGCACCCTGGCGTCGCGCGGCAGGTCCAGCGCCTTCAGCGACAGGAACAGCGCCGCCGAGCAGGAGGAGACCGCCAACGCGTACTTCGTGCCGAGAAACGCCGCGAACTCCGCCTCGAGCAGCGCGACCGGGGAGTTCTCGGGCGCGGTATAGCGAAACAGGTCGCCGGAGGTCAGCAGGCGCTCGACTTCGGCCATGGCAGCGGCGGGGATCGGTTCGGCATCGTAGACGTTGGGCGGCAGGATCATGTCTTCAGCTTTCCTTAAAGTCGGTTTAAGAATAGCCGAAATGACCGTCCCGGGCAACTCAATCCGGCGGCAGGTCCAGCGCGCCGATCGCCAGACTGCGGATCTCGCGCAACAGCTTCCGGGTCATCGCCGCCTCGTAATCCTCGAAGCCGAGCGCACTTTCCACGAAGGCATCCGGGCCACGGATCACGTAGGCCTGGAAGTAGGCGACGAGCTCTCCGATCTCGACCAGCCGGCGCTGCACTGCCTCGGACGGCTCCGCCCCGACGACGAGGCCGTTGACCGTAAGCCCCTCGGGCAGCTCGGCCGCCTGCACGTCCTGGGGGCGGCGACCGGTGTTGGACTTGCCATCCCCCGACAGGTCGAGCGTGCGCTGCCAGCAATCGGACTGCTCCGCCAGCAGCCGCGCGCCGAGCATCGTCGCCTCTCCGATGGCGGTCGTCGGCTCCGCCCGAACGCGCTCGATCGAGCGCAGCCTGTCGATGGCGCCCTGCAACGCGGCCTCGTCGGTGATGTCGGTCCACGGCAGCAGGATGCGCTGCGCCTGCGGGCCGCTCCACTCGAACACCAGCAGGCGGACCGGCGCGGTCGCCCCTTCGAGCAGGGCGGCGCTGACTTGCTCCGAGCCGAGCGCACCGGCCAGCCCGTCGAGCTGCATCCGGTATTCGCCCTGATCGACGGAGCCCGACACGTCGAGGCCGATCGCGAGCGCCTGTCGGCAGGCGGCCTGCGCGGGGCTGGCGCCGATCACGGCAAGCAGGAGGAGCGCCGCGCGGATCACGGCAGGTCGCGCTTGCCGGTCGGCAGGCTCGTCAGCTCCCGCTCCAGCTTGCGGCGCATCGCGCGTTCGTAATCGTCGAAGCCCTGCGCGATCTCCAGGAACGCTCCGGGGCCGCGGATCACTTCGTCCCGGTAGAACGCCACCACCTCGTCCCCCGGCGGACCGCCGGTATGAACGACGAGACCGTTCACCGTGACGTCGGCGAACGGGTAGGCCTTGTAGGCAGAGGAGGGTGGGAAGCCGTCGTTGTTCACGCCGTCGCCGGAGACGTCGATCGTGGTGAAGAGGCACGATGGCCCGTCGGCGAGCAACAGCGACCCGTAGCCGAGCGCATAGCCGAGGGAGGTCGGAAATTCCTCCTCGGACCGGTCGGAGCTTGCGATCCGCTGCGCCGCGCGCTCAAGCGCGGCGGGGCTGTCGATGAGCGTCCAGTCGAGAATGAGGGTCTGGTTCTGCCGCCCAGACCATTCGAAGGCGGCGAGGGCGACGGGTAGCGGGCTCGAGAACATCGCCGCCCGGACCTCCGGCGCCAAAAGCGCGCCGGCAAGCCCGAGGCGTTGCTGCCGATCCTCCTCCGCGTCGACAGACGACGAGACGTCCAGAGCGAGCGCCAGCGCCAGCCGGCAGTCCTGCGCGAGGGCAGGCGCTCCGGACGCCGCGAGCGCCCCGAACAGGGGGAGGATCGGAAGCGTCGATCTCACCAGTGGCCCGTGTTCTCCATGCTGCTCCAGGGTTCCTGCGGTGGCAGGGCGTCGCCTTCCTGCAGCAGTTCGATGGAGATGTTGTCGGGTGAGCGGACAAAGGCCATGTGCCCGTCGCGCGGCGGCCGGTTGATCGTCACGCCGTTGTCCATCAGCTTCTGGCAGAGGTCGTAGATATTCTCGACCCGGTAGGCGAGGTGACCGAAGTGCCGGCCGTCGGACGGCAGGCCCTCGTCGCCGTCCCAGTTGTAGGTCAGCTCGACCGGGCATTCTTCCTGGCCCTCGGGGGCCATGAAGACCAGCGTGAAACGGCCGCCGTCATTGTCGATCCGGCGGGTTTCCTTCAGGTCCAGCAGTTCGAAGAACGCCATCGTCTTCTCGAGGTCTTTCACGCGGACCATCGTGTGCAGGTAGCGGGGAGCCATCTCTTCCTCCTGTCGTATGTCTCGGGCGGGACCCTAGCACCGATTGCCGCGCGGACCAGCCGTTCGGAGGATCAGGGGTGGAAAAGGTGGGGTGCCGCGTGGGGGTGCGCACCAAGGGCGCACCCTACGGTTGGCCCGGTGTGCCGATCTTCAGCCCGCGCAACACGAACCCTCTCCCCCCGGGGGAGAGGGCAGGGTGAGGGGCTACAGCAAAATAACCCAGCACCGAGCCAAAGCCTCAGAACGCCGAGCGAATGGAAATCCCGGCCCCAGTCGTCTCTGTATCGAAACGGTTCACATTGCTCAGCTGCCGCGAATGCTCGACGTTGAAGACCGGGCGGAAGCCGTAAAGCTCCACTTGCGGCACCGGCACTTCCACGCGGGCGGTGTAGCGCGTGTCGACCCTCCGGTCGAAGAGGTAGAACGACGTGTCGAAGGCCCGCTGCTCGATCTCGTAGGACACCAGCGGCCCGCGATCGGAGACCTGCCAGCTCGCCTCGACAGAGACCGCATCGTAGGCGCGGTCGAACCCGTCCGCATCGACCCGGCGCCCGCCGGCGCCAAGGGTCAGCGTCCCGACATCGTCGAACCGGTGCCGCCACTCGGCGGTCAGCCCGTAGGCGTCGCTGTCGGCGACCTCGGCATTGACGTGGTGCTCCAGCGTCAGCCCGAAATCGAGCGCATCGCTGTCCGACAAGGTCACGCCGCGGCTCACCTGCACGCGCCGGAAGTCCGACCATGGCTCGCCGGCGTACCAGAAGCGCCCGAACGACGCGGAAAAGCGCCACGGGTCCGGACCGCCGTCCGGCGACCAGAGGTGGCCGATCCCGAAGGACAGCTGCGTCTCGGCATAATCGGCGCCCTTTGCGTCCGGCTTGATGTCGAGCGCGTCGTCCGAGAGCGTGTAGGTCCGCCCGAAGACGGTGGACTCGAGCCACGTCACGCTGCGCGGCGTCTCGCGGATACGATAGCGCAGCGCGAGTCCGGCGGAATATTCCGTCCCCGGCAACGCCCGCGCATCACCCGTGAGGGCGAAGACGAAGGGCAGGCCCGGAAGCGTCAGCGTGTCCTTCTCGGACCCGTTGTTGACGTTGTCGGTCGGCGAGGCGTTGAAATCGAGCGTGAAGGAGAGGGGGTTCTGCCGGCGGACGTATTCGTAATCCTCGGCGATCATCTGCCGCGTGAGGTCGTCGGGCGCGGTCTGGCGCGCACGCCGCAGCCAGAACTGCGCCCATGTGTGGCGCTGCTGACCGGCCATCGCCAGGGCGGCCAGCCGTGCGGAGGCGAACTTCGCGACCGGCACGTCCGCATTGCGCCAGGCGGACGTCGCCGCAGTGTAGGCGGTGTCGAAGTCGCCCATCGTCACGGCCGTCTCGGCCCGGAGGATGAGGGCAGGCACGTCCGTCGGGTCGCGTTCGATAAGGGCGTTTGCAGCATAGCCAGCCGTCACCGGATCGCCTTGCTCAAGTGCTGCAACACCGAGGGCCCGAAGCCTATCAGGTCCGACCGCCACTTGCTCGGCGATCAACTCGCTCCCGAGAAATGAGACGAAGGCGGTGCTTATGAGCAGTGTCCGAAACATCGGGTAGCCGCTCCCAGCTCGATTAATTGTCAAAATTGTCGGCGCCGCGGTAAGCGATGAATCCCCCGGTTTCGAAAGTCTCCGTCGAGCTGGAATATTCAGTCCTTGGGTCGTCCGAGGTGAGGGTAACGACTCCAACAATTTCCCCGCCGTTGCCGGACGTGGCGTCGCCCGCAATGATCGCATACAGATTGCCGGTTTCGAGCACAGCTTGCTCACCGGTGTCAGGGTCGATGAAAACCGAAGACATTGTGTTCATGTATTCGCCGTTTTCGTCGAAGCCACCATCACCGACGGTGATCGGAACGGCGACGGTCGGAAGGTTCAGCTGCCCGTTTCGGGGGTTCAGGATAGTCCGGTCATAAACGCGCGCATATACGCCCTCGTTGCGATTGAAGTCTTCAAAATCGATCCGGACTTCTGCTTTGCCATCGACGTACTCTAGCCCGGAGGAACCCTCGAAAACTCGCACGCCACCATAGTCTCCGGTGTAAATCGCTTGACCGGTGGTCGGCACTTCAAAGGCACCTTCGCGCTGATAAACGAAGCCTCCGAAGCCGTAATCCACATAACCGCCTGTTCTGACAATTGCGAACGCGGTGCGTGGTACGGACTCCCCATCGGAATTGGTCGAACGGTTCCTGCTTACACCGACAATCGCGCTGTACGGGGTAACTTGGCGAATGTCGTCACCCGTCAAGGCATCGGGCGCAGTGGCCGACGCTTCATAGACTGAGTAGGGCATCTGGCTTCCCAAGATGCGCTGGTAGACGTTATTCCCGTCGAAAGCCATGTTGTCGACGAAGAAGCGATCGTTGACTTCGTCATAAACCACCGGACTGATCAGCATGCCGCCGCCGTCTTCGTTCTCTTGTTCGAAGCGCACGATGCGAGAATCGGGAGTGGGCACGTCCATGGAAGCGGGGGTTTGTGCCGATGGGATGCCATTGGTCCCTTCGTCACTTCCGTCGTCCGTTGAACCATCAGTCGAGCCGTCGTCGCCGGTTGTATCGTCAGTCGTTTCTTCTTCGAAGAACGGCTGACCGTCGCCGCAAGCGGCAAGAAGCGCCAGCACGGACGCCGCAAGGAGAAACTGTTTCATGTGCCTGCTCTCTGGTTTTGCCCGGTGCGCCCCGGATCATTTGGGATCAAAGTCGCCGAGGGGGGACTCGTCTGTCAACGGCGCCGGTGGTCGCCCCGTCAGGCGGCAGGGGGCATGTTCCCGATATGCCACGGGATTCCGCACTTCCCCCGACGGCCCGCCCAGATATAGTATCCGCCCGTCCGCCAGACCCAAGGAGAGCATCCCATGACCCTGACGCCCGAGCAACAGGCCGAGATCGACGAGCTACGCAGCCAGCCCCGCCAGACGCTGCGGGCGGTCTCCGAGGGGATGGAGGCGCATCTCTACAAGGCCGTTCCGGTGCTCGACCACGGCTTCGTGCGGGTGGTCGACTACATGGGCGACGATGCCGCGATCACCCAGGCGGCGCGGGTGTCCTACGGGCGGGGGACCAAGGCGGTGAGCAACGACGAGGGGCTGATCCGCTACCTCATGCGGCACTGGCACTCGACCCCGTTCGAGATGTGCGAACTGAAGCTGCACGTGAAGCTGCCCGTCTTCGTCGCACGCCAGTGGATCCGTCACCGGACGGCGAACGTGAACGAATACTCGGCCCGCTACTCGATCCTCGACCGCGAGTTCTACATCCCCGAGCCCGACGCGCTCGCCGCGCAGTCGGTGGTCAACAACCAGGGCCGGGGCGAGGCGCTGTCCGGCGAGGAGGCCGCGCGGGTGCTCGAGTGGCTGAAGTCCGACGCGGGCCGCGCCTACGATCATTACCAGGAGATGATCTCGACCGAGGGCCAGCAGGGCCTCGCCCGCGAGCTCGCCCGGATGAACCTGCCGGCCAATATCTACACGCAGTGGTACTGGAAGGTCGATCTCCACAACCTGTTCCATTTCCTGCGCCTGCGCGCTGACGCGCACGCGCAATACGAGATCCGCGTCTATGCCGAGGCGATCTGCGCCATGGTCAAGGATTGGGTGCCCTTCGCCTATTCCGCCTTCGAGGATTACCGCCTCGGCGGCGCGGTCCTCTCCGCCCGCGGCCTGGAGTGCGTCAAGCGGATGCTCGCTGGGGAAGAGGTGACGCAGGAGACAAGCGGCATGAGCAAGGGGGAATGGCGGGAGTTCAGCAGCATGCTGGATGGGTAGGGTGCGCGCTCGATGCGCACCCTGCGGGGCGGTAACGCAACGGGTGCGCATCAAGCGCGCACCCTACAGTGGCCGTCAGGCGTGGCTGACGGTGCGTGCGCTGCGCAAGGTGACACACCCTCAGACCCCACGCCGCGCGCGCCCTACCCATCGCCCCGATCAATCACCTCCACCTCCCGGTGCACCGACGAATAGGGCCAGTCCTCCGGCCGCGCGACCAGCCCGTGCTTCACCGGGTTGCCGTGGCAATAGTCGACGATCGCAGACAATTCCGCCTCCGATCTCACGTGATGCTCCCAGTAGCGGCGCTGCCAGATGCCGCGTTCGCGTCGCCGGGCGTGGCTGGCCCGCCGCAGCGTGAAGGGCAACCCGCGCGAGAAACGTTGCTTGATGACCGACCATCGCACGGGGTAGTCGCGATCGCCCTCCGGAAGCCGCCAGACGCAATGCATGTGATCGGGCATCACGACCCAGGCCTCGATCCCGAAGGGCCGCTCCGCCCGTGTCCGCCGGACCGCGTCGCGCAGCCGGTCGATCTCCCGCACCAGCAGGTCGGACGAGCGGTCCGCGAGGCAGACCGTGAAGAAGATCGCCGCACCGGGAACGCGGGGGCGGAGGTAACGGGCCATCGGCCCCGTATCGACGAAAAACCTGAACAACCGGTGTAGGGTGCGCGCTCGATGCGCACCCCGGCGACCATACCGACCGCGCTGCGAATGGCCTCACCGGGTGCGCATCGAGCGCGCACCCTACCGTTCGTTCACGCCCTTGCCGGCCAGTATCTTCCCGCGCAGCTTCTCGATCCGCGCGACGCGCGTCTCGCTCTTCTTCGGCTCGGAAAAGTGGATCACGTAGTACCGCCGCCGGCCCGGCGTGAGCGCGGCGAAGGCCTCCGCCAGCTCCGCGTCGCTGTCGAGCGCCTCGACCAGTTCGTCGGGATAGTCAGGCTCCTCGGGGCGCGCGACCTTCAGCCCGGCCTCCGCCACGCGCACCGCTTCGGCCACGTAGGCGGCAAGGTACTCTGCCGCCTCGATCTCGGCCAGCGAGGTGAACTCGATCCGCAGCACCGAGCGGCTGTTCTCGCCCTGGCTCTTCAGCACGCCCTCGGGGTCCTTCATCAGCGCGCCGCGGAAGAACATCAGCGACAAAAACCCCTGCATCCGCTGGATGATGCAGATGTTGTGGCCGCCCGAGGTGTAGCAGGCCTGCCGCCACTTCACCTCTTCCGTCAGACCGGTTTCCAGCAGCCGCGCGCGCAGCGCGATGGCCTCCTCGTGCCAGAGCTCCGCCTCCGCGAAGATCTCGTCCGCCGTCCGTGCCATGGGCGCCTCTCATTCCCTTCGGGTTATGAATACCACTCGCCGAACGGCGAGGCAATCACACCCCGATGTCGCCGTTCCAAATCTCGGGGTGGGCGGCCTTCCATTCGGAGAAGAACGAGATCATCCGGTCGTGCCGCCGGACTTCGACCTCCACGCCGCGCTCGCGCAGGAACTGCTCGTTGCCACCGAAATTGACGTCGTCGAGGATCACGAGCCGTGGCACCCGGAACTGCACCAGCGTGCCGGCGCACATCATGCAGGGCGACAGGGTGGTGCACATCTCCGTCTCCGACCAGGCGCCGTAGAGGCCGGCCTGCCGCAGGCAGTCGGTCTCGCCATGCAGGATGATCGTGCCCTCCTGCTGCCGGCGGTTGCGGCCCTCCGACACCAGCCGGTCGCCATGGCGCAGCGTCGCGCCGACCGGAACGCCGCCTTCCTCCGCGCCGCGCATCGCCTGCGCAACCGCGCCGTCGATGAAGTCCGCATCTGTCATTCCAGCCTCCGATGTATATACAAAGTATTTACAGGCGTCATGTGGCTGTTACACTTCCATCATGAGACATGTCATCCTCCTCGGCGCAATGGCTGCCTCCGCCGCAACGGCGGAGCCGAGCACGATCGCAGAGGTTATCTGCGCGCCGACGCCCGAGATGATGACACGCCTCACCATCGATTTCCGCGCCACGCGCGAGGCGATCGGCCTGCGCGACCACGAGCAGATGATGGAAATCTGGACCGACGCGCAGGGCGGCTGGACCATGGTCGCCAGCTACGCCTCCGGGCGGTCCTGCATCGTGGCGATGGGAGTGGACTGGCAAACGCTCTCCGGCGACGACGCATCCTGAACGCCGTGCGGCTCCGGTCACCAGCATCGGCTGCGGCTCAGACCTTCCGGAGATTGCCCGCCATCTGCCGCCCGTCCCGACCTTCGATCAGATCGAACTCGATCTGCTGATTGTCGGCGAGACCGGTCAGGCCGGCCTGCTCGACGGCGGAGATGTGCACGAACACGTCCTTGCCGCCGGTGTCGGGTGCAATGAATCCATAGCCCTTGGTGGTGTTGAACCACTTCACGGTTCCCAGTGCCATCACGGGTCTCCCTTGTCACTCTCATGGCCTTCCGGCCGGGGCAGGTCTTTACGGCCCCGCGACAGGGCGGTCGTCCGTCAGCCTTCCTTTCAACAATTAACAGCTGCGCTTAAAACGCAAATGACAGGTGACGTGCGCGTCCGTCACGCGCCGGTTTCTGCCGAAAAAAGGAGCAGCGATGGAAATCTATGCACTCTCGACATGCGACACGTGCCGCAAGGCCCTGCGCGAGATCCGGGCGGCGGGGCTTGACCCGCAGGTGATCGACGTCCGGAAGGACGGCGTGCCGACCCCGGTCCTGGCGGAGATGCAGGCCGCGTTCGGGCCCAAACTCGTCAACCGGAGCTCCGCGACGTGGCGCGGCCTGTCCGAGGAGGAGCGCGCCCGCGATCCGCTGGAGCTGCTGGCCGAGAACCCGACCTTGATGAAACGCCCCGTCATCCGCCACGACGGGCAATGGTTTCTCGGCTGGACGGGCGACGTCAGGGCGGCGGTTATTGGATAGCGGCCACCCCGCCCATATCTGCAGTTCGTATCAAGAAGGGAATTTCACATGCGCAATGCCGCACTTGTCCTCGGCCTCATCGCCGGCCTGATCGGAATCGTCGTCGGGATGATCGGCTACGGCTACGCAGAGGTTACCGCACGCAGCGCCGAGTTCGCCGAGGTCTTCGGCCTGCTCGACCGGCCGGATTTCATCCGCTTCGCCTCCTTCTTCGCGCCGCTCTTCGCGATTGCCGGCGGTGCGATGGCCAAGGCGCGGGCGCTCTGGGGCGGGGTGCTGCTGATTGCCTCCGCCGCGCTGTTCTACGGCGCGTTCGGCTTCAACGTCGGCACGATGTTCCCGATCGGCTTCGCCGCGCTCGCCGGTCTGCTGGCTATTGCTGCCGGAAAGCCGGACGAGCCGAAGGCCCACTTCTGAACAGGAGGCGGTCCAGCGACAGCGGACCGCCCCCCATCGTCACCGGTACGAGCAGCGTGACGATCCAGAACGCCCGCTGGTCGAGGATCGCCGCGCCCGCCGTCCGGTCGAACCACCGCCCGACATCCTCCGCCCCGACACCGAGGCCCCAGATGTCCGTCGCGCTTTGCACCAGGATGAAGCCGATCATCCCGACCGCGGCAAGCCGCGTGAGGCAGCCGAGCACGATGAGTGCCGGCAGGATCAGCTCCGCCCAGGTGCCCGCCAGAACGACGAGATGGTCGACCGCGCCAAGTTGGGAGATGTCGTAGCCGACCGACTCCATCCGGCGCGGAAAGATCTGCGCATAGGCCCCGACCGAGGGCCTGACGAGGCCGAGCACGCCGTCTCCGAGCTTCGTCAGCCCCGAATTCCAGTAATAGACCAGCAGGACCAGCGCGAAGACCAGTCGCGTGAGGGTCGTCAGCACCCGCGCGGCCGCGCGGTCGAGGCCTGCGGCGACCTGCTGGGACATGTCGAACACCGCTCTCATGTCGCGATCTCCACCACGGCGTGCCGCGACAGGAGCAGGCCGAGCGTGTCGCCGATGTGGCCTCCGGCGTGATCCGCGGCCGCTTCCAGGGGGAGACCGTCGCGCAGCGCCTCAACGAAGCGGAGGCCTTCAGGGGCGAGCGGGTCGACCTGCGGATCGAAGCCGGGCCGCGTGACGAGCGCCGCTTCGGCGCCGGGCCGGACCGGCGGAGCGCCCGCCACCATGTTCGCCCGCCAGATGCTCACCACCGGGTAGCGCGAGGCGACGACCGAGACCGACGGCGCCAGCTTCAGCCGCACCACGCCGAGCGCTGGGGCGGGGATCGCTTGCAGGGCATCCGGCGCGACCGGCTCGGCGTCCGCCGCGTGGTAGGCCCGGCGGAGGGCAAGCTCCAGCCGGGCGACGTCGGGCAGGTAGGGCAACCCGGCGGCAGGCGGAAAGTGCTCGAGGAAAGCCGGCATGTCGGCGCCGTAGTGCATCATCAGCGGATCGCGTGGCGGGTGGCGGCGCAGCGCCTCCCCGGCCATCGCGTCGAAGAACGCGTCGCCGACCAGCTTGCGAACGACGGGAAAGGCGCTGCGCAGCGCGTCGGTCAGCCCGACCGCGACGTTGTTGCGATAGACGTCGAAGCGGCGGACCGCCGGGTGCCCGCCGGGTCCGGAAAGGCCCGGCGGTGCCTTCCGCGCCGGGTCGAGCAGCGCTTCGGTGAACGTGGCCTGTTCCATCAGCGCACCGCCTGCAACGAGCTCTCGGCGCGGACCATCTCGGCCACCAACACCGGCCAGTCGGGCACATCGGTGTCCCACTCGATCAGCACCGGCTTTGGACCGGTCCGCGCCAGCGTGATGTCGAGCAGCGCCCAGACCGGATCCGCGACCTCGCGCCCGTGGCTGTCGATCAGCAGCGGCGCGCCGTGCTCGTCTTCGTCCTCGTCATGGCCGCCGAGGTGGATCTCGCCCACGAACTCGGTCGGGAAGGCGGCGATGTAATCCTGCGGCGAGGTGGCGAGATTGGTGGCCGAGACGAAGACATTGTTGACGTCGAGCAGCAGCCCGCAGTCCGTCCGCGCGACGACGTCGGCGAGGAAATCGGTCTCGCGCATCGTGCTCTCGGCGAAGGCGAGGTAGCTCGACGGGTTCTCGAGCAGCATCTGCCGGCCGAGCGTGTCCTGGACCTCCGCGACGTGATCGGCGACGAGCGCGAGCGTGCGTTCGGTATAGGGCAGGGGCAGCAGGTCGTTGAGGAAGCCCCGGTCATGGGTCGACCAGGCGAGGTGTTCGGAAAAGCTCGCCGGGGCCAGCCAGTCGCACAGGTGCCGCAGCCGGGCGAGGTGCGCGCGGTCGAGCGGCCCATCGGAGCCGATCGACAGGCCGACCCCGTGGACCGAGACCGGGTAGCTCTCCGACAGGTGCCGGAGCTGCGCCAGCGGCCGGCCGCCGTCGCCCATGTAGTTCTCGGCATGGATCTCTAGCCAGCCGAGCGGGCCGGGCGCCTGGCCGATGTCGCGGAAATGCTGTGGCTTGTAGCCGACGCCCGGACGGGCGGGCAGGGACTTCTCGGTATCGTCGAACATCTGGACCTCCCTTGGCGGGTAGGATGGGTCTGTGACCCATCCTACGCCTGTCTCACGCTTCGGGCAGGTCGCGCTCGAGCGGCTCGAGAGAGCCCATGCGGGCCTCCATGCCGTCCATCGCGTCGCTGACCGTCATCTCCTCGCAGGTGCCGGCGGGCACGAGCGTCCAGGCGTTGCCCTGGTAGTCGATGGTGGAGGTCCCGGCGCAGGTCGTGCCCGGCCCGGCGGCGCAATCGTTCTCGCCGGCCAGTGAAATGCCGTAGCACTTTTCCATCTCCTGTGCGGCAGCCTGCGTCGCGAGCCCCGCAATTGCGGTCGCCACGGAAGCGGCGAGGGCGAAGGTCTTGGTCTTGGTGGACATGCTGTCTCTCCCTTGGTGCAGTCGGTTGTCATCACCGCTCGGGGTGATGTGCACAGGGTAGGTGGCGGATCGCGCGCCGAACCACTCACAGGCCGGTGTCTGACGGCTCCGTGAGAGAGCGGACCTAGAGCGCGGTGCCCGTCCCGTATGGTTTACCTTTGGTTTCCAGTCTGAATGTCTCCGACGCGTGTCCGGAGATTTGAAACAGACCGAGCGCCACCTGTAACAGAATGTCACCTGACACAGGCCAGCCGCTGCGGTGGCGGTCTAATGTTACAGTGCGACGCGCCATTCGGCGCCCTCGGAAGCCAGCCCCGGAACCGCCGGGCGACCACATTCAGGGTGTGGGACCCGCAGGGCTCCCGCACCGTCAAAGGGCTCACGCCCCCCAACCAGTTACCGCATCTCACCAACGAAAAAGGGCCGGCACTCCGGCCGGCCCTTTCCCCTTGATCCGATCCTACCGCTCGTCCGGCGGCAGCGCGTCCGCCGCGAGGCTTGCGACCACGGCATCCAGCCCCTCGACCGACGACTGCTTCTCGCCCAGCCGCCGGACCGAGACGGTCTGTTCCTCGACCTCGCGGCCCCCGCAGGCGAGGATCACCGGCACCTTGCCGACCGAATGCTCGCGGACCTTGTAATTGATCTTCTCGTTGCGCACGTCCGCCTCGGCGCGAACGCCGGCCTTGCGCAGCTTGGCCACGACCGACTGCACGTACTCGTCCGCATCCGACACGATGGAGGCGACGACCACCTGCCGCGGAGCCAGCCAGAAGGGCAGGCGGCCGGAATGCTCCTCGATCAGGATGCCGATGAAGCGCTCGAACGAGCCGAGCACGGCGCGGTGCAGCATGACGGGGCGGTGCTTTGCGCCGTCCTGTCCGATGTAGGACGCGCCCAGCCGCTCCGGCAGGTTCGGATCGACCTGCAGCGTGCCGCACTGCCAGTCCCGGCCAATCGCGTCGGTCAGCACGAACTCGAGCTTCGGGCCGTAGAAGGCGCCTTCGCCCTCCTGTACCTCGAAATCGTAGCCCGCCGCCTTACAGGCGTCGCCGAGCGCCGCTTCGACCCGGTCCCAGCTCTCGTCCGAGCCGATCCGTTTCTCCGGCCGGGTCGACAGTTTCACCGTCCAGTTGTCGAACCCGA
Organism: Pelagovum pacificum; assembly: GCF_016134045.1. NCBI lineage: Bacteria > Pseudomonadati > Pseudomonadota > Alphaproteobacteria > Rhodobacterales > Paracoccaceae > Pelagovum > Pelagovum pacificum. The sequence continues at coordinate 2,512,725 of NZ_CP065915.1, read as the reverse complement.
GGTCGGCGTAAATGCCGGCGAGGAACTCGATGAACTTCTTGGTCTCGGCCTCGATCTGATCGTCGGTGCAGAAGATGTGCGCATCATCCTGCGTGAAGCCGCGCACCCGCATGATGCCATGCAGGGCGCCCGAGGGCTCGTAGCGCGCGCAGGACCCGAACTCGGCCATGCGCAGCGGCAGGTCGCGGTAGGATTTCAGGCCATGGTTGAACACCTGCACGTGGCAGGGGCAGTTCATCGGCTTGAGCGCGTTGATCGCCTTCTCGCGGGCATGATCCTCGTCGACTTCGACGATGAACATGTTCTCCTGGTAATTGTCCCAGTGCCCGGACTCTTCCCACAGCTTGCGGGAGACAACCTGCGGCGTGTTCACCTCGACGTAGCCGTCTTCGCGCTGCTTGCGGCGCATGTAATCCTGAAGCTCGGTGTAGATGGTCCAGCCGTTCGGGTGCCAGAAGATCTGGCCCGGCGCCTCTTCCTGCATGTGGTAGAGGTCCATCTCCCGGCCGAGCCGGCGGTGGTCGCGCTTCTCCGCTTCCTCGAGGAAGGTGAGGTGCGCCTTCAGCGCGTCCTTGTTGAGGAACGCCGCGCCGTAGATCCGCTGCAGCATCGGGCGCGAACTGTCGCCGCGCCAGTAGGCGCCGGCCACCGACATCAGCTTGAAGGCGTCCGCCGGAACCTGCCCGGTGTTCTGCAAATGCGGGCCGCGGCAGAGATCCTGCCAGTCGCCGTGCCAGTACATCCGGATCGGCTGGCCGTCGTCCGGGATCGCCTGCACCAGTTCGACCTTGTAGTTTTCACCGGTCTTCTCGTAATGCGCGATCGCGTCGGCCCGGGACCAGACCTCGGTGCGGACCGGATCGCGCTTGTTGATGATCTCGCGCATCTTCTTCTCGATCGCGCCGAGGTCCTCGGGGGTGAAGGGCTCCTCCCGGTCGAAATCGTAGTACCAGCCGTTCTCGATCACGGGGCCGATCGTGACCTTCACGTCGGGCCACAGCTCCTGCACCGCGCGCGCCATGATGTGGGCGAGGTCGTGCCGCACGAGCTCGAGCGCCGGGCGCTCGTCCTTCATGGTGTTGATCGCGATGGTCGCGTCCGCCTCGAGCGGCCACTGAAGGTCGTAGTGCTGCCCGTCGACGGTGGCGGAAATCGCCTTCTTGCCGAGCGAGGTCGAGATGCTCGCCGCGACGTCGGCCGGAGTGGTTCCGGCGGGATACTCGCGCGCGGAGCCATCGGGGAAGGTCAGGGATATGGGGGAAGAATCGAGGCTCATCGGCCTTGCTCCTCGTCAGTTCGGCGCCCACGGAACGCCCGGTTGCGGGTTATGTCGTGCGCGTGACTTGGCCTGCCCGGCGTCCTGCGTCAAGCCCGCGCGTATCCGTGCCGGCGACGCTGGTGCGCCGCGGAAACCCGGTTGCGGGCGCGCGCCGCTTGCGCCTTCATGGGCGCCGACTGATAGGAGGGTCTCATGGCCGACTGGCTCACCACGCCCGAAGGGCGCCGCATCGCCTACCACCTGACAAGGGGAGAGGGCGTGCCCGTCGCGTTCCTCGGCGGCTTCCGCTCCGACATGGAAGGCACCAAGGCCGTGCATCTGGAGGCCTGGGCAAAGCAGCAGGGGCGGCCGTTCCTTCGGTTCGACTATTCCGGCCACGGCGAGAGCGAAGGCACCTTCGAGGACGGCGCGATCGGCGACTGGGCGTCGGACGCACGCGCGGCACTGGCGCTGCTCGACGGGCCGGCGGTGCTGGTCGGCTCGTCGATGGGCGGCTGGATCTCGCTGCTCATCTCGCGCGACAGCCCGGAGCGGGTGGCCGGTCTCGTCACCATCGCCGCCGCGCCGGACTTCACCACCAACATGTGGGATGAGTTCGACGAGGCCGCACGCGCGGCCCTGATGGCGGCGGGTGTCCATTACCGGCCAAGTGCCTACGGCGACCCCTATCCGATCACCCGGCGCCTGATCGAGGAGGGGCCGGAGAACTTCCTGCTCGACCGGCCGCTCGCGCTGCCGATGCCGGTGCGCATGTTGCAGGGCACGGCGGACGAGGACGTCAGCCAGCACACAGCGTTGAAGCTGCTCGACCATGCCGAGGCGTCGGACATTCGTCTGACACTGGTCAAGGGTGCGGATCACCGCTTCTCGACGCCCGAATGCCTCGCCCTGATCGAGGCGGCGATCGACGAGGTAAGCTGAGGCGACGACCCCTGGACGGCCGTTACACGGGGATCCGAAGACCCCGCGCGCGCGATGCCGGACAGCCGTCGGCTATCGGTCAGCCGCGATCGCCAGCCCGTCAACGATTCCTGTGAAGGCGCTGCCGAAGAACATCTCCGCACGGGGCAGGGCGTCGCTCACGGCAGTGGAGACGGGCCGAAGAAGGCTCGACCCGCCGACGCAGACGATCCGGTCGACGTCGCCGGGCGCAAGCCCGGCCTGCGCCACCGTCTCGAGCGCCGCCTCGGCGATGTCGCTGGACCACCCGGCGAGGTCACTGGTCAGCACCGGCTCGGGCAGGGGGATCTTCAGGCCCTTCTCCACGGGTGACAGGTCGATGCGGGCGTTCGCGCCTTCGCGGTTGGCGTCGATCTTGCCGCGTTCCACGGCGAAGGCCACGTCGTGGCCGAGGTGCATCTCCAGCACGTCGACCAGCCGCGCGAACTTCTCGGGCTCCACGGCGAGCCGCGCCATCCGCGCCACTGCCCGCGTCGTGTCGGGCCCGTAGAGAAAGGCGATTTTCTCCCAGCTGGCGAGGTCGTTGAAGATCGCCGCAGGCGCAGGGTGCCGGTCCGGGCCGAGCTCCGCCTTGATGAGGCTGTCCTTGCCGAACAGCGGCATCACGTGGGCGAGGCTCAGTGTCTTGTCGAAGTCCGTCCCGCCGATCCGCACGCCGTGGCTCAGGATCACCTCCGTCTCCTCGCCCGCCTGCCGGAACAGGGTGAAGTCCGAGGTGCCGCCGCCGATGTCGACGATCAGGCCGAGGCCCGACGCCTTGCCGGCGGCGAGCGCGGCGGCCTCCGGTTCGGGCAGGAAGGCGACCTCCTCGAACCCCGCCGCCCGGTAGGCAGCTTCGAGGTCCGCGACCGCCCGCGCGTCGCGCGCGGGGTCATGGTGAAAGCGCACCGGCCGCCCCGACAGAACGCGGGTGAAGGTTTGCCCGGTATGCGCCTCCGAGCGCTGCTTCACCGCGCCGAGGAAGCGGGCGACGATCTCGATCAGCGTCAGCCGCTCCTGCATGAACTGCCGCCGCTCGTGCATCAGAGGCGTGCCGAGCACGCTTTTCAGCGCCCGCATGAAGCGCCCCTCGCGGCCCTCGATCAGGGCGGAGACGGCGGCATGTCCGAAAACGGTCTGCCGTTCGATGAAGTCGAGAAACACCGCCGTCGGCAGGGTCTGCTCGGTCCCGTCGATCGGGATCACGTGCGGCCGGCCGCCCGCGAGCACCGCCGCCGCGGTGTTCGACGTCCCGAAGTCGATCGCCAGTCTTGCGCCCGTCGTCATCATGCCCTCCGCCGCAACAAAGCGCCCCGACTACTGCGCCGCGCCGGCTGCCGCAAGATCGCATTGGTCTTGGACACGTGTCGGAATATGGTCGCCCGACCGAGTGGAGGGGATAATGACGCTGCGACTGTCGGAGAAGGCCGGATGGGGCCTCGCGGACATGGGAATCGGCATGTTCGTCGTGGTGAAGCAGTTGCTCGTCTTCAGCTTCCTGACAACGTTCCTGGGCGTGCCGCCGGCCGTCGCCGGCTGGGTCACCTTCGCGGTGCTGGCCTTTGACGTCGTGACCGACCCGCTGGTCGGCTACTTTTCCGACCGCACGACGGGCCGCTGGGGCCGCCGCGCGCCGTGGATCGCGGCGGGCGGCCCGATTCTCGCGCTTGGCGTCGTTGCGATGTTCGTCGTCCCCGAAAGCCTGAGCTGGCAGGCCAGCGCGCTCTGGGTGGCGGGCTTCTTCGGCCTCGCCACCATCGGGTTCACCTTCGTCGCGATCCCCTACGGCGCGATGGCGGGGGAGATGACCCGCGACCCGGTGGAGCGGTCGTCCATGACCGCGTGGCGCATGGTCTTCGCCTCGCTCGGCCTGCTGATCGCAGGGGGCGTCGTCCCCGCGCTCGCCGGCGACAGCCGCGAGGGCTATGCCCGCGCGGTGCTGATCGTCGCGCCGGTGATCGTCGTCACGGTCTGGGGGATGCTCTTCCTGACGCGGCGCGCGCCGCGTATCGGACGGGCGTCCGACAGCAGCTTCCTGTCCGTTCTCGGACTCGTGCTCGGCAACCGGCCCTTCGCGATCCTGGTGACGCTCTACGCGGTCATGACGCTCGGCGTCGCGATCATCGCCGCCGGACTGCAGCTTGCCGCGCTGAACCTCGTGGCGTCCGTTGACGGACCGCTGTCCGGTATCGCCGGGGCGCTCGGCATCTTCTCGACGCTGTTCGCCTGCTTCGTCGTCGGCGCAGTCGTCAGCCAGTACCTCTGGTATCGCCTGTCGGCGGGTCTCGGCCGGCTCCCGGCGCTGCTCTGCGGGCTGGCGCTGTACGTTGTCGTCCTGCTGCTCATCTACCTCGCGCTGCCGACGGCGTCGCTCAGCCTGCTCGCGCTGCTTTTCCTTTTTGCCGGAATGGGAAACGGGGCTTACCAGCAGATCCCATGGGCCATATATCCCGACCTGATGGATGTGACTCGCAACACCGATGACGCCCCGATCGAGGGGGCCTTCAGCGCCGTCTGGCTGTTCGGTCAGAAGATCGCCAACGCGGTGGGACCGCTGATCCTCGGCCTGCTGCTCGCCGCTGGCGGATGGCAGGAGAGCACGGGCGCGCCAGTCCCGCAGACCGACGCGGCCCTGTCGATGCTGCGCGTCGCGCTGACGCTGGTGCCCGCCGCGTTGATCGCCCTGTCGCTGGTCGGCTGCGCGACCCTGTTCCGGCGCGCGATGAGGGCGGCATGAAGCTGGAGCACCTGCCGACCCAGCTTGCCGAGGCGGAGGCCAACATCCCCGGCATCCGGCCCGGCTGCGAGAAATGCGTGACCTACTTCGACGGTCCGCAGAAGACGCCGCTGTCGGTCGTCTACATCCACGGCTTCTCTGCCAGCCGCCACGAGATCAGCCCGATCCCCGAACGCATCGCGCAGGAGCTTGGCGCGAACCTCTTCGCCACGCGCCTGAACGGGCACGGCATCGACGGTGCCGCGATGGGCAAGGCGACCTTCGCCGACTGGAAGAAGGACATGGAGGAGGCCGCCGGCATCGCCCGAGAGATCGGCGAGCGGACGCTCTGGATCGGCTGTTCCACCGGCGCCACGCTCATCACACTCGCCGCCGCTCAGGGCGTGGAGATGGCGGGCGCGATGCTGGTGTCGCCGAACTTCGGCCTCGCCGTGCAGCCGGGGCAGTGGATCCTCGAGGCGCCGGGAATCGAGACCTGGGGGCCGAAGCTGATGGGCCACGTCCCGTCCATGGCGATCCGCAACGAAGGCCACGCCCGCTACTGGACGACGAGCTACCCGACGCAGGCGGTCTTCCCGATGCGCGACGCGGTCCGCGCGGTGAAGGAGGTCGACTACGGCGCGATGGATGTGCCCGCGCTGTTCTTCTACAACCGGCAGGACATGGTCGTCAGCCCCGCCGCGACGGAGGCCGCGATCCTCGAATGGGGCGCCCCGGTCGAGAAGCTCGCGCTGAAGCTCGAGAAGGGCGACGACAGCACCGGACACATCATCGCCGGCGACATCTTCTCGCCCCACCAGACGGAGCGCGTGTTCAAGCGCTCGATGCTCTGGCTCGAACGGCTTGGCCTTCTGAACTAGGCGTCCTTTCGCCCGACACGTGTCCGTCGGTTGACCCTGCCGGCAGCATGTGGGCCTGTGCGGCAAACGCGGGCCCCGTGCCCGGACCCCTGACCACGACCATTGGCAGACCATGAAAGAACCCATCCTCTTCATTCCGGGGTTCATGACGGACGAACGCCTGTTCGCGGCGCAGGTCCGCGCCGTCGCCTCGGCGCATCCGGTGATGACCGCACCGATCGCGGAGTGCGAACGCATCGAATCCTTCGCCTCGGAGCTTCTCTCCGTCGCGCCGCCGAAGTTTGCGCTCGTCGGCTTCGGGCTCGGCGGGACGGTCGCGCTGGAGCTGCTGCGCCGCCAGCCGAACCGGGTCACCCGCATCGCGCTGATTGCCACGGCCTTCCAGGCCGAGACGCCACAAGTCGCCGCCGACCGGGAGCCGCAGCTGATCGCGGCCGCGACCGGCCGGTTCGACGAGGTGCTGCGCCAGACGGTGTCCGAGGCCGGCTACGGGCCCGGGGCAGGGCGGGTCGCAGTCCAGTCGACCGTCACCCGGATGGGGCAGGAGCTCGGCAAGGAGGTGTTCCGCCGCCACAGCCGCGCGCTTCAGCGGCGGCGCGATCAGCAGACGACGCTCAAGATGATCCATCAGCCGACGCTGGTGATGGGCGGCCGGCACGACCGGCTGCTGCCGATCAAGCGGCTCGAGGTGATGGCGGAGCTGATCCCCTCCGCCCGCCTGTCCGTGCTGGAAGAGGCCGGCCACTTCCCGACGCTCGAGACGCCGGAGGCCGCGACGGACGCGCTCGCCGACTGGCTGGGCGCGCCCGCGCCGCGCTAGGTCAGAGGCCGAGTTCGGCCTTCACGGCATCGACGTCGAGCGCACCGGGCGCGATGCCCTCGCGCAGCAACCGGCGGCCGAGCGCGAGCGCCCAGTCGTTGCCCGGCGTCGGCACGCCGTGCATCCGGCCAAGCAGCACGACCTCGCCGTTGAGGTAATCCGTCTCGATGGAGCCGGCCCCGCGCGCGAGGCTCTGGCGCGAGGACGATCCCGTCCGCTCCACGCCTTCGACGTCGCGCAGCTGCATCAGCTCGTCGCGGCGCGGGTCGGCGGCGCCGACGTCGACCGGGTCGATGCCGGCCGCCTCGAACACCGCCGCGCCCTCGGCCCGCAGCATGTCGAGGATCGGGTTTGTCTCCTCGCCACTGCCGAGCGCGGCGTCGATCACGTTGCCGAGGTTCAGGATCAGCTTGCCGTACTTATAGCGCATCACGTCGTCTCGGACGAAGCCTCCGATCCCGCTCGCCGTCAGCGCTTCGGCCATCGCCTCGTCATCCGCATCGTGCCCGCCGGGGAAGCGGCCGATGTCGAAGATGCCGTGCCGGGGCGTGCCGAAGCAGGAGACCTCGCCGGGCGTGATGTAGTCGGCGGGCAGCATCACGGTGATGCCGTGGACGTTCGGAAACAGCCGCAGGGCGAGACGCTCGTTCTCCACCCCGTTCTGGGCGCAGAACAGCGGCTGATCGGTCAGCCCGGCGGCGCGGAGTTGCGCCAGCGCGCCGGCGGTGTCCTGCGTCTTGGTCGTCAGGATCACCGCGTCGTCGGGGCGGAGGTCGATCTCGGAGGGATCGCCGACGCAATCGAACCTGGCCACCACGTCCTCGTCCGGCGAGCGAAGCCGCAGCCCGTTCGCGCGGATCGCCTCGAGCTGCCGGCCCCGGGCGATGCCGACGACCTCCTGCCCCGACAGCGCGAGTCCCGCCGCGATTGTGCCCCCGACAGCGCCGACTCCGTGAACGATGATCCGCATGGCTCTCCCCCAATCCGTTGAATTCGCCCGCTTGATAGCAGGCCGGGCGCCGGTGACCACCGCCAACGCCTGATTTCCCGCATGTCCGCGGTCGCGGCTCTGGTCTTTCGCCTGTCGTGAGGGCAGGAAAGATGCAGTCGCACTCCCTGGAAGGACACGGATTGAGAGCCTGGGCAAAGCGGATCGACCTGCCGCTCGGCATCGCGCTGGTCCTTCTGACGGTCTGCGTCATCGGGCGGGAGTGGCTGCCGGGGAGCTTTGTCGGAGAGGCGTCGCCGTGGTTGGCGCTCGCCTGTCTCGTTCTGCTGGTGCCCTCGGCCACGGTGACGGGTATCGCCTTCGTCGTGGTCGGCCTCGTCCTGACGGCGATCCTAGCCACCAACGGGCCCGACTTCGTCGCGGTCGTCACCGAGGGGCTGGCGCTCGCGGCGTTCATCGGGGCCTTCTTCGCCGCGCTCAACACGTTGCGCAGCGCGGCGCAGACCTCGCCCGCGATCCACCGCTGCGGCGCCTACCTCGCCCACCAGCCGCCGGGCCGGCGCTACGGGGTGCTGACGCTCGGCGGCGCGGCCTTCTCGCTGGTGCTGAACTACGGCTCGATCGCGCTGCTCGGCAGCCTCGCCACGGCGAGCGCGGCGGAGGAGAAGGACCCGGTCATCCGGCCCTTGCGCCAGAGACGGATGCTCGTCGCGGTGCAGCGCGCCTTCCTCGCCGTGCTGCCGTGGTCGCCGCTCAGCTTCGCGGGCGCCGTGACCGCCTCGCTCGTGCCCGGCAGCACCTATGTCGGCGTGCTTCTGCCCTGCATCGGCACCGGCGTGCTGATCGCGGGGACCGGCTGGGCGCTCGACACGATCTTCAAGCCCCGCGTCGCGGTGCGCCGCCCGGTCGAGAGGGTCGGCGGCCCCCGCGACCTGAAGCCGCTGGTGATCCTGCTTGTGCTGATGGGCACGCTGATCCTGTCGCTGCATTTCGAGTTCGGCGTCCGCGTCGTCGGCGTCGTCCTGTTGCTCGTGCCGCTCGTCTCGCTCGGCTGGCTGGTGATCCAGGGCGGGCCGGCGTCACTCGGGCCACGGGTGCGGACCTACGTGGGGCGCGAGTTGCCGGGCCTCCGGTCGGAACTCGTGCTGCTGATGATGGCGGGCTACATCGGCAAGGTCGGCGCCGCGCTGCTCGTGCCGCTGGCCGCGCGGTCGGGCCTCGACCTCGGCCTCGTGCCGGGCTGGGTGCTGCTGGCGGGCATCGTCTGGCTGATCCCGCTGACGGGCATGATCGGCATGAACCCGATCCTCGCCGCCTCGCTGCTGGTGCCGTTGATGCCGGCGGCGGGGGACGATTACTCGCCGACCGCGCTGTTCGTGGCGACGACGGCGGGGTGGGCGATCTCGGGCGCGACCTCGCCCTTCACGGCGACCACCCAGCTGATCGGGAGCTTCGCGCAGATCCCGGCCGCGCGTGTCGGGCTGGTCTGGAACGGGGCCTACGCGATCGTGACGGGGGTCCTGGTCACCGCGTGGGTGATCTTCATCGACGTGGCGTGGTAGGCTCGCCGAGATGAACACGCCCGCCCATATCGCGGTGAACCTCGCGCTAATCGGACGCCGCGCCTCTCCCGTGCACTGGTGGGTGGTGGTCGCGGGCGCGATCCTGCCGGATGCCGCCTATTTCGTCGATCATTTCGCGCGCGGCGCGCTGCCCGAACGGACAGCGGACCTGTTCAACTCGGTGCCGCTCTGGGGGCTGGTGCTGCTGGTCGCGTCGCTGTCGGGGACGCGCTGGGCCGTACTGCTGGCGGCCTCGGCGCTTTTGCACATCGCGGCGGACATTCCGCTTCACGCCGGCGACGCGCACCTGCATTTCTGGCCGCTGACCGACTGGCGCTTCGTCTCGCCGGTGTCCTTCTGGGACGCGGACCATCACGGCCGCCTCGTCGGAACGCTGGAAGGGGTGATCTTCGCGCTGGCCGTCGCCGCCTGCTGGGGCCCGGTGGGGCGCTGGCGCCGCGCGGCACTGGTCCTGCTGTCGCTGACCTACCTCGCCGCCTTCGTCCATTTCGTCGGCCACGTCTGGGCCGGGGAACACTGGGCGATCTGGTAGCGCGACCCGCTCTCTCATCTGGCTGAAAATACCTCCGGGGGAGTCGCCCGAAGGGCGGCGGGGGCAGAGCCCCCACCGCGTCGGTCTCACTTCTCGACCAGACGGTAGTAGACGAAGTCGGAGGTCGCGCCGTTCACGTAGCCCGACACGTCGGCATCCATCGCCACCTGGTAGGAGGCCTGGAACATGATGATGATCGGCGAATTCTCCTGCACCTTCTGCTGGAGGTCGACATACATCTCGAGACGGGTTTCCGGATCGGGCTCGGTCAGCGCCGCCATCGTCTCCTCGTTCATCTCGTCCGGGACCGCCCAGGCGTTCCGCCAGGTGGTCGTCGCCTGGTAGTTGTCGTCCGAGTTGTCGGAGTTGTAGGCGAAGGCCTTGGCGTTCGAATGCGGGTCCATGAAGTCCGGCCCCCAGTAGAGCAGCATCGCCTCGTGGGTCCGCTCGCGGTACTTGGTAATGACCTGAGCGCCCGTGCCGGGCAGGATCTCGAACTCGATCCCGGCTTCGGCGAAGGAGGCCTGCAGCGACTGCGCCATGTCGGTGAAGGGCGCGGAGTTGATGACGTCGAGGGACACCTGGATCGGCAGCTCGACCCCGGCATCCTCGAGGATCTGCGCCGCCATCTCGGGATCGTAGGTGTAGGGCGTCTCGTCATAGGAACCGGGGAAACCCTTCGGCCAGAAGGCCTGGTGGATTTCCATCTGCCCGTCGATGATCGAGTTGGTCATCCCCTCGTAGTCGACGAGGTAGCGCGCGGCTTCCCAGACGGCCGGGTCGGTCAGGCTGTCGGTCTTCTGGTTGAACGACAGGAAGTGAACGGCGGCCTGCGGGTAGGTCTCGACCGTGATCTCGTCGCTCTCGATGGAGCTAATCTGGTCGGGCGTCAGGTTGCGCGCCATGTCGACGTCGCCCTGCTCGAGCAGGAGCTGCTGCGTCGCGGCCTCGGCCACGTGGCGCAGGATCACGCTGTCGACGTTCGGGCCGTCCTTGAAGTAATCCTCGTTGGCGGTTAGCCGCACGATCTCCGCCGGGCGGTAGGTGTCCATCGAGAAGGGACCGGAGCCGGCGGAATTCTCGTTCAGCCAGGCGTTGCCCATGTCGCCGTCGACCTCGTTCTCCATCACCGTCAGCTCGTCGACGATGGAGGCGGGCCGCGAGGCGAGGACGTTCATCACGAAGGCGGGCGAGAAGTCGCCCTCGTAGGTGATCGTCACCGTGTTGCCGTCGGCGACGACCATGTCGCCCACGTTCTCCGGCGTCCAGCCGAGCTGGGCGAGGATGAAGGCCGGCGTCAGGTTCAGCTGGATCACGCGCGACAGCGAGAAGACGACGTCCTCGGCCCGGACCGGGTTGCCCGAGTGGAAGACCGCGCCATCACGCAGGGTGAAGGTGATGGACTTGGCCTCCTCGTCGATCTCCCAGCTCTCGGCCAGGCCCGGCGCCAGTTCGGTCGGGTCTTCCGCGTCGTACTGCGCGAGCCGGTCGTAGACGTTGGTCACGATCTCGCCGGAGGTGAACTCGTAAGCCTGCGCCGGGTCGAGCGCGACGATGTCGTCGATGTTCTGCGCGACGACGAGCACGCCGTCCGGCGTCTCGGCGAGCGCGGCCGTTGCCAGCGGCAGGGCCACCACGGTGGCCAGCAGTTTCGATCTCAGGTGTTTCATGGTCGTTCTCTCCATCTCCTGTCGGTGTTGTCGCCCCTGTCGGGCTGTCGTCGCCCCTGTCAGGCGTTGTTGTTGGCGGGCACGAGGCGCGGGATCTTGCGCCGCTCCCGCGAGTGCATCACGTCGAGCGTTCCGGCCCACAGCACCTGCGCCGCATCGTCGCCGCGGTTGGCGAGGGCGTGCTCCTTCGCGCCGTTGAAGTGGAACGAATCGCCGGGGCCGAGGCGGAAGGTCTCGCCCTCGAGCATGTGCTCGATCTCTCCCGAAAGCACGTAAACGAACTCGTCGCCCGCGTGACTGACGATTTCGGAGGCATAGCCGGGCGGAATCGTCAGCAGGTAGGAGCTCAGCTCCGATCCCGGGTACTCGTTCGACAGCGACTCGTATCTGATCGAGGAACCGGCGAGCGAGAAGGTCGGCCGCTCGACAGCGCGGGTGATCGCGTCGGCGGGGCGGGGCGAGGCGACGAAATACTCGAGCTCGACATCCAGCCCGCCGGCAATCTGGGCCAGCGTGCCAAGGGTCGGCACCGCGTTGTCGCGCTCCACCTGGCTGAGGTAGCCGACAGAGACCGACGCGCTGTCGGCCAGCGCCTGCAAGGTCATCCCGAGCGCCTTGCGCCGCTTGCGGATCAGCCCGCCGATCGGGCGGACCTCCTGCTTCTCGTCGTCGGTCACGGCCATGCCGATCCCCCGGGGTCGATAAAAACTTTTTACATGAGAGCAAAATTATTTGCATCCGTGAAGGGGGTTTCTCTACGATTGTCCGTATCAGCCGCAGGAGCCCTCCTTGACCGACACCACCACCCCCGCCCTGACCGCGCGGCGCCTCGGGCGCAGCAGCCGGGCGCTGTCGGGGTTCGTCGGGATCACGCTCTTCACCTTCCTCGGGCTGATCGCGATCACCTTCTTCATCGGCCGGGTGATCCCGATCGACCCGGTGCTCGCCGTTGTCGGCGACCGCGCCACACAGGAACAGTACGACGCGGCGGAGCAGGCGATGGGCCTCGACCGGCCGCTCGTCGTGCAGTTCGTCAACTACGTCTGGGACGTGATGCGCGGCGACCTCGGCCATTCCGTCTCGACCAACCGGCCCGTCGCGCAGGACCTCGCCCGCGTCTTTCCCGCCACGCTCGAGATGGCGACCATCGGCATCTTCATCGGCGTGGTGATCGGCGTGCCCCTCGGCGTGATCGCCGCCGCGCGAGAGGGCACCTGGGTCGACCATATCGCCCGTGTCGTCGCGCTGCTCGGCTACTCGGTCCCTGCCTTCTGGCTCGGCCTCGTCGGACTGGCGACGCTCTATGCGGGCCTTGGCCTCGTCGCGGGGCCGGGGCGGGTCGACATCTTCTATGACGGGCTCGTCGAGCCGGTGACAGGACTTATGCTGGTCGACAGCGCGCTGCAGGGCGACTGGACGGTGTTCCGCAATGCCTTCGACCACCTCGTTCTGCCGGCCTCGATCCTCGGGTTCTTTTCGATGGCCTACATCGCCCGGATGACCCGGAGCTTCATGCTCGACCAGTTGGGCCAGGAGTTCGTGACCACCGCCCGCGTGAAGGGCGCGCCGGAGTGGCGGGTGATCTGGGTGCACGGCTTCCGGCCGATCCTCGTGCCGCTCATCACCGTGATCGGCATTTCCTACGCGCAGCTTCTCGAAGGGTCGGTAATGATCGAAACCGTCTTCTCCTGGCCCGGCATCGGCAACTACCTGACGACGGCGCTGCTGAACGCCGACATGAACGCGGTGCTCGGCGCGACGCTGGTGGTGGGGTCGGTCTTCATCCTCATCAATCGCCTGTCGGACGTGCTCTACCGCGTCCTCGATCCGAGGAGCCGGGGATGAGCGTGCGCGACTGGCTGATCGACGAGGCCCCGACCTCCCGCCTGCAGGCCGACATGGGCCGGGCCTACGCGATGTTCGGCGCGCTGCTGCGCAATCCGCTCGCAGTGGCGGGCGGCATTATCATCCTGGTCCTGATCCTCACCGCCGCCTTCGCGCCGCTGATCGCCCCTGAAAGCCCGGTCGGCCAGAACCTGTCGGACCGGCTGCTGCCGCCGTCGGGCGAGCACTGGATGGGCACCGACGAACTCGGCCGCGACATCTTTTCCCGCGTGGTCTACGGCGCGCGGATCACGCTGCTGATCGTCGGCCTCGTCGCGATCATCGCCGCGCCGCTCGGGCTGCTGATCGGGGCCGTGTCGGGCTATTTCGGCGGCTGGGTCGACAAGGTGCTGATGGCGATCACCGACATCTTCCTGTCGATGCCCAAGCTGATCCTCGCGCTCGCCTTCGTCGCCGCGCGGGGGCCGGGGATCGAGAATGCGATCATCGCCATCGCCTTCACCTCGTGGCCCGCATACGCCCGGATCGCGCGGGCCGAGGTGCTGACCTTCCGCAAGGCGGAATACATGGACGCCGCCCGCCAGACCGGCGCGTCGGATCTGCGGCTGATCGTGCTCCATGTGCTGCCGCTCTGCACGTCGTCGATGATCGTGCGGGTGACGCTCGACATGGCGGGCATCATCCTGACCGCCGCGGGGCTCGGTTTCCTCGGCCTTGGCGCGCAGCCGCCGCTGCCGGAGTGGGGCGCGATGATCTCGCGCGGGCGGACCTTCATCCTTGACCAGTGGTGGGTCGCCACGATGCCGGGCTTCGCCATCATCCTCGTCAGCCTCGGCTTCTGCTTCCTCGGCGACGGTCTGCGCGACGTGCTCGACCCGCGGAGGCAGAAGTGAGCCTGCTGACGGTCGAAAACCTCCGCGTCTCCTTCCCGTCGCCGCGCGGCCGGGTGGAGGTGGTGAAGGGCCTGTCCTTCGAACTGGGGCGTGAGCGGCTCGGCATCGTCGGCGAAAGCGGCAGCGGCAAGAGCATGACCGGCCGCTCGATCCTGCGGCTGATCCGGCCACCGGGGAAGGTGACAGCCGACCGCATGACCTTCGACGGCGAGGAAATCGGGCAACTGTCCGAGAAGCGGATGCGCGCGCTGCGCGGCGCCCGGATCTCGATGATCATGCAGGACCCTAAGTTCTCGCTCCATCCGGTGATGACCGTCGGCGCGCAGATCGCCGAGGCGCTGCGCCTGCACGAGGACCTCCCCCGGCGCGAGGTGCGCGCCCGCGTTCACCAGATGCTGCGCTCGGTGCGGATCGACGACCCCGAGCGGGTGGAAAAGCTCTATCCGCACGAAGTCTCGGGCGGGATGGGGCAGCGCATCATGATCGCCATGATGCTGATCCCCTCGCCGGACCTGCTGATCGCGGACGAGCCGACCTCCGCGCTCGACGTCTCGGTGCAGGCCGACGTTCTCGACCTGATCGACGATCTCGTGCGCGAGAAGGGGATGGGGCTGATCCTGATCTCGCACGACCTGAACCTCGTCGCCCGCTACTGCGACCGGATCATGGTGATGAACGCCGGCGAAGTGGTGGAAACCTGCGTCGCCTCCCGCCTGTCGGAGGCCACGCATCCTTATACCCGCGGCCTGCTGAACGCGGTGCCCCGGATGCACGAGACCCGCGCCGAGCTTCCCGTCCTCGACCGCAGCGCATGGGGCGGGACATGAGCGCGCTCACCCTCGAGGACCTCACCGTCTCCTACGACGGGGTGGCGGTCGTCCACTCCGCCTCGATCGACATCGCAGAGGGCGAAAGCTTCGCGCTGGTCGGCGAAAGCGGGTCAGGCAAGTCCACCATCCTGCGCGCGATCACCGGGCTCGCGACCGAATGGACCGGCGCGATGTCCGTTTTCGGACGCCCGCGCGAAACGCTGCGGAAGTCCGAGTTCGCCCGAACCTGCCAGATGGTCTTCCAGGACCCCTACGGCTCGCTCCATCCGCGCAAGACCGTGGATGCCGTGCTGTCGGAGCCGCTGAAAGTGCACGGTATCGGACAGAGGTCCGAGAAGGTCCGCGCCGCGCTGTCCTCCGTCGGGCTCGACCAGCGGTTCCGCTTCCGCTTTCCGCACCAGCTGTCCGGCGGGCAGCGTCAGCGCGTCGCCATCGCGCGCGCCCTGATGCTGGAGCCGAAGCTGATGCTGCTGGATGAGCCGACCTCCGCCCTCGACGTCAGCGTTCAGGCCGAGATCCTGAACCTGCTGAAGCGCATCCGGGCGGAGCGCAACCTCACCTACCTGATGGTGACTCACAACCTGCCGGTGGTCGGCTTCATGTGCGACCGCATGGCAGTGATGAACAAGGGCCGCATCGTGGAGATCGCGCCCGCCACGGCGCTGCATGACGGCAGCTTCGAGGATGACTACACCCGCGCCCTCTACGCCGCGTCCGGCGGCACGGCGCACGATACGGAGGCCGACCCGGCATGAGTGATCCCTACAGCGAGTTCGACGCGGCCCTCGACGCGGCGACCACGCCCGAGCAGGCCTACGACGCGCTGCGCGACCTTGCGCGCGCGACGGTGGGCGCGAAGCTGTTCACGGTGATGGAGCTCGACCGCGAGGCCAGCCTCGCCCGGCGCGCCTATACCAGCCACCCGGTCGACTACCCGGCCTCGGGCACCAAGCCGTTCCGGATGGACGGCTGGTTCGACACGGTGGTCGGCAGGGGCGAGACCTTCGTCGCCAACCACCTGTCCGAAATCGCACAGGTGTTTCCCGACCATGAGCTGATCGGCAGCCTCGGCTGCGGATCGGTCATCAATCTGCCGCTGTTTGACGACGGACAGGTGAAGGCGACGGTGAACCTGCTCGACGCGGAAGAGCATTACACGCCCGACCGCGTGGCCCGGGCCGAGGCCGAACTGCGGCCCCGCGCCTTGCGCGCCTGGGCCGCCGCGACCGCCGCCTGATCCTCATCTGGCCGGAAATACCTCTCGGGGGTGAACCGGGCCGCAGGCCCGGGAGGGGGCAGACAGCCCCCTGAACCGCCCGGCCGCAAGGCCGGGCTTGCAAGGCGCGCGCGTCAGCGCGCTCCGCCGGATCAGTCGTGATCCATTTCTATATGGTCCATCACCGAATGGTCCATCTCCGAGTGGTCCATCTCCATCTCGCCGCGCTCCTCGACGTTGAAGACCACATCGACGCGGCCGGCGGTCTCGAAGATCAGCGTGGCGGGGATTTCCTCGCCCGCTTCGAACGGATCGCCGTCGAGGCCCATGAACATGACGTGGTTGCCGTCGGGCGCGAGGGTGAGCGTCTCGCCCGGAGCGATCTCGAATCTCTCCACATGCTCCATGCGCATCACGCCATCCTCTTCGGAGGAGGTGTGCAGCATCACACGGGGAAAGTCCGCCTCGATCCCGATCAGCGCGTCGGGGGTATCGCCTTCGTTGGTGACGGTGAGGTAGCCCGCGCCGCTCATCGCGGTCGGTGTCGTGGCGAAAGCGAACGGGTGTCCGATGACGAGGCCCTCCGCCTCGAATTCATGGGCAGTTGCGGTGGTGGCGAAAAGGGCCGCGGCGGCGGCGAGGACGTAACGCGACATCTGTCGGTCTCCTGATCCTGGAACGTTGGGAAAGGTGTGACGGGTGGATCAGGCGCGCGGCGGCGCGCGGGGCTCGGGACGGCTGCGAGGCGTCGACTGGGGCGGCAGGGCAGCCGGCATAGCGGTCTGGCCAAGTGGATGATCCGCCGTCTGCCAGCCTTCGGGGCCGGGCGTGGCCCCGGTGTCGAGCGCATGGACGAGGCCGCAATGCTCGACATGGGGCGCCTCGTCGATCGGCTCTCCGTCGGGACCGAGCCGGATGGTCTCAAGCCCGTGACCGGTGCAGATGACGATGACGGTGCCATGTCCGAACACGGACAACGCGGCCCCGGCCTTCGGCAGGACCAGTCCCGCCAGCAGCAGGGCAAGGACGAGGAGGCGGGACAACGCGCGCATGTCCGCTCTCTACGCGTCGCGCACGCGGGCGGGCAAGCGCGGAGATGTCGCGCCTTCCCGACGGACGAGGTGGAAGCCGACCCTGAGGAGGATTAGGGTGACGTCGACGCGCGGAGCGGACCCCCGCCCGCGCCGGAGGAGCAGACATGCAAGACGACACGACAACGGCGCCCGCCGAGGTGCTGATCCTGAACGAGGCCGACAACGTGGCCGTGGCCATCCGCATGATCGACGCGGGCGACCGCCTGCCGTCGGGCCTGATCGCCACGCAGCGCGTGCCGCGCGGCCACAAGATCGCGCTGGCTGACGTGCCCGAAGGGGGACAGCTGCGCAAATACGGACAGTCGATCGGTATCGCCAAGGAGGCGATCCCCGCCGGCGCCTGGGTGCATGAACACAACGTGGGGATGGGCACGACTGAGCTCGACTACGCGATCGGCAGCGAGGCGAAGCCGACCGACCACGTCGCCGAAGCCGACCGCGCGACGTTCCAGGGCTACCGCCGGGCGAACGGCAAGGCGGGGACCCGCAACTACATCGGCGTGCTGACCTCGGTGAACTGTTCGACCACCGTGGCCGGTCTGATCGTCGAGCAGATCGAGCGGTCCGGCATCCTCGACGATTACCCGAACGTCGACGGCATCATCGCACTGAAACAGGCGAACGGCTGTATCGTGGACGGCTCCGGCTCGATCTTCACCGTTCTGCGCCGCACGGTCTGGGGTTACGCGAGCAACCCGAACATGGGCGGCGCACTGGTCGTCGGGCTCGGCTGCGAGGGGTTCCAGATCCCCAAGCTGAAGGAGGCCTACACGACGGAGGAGGGCCCGACCTTCCGCACGCTGACGATCCAGGAGGTCGGCGGCACCCGCAAGACGGTCGAGGCCGGCGTCGAGATCATCAAGGAGATGCTGCCGCTGGTGAATACCGCAAAGCGCGAGACGGTGCCCGCGTCGGAGCTGACGCTGGCGATGCAGTGCGGCGGCTCGGACGGCTATTCGGGGATCACCGCGAACCCGGCGCTCGGCCTCGCGTCGGACCTGCTGGTGCGTCACGGCGGCACGACCATCCTGTCGGAGACGCCCGAGATCTACGGCGCCGAGCACTTGCTGACCCGCCGCGCCGCGCGGCCCGAGGTCGGCGAGAAGCTGATCGAGCGCATCCGCTGGTGGGAGGATTACACCGCCCGCAACAACATGGAGATGAACAACAACCCGTCTCCCGGCAACAAGCTTGGCGGGCTGACGACGATCCTCGAGAAGTCGCTCGGCGCGGTCGCCAAGGGCGGCTCGGCGGAGCTTTCGGCGGTTTATGAATATGCCGAGCCGATCACCGAGAAGGGCTTCGTCTTCATGGACACGCCCGGCTACGACCCGGTCTCCGCGACCGGACAGGTGGCCGGTGGCGCGAACGTCATGTGCTTCACGACCGGCCGGGGATCGGCCTACGGGTGCAAGCCGTGCCCGTCGATCAAGATCGCGACCAACACGCCGATGTACGACAAGATGCTCGACGACATGGACCTGAACGCCGGCGACGTGCTCGACGGAGTGTCGCTGGAAGAGAAGGGGCGGCAGATCTTCGAGGCGATCCTGCGGGTCGCGTCGGGCGAGCGGACCAAGTCGGAGCAATGGGGCTACGGGGCGAACGAGTTCGTGCCCTGGCACATCGGCGCGGTGGTCTGACCGGCGCAGGCTGTCCGGATTCAGTGTATTGTGCGTCGCGCCCGGTCTGCGGCGCTGCGCCCGCGGCCGCTTTCTGAAGGGGGCGGCGGCCTGACCGCATTCGGGACCGACTTGAGGCGGTCAGCCGCCCACGATGGTCTGGCCGCGTCCGGGTACGCCGCTGCGCGCCGCGCGGGGCAGGGCCGGGCGCGCCTTCTGGTTGCGCAGCGCGCGGCCGAGCACCTTGGTTGCCGCACTGGTGACCGCCCCGTCGATGGCGCTTTCCGGCAGGGTCAGCGTGAAGGTCGTGCCCTCTCCGACGATGCTGGTGGCGGTGACGTCTCCGCCGTGGGCCAGCGCCAGTTTCCGGCAGATCGCGAGGCCGAGGCCGGTACCGCCGCTCGAGCGCTTGTCGGCCGTCTCGATCTGCTGGAAGGCCTCGAAGATCATCTCGATGTGAGCCCCGTCGATGCCGCAGCCGTTGTCGGTCACGTCGATGCGGAAACCGTCGGTCTCGCGGCGCGCCTTGAGGTGGAGGTCGCTCGCGCCGGAGAATTTCACCGCGTTGCCAACCAGATTGATGAGGATCTGCATCAGGCGGCGATGGTCGGCATGGACGAGGATGTCATCGCACTCGGTATGGAGGCGGATCGACTTCTCGCCCGCGAGCACCTGGAACTGGTCCTTTGTCGCGGCGAGCAGGTCGCTGACCGGAAAGGAGGTGCGCGTCAGCTTCGTGTCGCCGAGCTCGATGCTCGTGTAGTCGAGGATCTCGTTGATGAGCGTCAGCAGGTGATTGGCGGCGGTACCGATCTTTTGTCCGTAAAGCTCCGCCTGTACGCCGACCTTGCCCTCGTGCAACTGCACGGGATTGCCGGCGGCGTCCTTCGGTTGCGCGCTGTTGATCTGGGAGAGAATGCCGGCGTAGCCGAGCACGATGGTGAGAGGGGTGCGGAGCTCGTGGCTCAGTACGCTCATGAATTCTGACTTCGCACGGCTGGCGCTCTCGGCGGCGTTGCGGGCGGCGGTGAGCTCCACGATGCTTTCCATGCGGGTGCGGTTCTCGACCGCGTAGCTGAAGAGGCCGCCCATCACGATCACGATGGCGGTGCCGGCGATGGCGAGGGCCAGCATCTTGAACGCTTCGGGGTTCACGTAGTCGCCGGAGATGTCGAGCGGCGAGATGCGGAAGGCGGTCATGCCGGTGAAGTGCAGGCTGACGATGGCGAGGGTGAGCACGCCGGTCATCTGGTATTCGCGCCATTTGCCGTCGCGCCGGCCGAGCGTCAGCGCGACAGCGGAGAAGACCACCGCGATCAGGATGGAAGCGACGAGGTAGCCACGATCCCAGTCGACAAGGCCGCGGACCCGGTAGGCGATCATGCCCGCGTAATGCATCCCCGAGATCGCGAGGCCGAGGATCGCGCCGCCGATCGCCGAGGCGTAGCGCAACTTGACCGAGGCGGAGAACACGATCCCGACGGCGCAGCCCGCCACAGCGATCAGCAGCGAGGCGAAGGTGAGCGGGAGGTCGAAGTTCACCGGAACGCTCGGCCGGAAACCGAGCATCGCGACGAAGTGCGTGCCCCAGATCGAGATGCCCGCCGTCAGCGCGGTGAGCAGGTGCCACGCGATGGCATGTTCCGTCGGTCGGTTGCCGGCGTGGCGATAGAGACGGGAGGTGACCCAGCTTCCGAACGCGCATAGGATCCCTGCCAGCACGACAAGACTGATGTCATGCTGCACAGTGATGCAGGATAGTATGGTCAACATTGTTCGGTACCTTGGGATCGGTCCTGTCCCCGGCCTTTTTTCGCCGCCAAGTGTGGCGCGGCTGGGACCAGAACCGGCAAACGCCGGGGTTTAACGGCGACGGAAGGGCGTTTCATGGACTTCACGGTGAACGGAGAGCTCCGGTCGGCGGACGTCGAGGACGACATGCCGCTGCTGTGGGTGCTGCGTGACGAGCTTGGCCTCGTCGGCACCAAGTATGGTTGCGGGATCGCACAGTGCGGGGCCTGCACGGTCCATCTCGACGGGATGCCCGTCCGGGCCTGCCAGGTGCGGGCGGTGGAGGCCGAAGGGGGCGAGATCTTGACCATCGAGGGGCTCGGAACGCCAGAATACCCGCATCCCGTGCAGCAGGCGTGGATCGACACGCAAGCCGCGCAATGCGGCTACTGCCAGTCCGGACAGATCATGCAGGCCGCGTGGTTGCTGGAGTCGAACCCTGATCCGACCGACGACGAGATCGATGCCGTCATGTCGGGCAACCTCTGCCGCTGTGGGGCCTATCCGCGCATCCGCGAGGCGATCCATGCCGCCGCCGCCCGGCTGAGGGAGGCCTGAGATGAGCCGCGCTGGACGCATCGCCCGCCGTACGGTCCTCTTCGGGTCCGCCGCCATCGTTGGCGGCGTGGCCTTCGGAATCTGGAAGGTGCGGACGCCCTATCCCAATCCTCTGGAAGACGGGCTCGACGTGGGGCACGCGGCCCTGTCGCCGTGGGTGAAGATCACCGGCGACGAGATCGTTCTCATCACGCCGCACACGGACCTCGGCCAGGGGGCCTATCAGATGCAGGCCGCGCTGATCGCCGAAGAGCTCGACCTCGATCCCGGGCAGTACCGCACCGAGCCGGGAGAGCCCGCGCCGGCCTACTACAACACTGCCGCCGGCGCGGATGTCGCGCCATTCCGCAGCAGCGACACGCGCCTGCGGGCGGAGGCGACGCGCAGCGTGCTGGCCAGCTTCACCAAGCTGCTCGGCATGATGGTGACCGGGGGCTCGTCCTCCGTCCCCGACAGTTTCGACAAGCTGCGGCTCGCCGGGGCGACCGCGCGCGAGACGCTGAAGCGCGCCGCGGCGGAGGAGACGGGCCTGCCGGTGTCCGAGCTGCGCACCGCGTCAGGCGCCGTGGTGCTGCCGGATGGCACGGCGCTGCCCTACACCGAACTCGCCGCGACGGCGGCGACGCTCGACGTGGTGGAGGAGGTGACCCTGCGCGACCCGTCCCAGTGGCGGCTGATCGGCCAGCCGATGCAGCGGCTCGACATCGTGGCGAAGTCGACGGGCACGCAGGTCTACGGCATCGACATCGCCCCCGAAGGCGTGGTCCATGCCGCGATCCGCCTCAACCCGCGGCGGGGCGGCGCGATGGAGCGGTTCGACGCCACCGCTGCCCGCGAGATGCCCGGCGTGATCGAGGTGATGGAGGTCACCGGCGGTATCGCCGTCGTCGCCGACAACACGTGGCGCGCCTTCCGCGCTGCCGACGCGGTCGAGATCGACTGGGGCCCCGCGCCCTATCCGGCGGAGATGGAGGCCCACTGGCAGCGCGTCGCCGACAGCTTCACCGACGATTTCCTCGATTCCGAATGGCGCCACGATGGTGACGCCGACGCCGCGCTCGACGGGGCGGACGTAATCGAGGCCGAGTACCGCGCCCCCTACGTCGCGCACCAGCCGCTCGAACCGCTGAGCGCGGTCGTGCTGGTCACCGATGGCGGCGTCGACATCTGGGTCGCCCACCAGTTCCAGTCATATGTCGCCGAGAAGGTCGCCGGGATCACGGGCCACGCGGCAGAGGACGTCCGCTACCATCAGCAATATGCCGGCGGCAGCTTCGGGCATCGGCTTGAGTGGGACAACGTCGGGCTGGCGGTCGAGATCGCCAACCGGATGCGCGGCACGCCGGTCAAGCTGACCTACAGGCGTGAAGAGGATTTCGCGCAGGACTACCCCCGCCAGATCGGCATGGCGCGCGGACGCGGCAGCGTGCGGAACGGGCAGGTCGAGACCTATGACCTACAGGTCGCGACGGTCAGCGCACTGCGCTCGCAATTCTCCCGCCTCGGCCAGTCGGTGCCGGGACCGGACATGCAGATCGCGGCCGGGGCATGGGACCAGCCCTTCGCGGTGCCGAACTTCCGGATGCGCGCCTATGCGGTGCCGGAACTCGCGCCCGTCAGCTCATGGCGGTCGGTCGGCGCGTCGAGCCAGGGTTTCTTCGCCTCCGCGTTCCTCGACGAGCTGATCTTCGAAGCCGGGGCGGACCCGCTCGCCGAACGGCTCCGGCTGTGCGACTACGACCTCGCGCGGGGCGTGCTGGAGGCCGTGGGCGAGATGTCGGACTGGGGCAGCGACCCTGGCGAGGGCCGGGGCAGGGGGATCTCGTATGTCGAATCCTTCGGCGTCCCCGTCGCGGAAGTGGTGGACGTCACGGCGACCCCGGTGGGCATCCGCATCGACAAGGTCTTCGTCGCGGTCGATGTCGGCACGGTGGTCGACCCGGTGAACTTCGAGAACCAGGTGCAGGGCGGCGTGGTCTGGGGCCTTGGCCACGCGATGAATTGCGAGATCACCTATTCCGACGGGATGGCGCAGCAGCGCAACTACCACGCCCACGCGGGGATGCGGCTCTATCAGTGTCCGTCCATCGAGGTTCGCAATGTCGGGCGCGCCACAAGCGTGCGCGGCGTGGGTGAGCCGCCCGTTCCGCCGGCCGCGCCGGCGCTGGCCGGCGCGATCTTCGCCGCGACCGGTCAGCGGCTGCGTGAAATGCCGTTCGACAAGTTCGTCACCTTCGTCTGAGAGCGAGAGCCATGCGTCCCTTCCTTCCGATCGCCGCCGTCCTTCTCGCGACCTCCGCCTGGGGCGAAACGTCGCTTGAGGTGCCCGACTTCGCTGGGGCGGCTGTCTCCGAGGAGGAGGGCTTGTCCGCCTGGGATCGGATCGAGGCGGTGCTCACTCATCCCCGCTGCGTGAACTGCCACGTGGAGGAGGGCGCTCCACCGATGTGGTCGGGCCCCGAGTTCGGCGAGGCGCACCCACACGGCATGAACATCCAGGGCGGCGAGAGCCGTATCGGCGCCGAGCTCCTGCCCTGTCAGACCTGCCACAGGACCTCCACCGCGCCGAACGATGTCCCCCACGCACCGCCGCACGCCGGCCTCGACTGGCGGTTGGCCCCGGCGGAGTTCGTCTGGTTCGACCGCCCGGGGGCCGAGATTTGCGCCCAGCTCCGCGACCCGGACCGCAACGGCGGCCGCGACGGCGATGGCCTTGTGGAGCATATCCTGCACGACGTGGAGAGCGACGGCTTTATCGCCTGGGGCTTCGCGCCGGGCGCTGGCCGCGAGTCAGCGCCGGGCTCCCTGCAGGACCACCTCGACGACACCGCGCGCTGGGTCGCGGCGGGGATGCCCTGTCCCTGAGGATGGGGGGATGAGGAGGCAGTGCGGGGAGGGCGTCCGGGCCGGCCGGACGAAAGCGGACATTGGCCATTCGTCGTGTCCGAGCGGTTCAACTGCGCGCCCTGAGGGGTGGCACGGTCGGAGTGATGATCTGTCGGGGAAAAGTGGCAGCCCGTAGGGGAATCGAACCCCTCTTTCCAGGTTGAAAACCTGGCGTCCTAACCGATAGACGAACGGGCCACTCTGAACGTGACGCGTGATCTAGCTAAAGGGATTTCGGGGCGCAAGGGGATTCTTGCGGAAATTTTCGTTGCCCTTGCTGGAAGTTCGTTCCCGCCGGTCCGCGCCCGGATCAGAGATGCGGCGCGAGCAGGTGCAAGGCGGTCTCGAGGCTTTCGGCCGGGGTCTGGCCGGCGGTGTCGAGCGTCGCGGTCGCCTCGGGGCAGGGGTGGAACTCGCGCGCTTCGATCTCCGGCCAGTCGGGGTAGGTGAGCCCCGGGATGTCGCTGGCCCGGCCCTCGGCGCGGGCGCGGTGGGAGACGGCGTCGCTGCAGGTGACCCACAATGTGACGATCGGGGCGACGTCCCGGGCCGCGGCCTGCCAGCCAGCGCGGGTTTCGGGCACGCCGTTCACGCTGTCGCCGATCACCACCTGGCCGATCGACAGGTTGTCGCGCGCGACGCCCCAGGCGACGAGGTAGCCGTGGTCTATGACCTCCTCGACCGGGGCGAAGACGGAGGACTTCAGCGCCTGTTCGATCGTGTCGATCCGCAGGTGCACTGCGCCGAGCCTCGCGGCGAGGCCCCGGGCGAGCGTTGATTTGCCGGTTGCCGGAAGCCCTGTCAGCGCGATGAGGAGCGGGCCGCTCATGCTTCTGCTGCGTCCTCGAGCTTGACCTGAACGGAGCGGCGGCCCTGCCACTGGTTGATCTCGATCCGCCCGGCGAGATGGAAGCGCGCGCCGCCGTGGTTCATCAGCCGCTGCCCCATCGGTCCTTCGAGCGCGTTGAAGGCGATGGCGTCGAGCCCGGCGCCGAGGCCGTCGTCGAACCGAACCTTGAGATGGCCCGTCCCGATCTCCCTCGCGTGGGCGATCCGGACCGACGGAAACGCGAAGCGCGGCGCGGGTGCGCCCTGGCCGAAAGGCCCGCAGGAGTCGAGCTGCTCGCACAGATCGACCGTCGCGGCACCGGGCATCAGGATCCCGTCGAGGCGCAGGTCGGATGGCCCGAGCGCGCCCGCGCCCTGCCGGGCGAGCAGCTCCGCGAGGCGGGCCATCGCCTCCTCCAGCCGGTCGCGGGACACGGTGAGGCCGGCGGCCATGCGGTGCCCGCCGCCCTTCAACAGAAGACCCTCGGCCGCGACCTTCTGGATCGACGCGCCGAGGTCGATGCCCGTGACCGACCGGCCCGACCCTTTGCCCTCGGCCCCGTCGAGGCCGATCACCACGGCCGGGCGGTTCGTCGCCTCCTTCAGGCGGGCGGCGACGATGCCGACGACGCCGGGGTGCCAGCCCTCGCCGGCGGCCCAGACGAGAGGGGCGTCGAGGCCACGCTCTTCGGCCTGGGCAAGGGCGGCCTCGCGGACCTGAGCCTCGATATCGCGTCGCTCGGTGTTGAGCTGGTCCAGGCGGGCCGCGATCCCCGCAGCCTCGTGCGGGTCCTGCGTGCTGAGCAACCGCGCGCCGAGGTCGGCGGCGCCGATCCGGCCGCCGGCGTTCACCCGGGGGCCGAGCACGAAGCCGAGGTGGTAGGACGTCGGCGCCGTATCGAGCCGCGCGACATCGGAGAGTGCGACGAGCCCGGGCCGCTGCCGCCGCGCCATCACCGCCAGCCCCTGTCGCACCAACGCGCGGTTCACGCCGATCAGCGGCGCGACGTCCGCCACCGTCGCGAGCGCGACGAGGTCGAGGTAGGACAGGAGGTCGGGGCCGCGCCGTCCGCTCTCGCGCATCTGGCGACCGGCCTCGACCAGCAGCAGGAACACGACGGCGGCGGCACAGAGGTGGCCGAGGCCGCTGTCCTCGTCCTGCCGGTTGGGATTCACGACGGCCATGGCGGGGGGCAGCGTCTCTCCCCCGAGGTGGTGGTCGAGCACGACGACGTCCGCGCCCTCGGCCGCGGCGATCGGCTCATGGCTGAGCGTGCCGCAGTCGACACAGACGATCAGGTCGTGATCCCGGGCGAGTGCCGCCATCGCCGGAACGTTCGGGCCGTAGCCTTCGTCGATGCGATCGGGGATGTAGAGTGTCGCGTCGTGGCCGAGCTCGCGGAACCAGGTGAGCAGAAGCGCGGCCGAGGCACCGCCATCGACGTCGTAATCGGCGAAGACGGCGATCCGTTCCTTCCCGTCGAGCGCCGCGAGCACGCGGGCGGCGGCGGCGCGCATGTCCTTCAGCGCGAGGGGATCGGGCAGCAGATCGCGCAGGGCCGGCTTGAGGTAGGCGGCTGCGCCCTCTGGCAGAACGCCGAGGCGGGCCAGCACCTTGCCGATCGCGTCCGGCAGACCCGTGCCCTGGGTCAGGGCTTCGGCGAGCCGGTCCTGCGAGGCGGCTGGACCGATCCAGCGCCGGCCATTGAGGGAGCTCTCGACGTCGAGGAACGCCGCCGCTTCGATATCTTGTGGAACCTGCATGGCCGCATGCTAGGGAGAGTAGCGAGGATTCGCCATCCGCAAAGCCTGCGGCATCGGATTTTCGCCGAAAATCCGATATCGAATTTTCCTTGAAAATTCGTTGAGCACATCGGGGAAAAAGACTTGGATTTGTCTCAAACGATCGATGCTTATTGCGAGCGGCTGGACCCGGGGTTCTGGGCCGAGCCGGTCAACGCGCTCACCAACCTCTTCTACCTCGCGGGCGCGATCATCATGTTAACGCGCTCGCGCCGCGACGGGCTGCCGATCGCGACAATCCTTTCGGTGCTGCTCGGCCTGATCGCGATCGGCTCGTTCCTGTTCCACACGATCGCCACCGCATGGGCGTCGCTCGCCGACACGATCCCGATCGTGCTCTTCATCCTCGTCTACCTCTTCGCCGCCAACCGCGACATCCTTCGTATGCGCTGGCCGGTCGCGGCGCTGCTGACGGCGGCCTTCATTCCCTACGTCGCGATCCTCGTCCCGCTGCTGAACCGGGTGCCCTTTCTCGCCATCTCCAACTTCTACTGGGCGGTCCCGCTGCTTCTGTTCGCCTACGCGCCGATCGTCGCGCGGCGCCGCCGCGCCACGGCGGCAGGCTTCGTCGCCGGGGGCGCGCTGCTGTGCCTGTCGATCACGCTGCGCTCCCTCGACCAGCCGCTGTGCGACCAGTGGCCGCTGGGGACGCATTTCCTGTGGCACACGCTGAATTCGATCATGCTGCCGGCGATGATCGAGCTCTACCGTCGCCACATGCTTGAAGGCCGGCACACCCCGCGCTAGACGCTGATCCGATCAACAGGAGACGCCCATGTCCATCGACATCGAGACTGCCCGCAAGGTCGCGCATCTCGCGCGGATCAGGGTCGAAGACGACGCCCTTCCCGCGCTCGCTTCGGAGTTCAACACGATCCTCGGGTTCATCGAGCAGCTGCAGGAAGTGGATGTCGAGGGCGTCGAGCCGATGGTCTCCGTCACGCCGATGCGCCTGAAGCGGCGCGAGGACATGGTGACCGACGGCAGCCAGGCCGAGAAGGTGCTCGCCAACGCGCCCGACGCGCGCGAGGGCTTCTTCGCAGTTCCGAAGGTGGTGGAATGAGTGCGCTGAACGAGATGAAGATCGCCGAGGCGCGGGATGCGCTTCGCAAGGGCGAGGTGACGTCGGTCGAATTGACGGAGGCCTGCCTCGGCGCGATCGAGGCCGCGAGCGCGCTGAACGCCTTCGTCCACAAGACGCCCGAGTCCGCGCTGGAACAGGCGAAGGCCGCCGACGCCCGGATCAAGGCGGGCGAGACGGACGACCTGCTCGGCATTCCGCTCGGCATCAAGGACCTCTATTGCACGCTGGACGAACCGAGCCAGGCCGCCTCGCGCATTCTCGACGGGTTCCGGCCGAAGTACGAGTCGACCGTGACCAGCCAGCTCAAGGTCGGCGGCGCGGTCAGCCTCGGCAAGCTGAACATGGACGAGTTCGCCATGGGCTCGTCGAACGAGACCTCGGTCTATGGCCCCGCCGTGAACCCCTGGAAGATCGACGATCGCGAGCTCACGCCCGGCGGCTCGTCGGGCGGTTCGGCCTCCGCCGTGGCGGCGAGCCTCTGCCTCGGCGCGACGGGCACCGACACCGGCGGCTCGATCCGTCAGCCGGCCGCCTTCACCGGCATCACCGGGCTGAAACCCACCTACGGTCGCTGCTCCCGGTGGGGCATCATCGCCTTCGCCTCGTCGCTCGACCAGGCCGGGCCGATGGCGAAGGATGTCCGCGACTGCGCCATCATGCTGAACGGCATGGCGGGCTACGATCCGCTCGACAGCACGTCGGCGGAGGTCGACCTGCCCGACTTCGAGGCGGCACTGACCGGCGATATCCGGGGCAAGACCATCGGCATTCCGCGCGAGTACCGGATGGAGGGCATGCCCGAGGAGATCGAGGCGCTCTGGGCCGAGGGTCGCAAGATGCTCGAGGATGCGGGCGCGAAGGTGGTCGATATCTCGCTGCCGCACACGAAATACGCGCTGCCGACCTACTACGTCATCGCGCCGGCGGAAGCCTCGTCCAACCTCGCGCGCTATGACGGGGTCCGCTTCGGTCACCGGGCCAAGCTCGCGCAGGGCGACGGCATCGTCGATATGTACGAGAAGACCCGCGCCGAAGGCTTCGGGGCCGAGGTGCAGCGCCGGGTGATGGTGGGGACCTATGTGCTCTCCGCCGGGTTCTACGACGCCTACTACAACCGCGCCCGCAAGGTCCGCACGCTGATCAAGAAGGACTTCGAGGACGTTTTCGCCGATGGTGTCGACGCGATCCTGACACCGGCGACGCCGTCGGCGGCCTTCGGTCTCGGCGAGATGGTGAACGCGGACCCGGTGCAGATGTATCTCAACGACGTCTTCACGGTGACGGTCAACCTCGCCGGACTGCCGGGTATCTCGGTGCCCGCCGGCCAGGACCGGCAGGGTCTGCCGCTCGGCCTGCAGCTTATCGGGCGGCCTTGGGAAGAGGGCGATCTGCTCAACACGGCCTACGCGCTGGAGCGCGCCGCAAATTTCGTCGCCAAACCGACCAAGTGGTGGTAAGCTCCCGCCCCAACAACACAACGAATTGTGGGGCAGAGCAGTGAAAACCATCCTCGGCAGTTTGGCCGTTCTCACGGTGCTGGGGGCCTGCGCGCAGCGGGTTCCCGACAGCGGCGCGGCCGTCGGGTTCGCGGACCCGAACGACTACATCCTGACACCGGACGGGCCACGGCCCGCGTCGCAGGTCGTGGCCGCGACCGGACGGACCCAACCTGCGGCGGAGCCTCTGACGGCCGCGCCCATCGTGGCGGGGTCGGCCTTGCCGCCCGCCGCGCAGGTTGACGACACCGACGACGTCGGCGTCACCAGCAGCGCGGCGCAACCGGTCATCACGTCCGATGAGCTGGAGGCCATCGGCATCCGCCGCCCGGCCAACGGAACCGCGGCCCCGGTCGCGGCCAACGCGCCGCTCTCGACCGGCAACGCAGCGCCGCAGATCACCTCGAGCTGATCGCTCCATGACGGACTCCGAGGCGCTCTGGCATCCCTCGCCGAACTTCGGGGCGCGGCGGGGCGGTGCCCTGCCGGACATGATCGTGCTGCACTTCACCGCGATGGAGAGTTGCGACGCCGCGCGCGACCGGCTCTGCGCGCCCGAGCACGAGGTATCGTCGCACTACCTGATCTCGGCCGAAGGGGCGCTTCTCCAACTCGTCGCGGAAGATCAGCGCGCGTGGCACGCCGGGGCAGGGGCGTGGGGCCCGGTGACGGACGTCAATTCCCGCTCCATCGGTATCGAGCTCGACAACCGGGGGATCGAGCCGTTCCCGGAGACGCAACTCCTCGCACTGGAGCGGCTGCTCGAGCGGATCATGGTGCGCTGGACCATCCCGCCGGAACGCATCGTCGGCCATTCCGACACCGCGCCCGACCGGAAAAAGGACCCTGGGCCGCTGTTTCCCTGGAAGCGTCTCGCGGACGCGGGGCTGTCGATCTGGCCGGAGGTTGACGTGCCGGAGCCGGAGGAGATCGCGACGCCGGAACGATCGGCACGGCTGACGGCGGCGCTCACGACCTTCGGCTACCGGGGGCCGCAGGCGATCGCGCTGTTCCACGCGTGCCGGATGCGCTTTCGTCCCGCTGGCGGTGCGTTCGACACGCTGGACCTCGCGATGGCCGAAGACCTCGCGGCGCGATTCCCGGTGAAGATGGAGTGACGGGCCCCGAAGGCCCGTCGAGAGGTCAGCGGCGCGCGGTGCTGACGGCGCTTTCCGGCAGCTCCTCGTCGAAGCAGCGCTGATAGAACTCCGCGACAGTCTGCCGCTCGAGCTCGTCGCACTTGTTCAGGAACGACAGCCGGAAGGCATAGCCCACGTCGTTGAAGATGCGCGCGTTCTCGGCCCAGGCGATGACGGTCCGTGGCGACATGACGGTCGAGAGGTCGCCGTTCATGAAGGCCGTCCGGGTCAGGTCGGCGACGGTGACCATCTGGCTCACCGTCTTGCGGCCCTCGGCGGAATTGTAGTGCGGCGCCTTGGCCAGCACGATCGCGGCTTCGGCGTCGTGGGACAGGTAGTTCAGCGTCGCCACGAGGGACCAGCGGTCCATCTGCGCCTGGTTGATCTGCTGGGTGCCGTGGTAGAGGCCGGTCGTATCCCCCAGACCCACGGTGTTGGCCGTCGCGAAGAGCCGGAAGGACGGGTGCGGCGTCAGGATCTCGTTCTGGTCCATCAGCGTCAGCTTGCCGTCATGCTCCAGCACGCGCTGGATGACGAACATCACGTCTGCGCGGCCCGCGTCGTATTCGTCGAACACGATGGCGCAGGGGTTGCGCAGCGCCCAGGGCAGGATGCCTTCCTGGAACTCGGTGACCTGCTTGCCGTCCTTCAGCTTGATCGCGTCCTTGCCGATCAGGTCGATCCGGCTGATGTGGCTGTCGAGGTTCACCCGCACCGCCGGCCAGTTCAGCCGCGCGGCGACCTGTTCGATGTGGGTCGATTTCCCGGTGCCGTGGTAGCCCTGGATCATCACGCGGCGGTTCCAGCCGAAGCCGGCGAGGATGGCGAGCGTCGTGTCATGATCGAACTTGTAGGTGGAATCGATCTCCGGCACCCGGTCGGTGCGCTCCGGGAAGGCCTTGACCTTCATGTCGCTGTCGATGCCGAACACCTCGCGCACCGAGATTTCTTCGGTCGGTTTCGCGTGCTGATCCATCATGCCGTCGGCCATCGCTGAGCCACCTCTCGCTTCCGGGGTTTCGCCGACCGGGGATGCAACATATCCCGTCGGGCCGCAAGTGGACTGCGGCCCGAGAGGGGTCAATGAAACGGGAGGAGACGGCCTGTCGCCTAGGAGTGCGCCGCCGCGTCCTCCTCCCGCCATTTCTCGCGCAGCTCGACCAGAAGGCGCCGCTTGGCCTTGTCGGTGGCCTCATCCTTGTCGAGCTTCTTGTTCTCGATCACGAGGTCGAGCCGGTCCGGTCTGCGCCGGGCGACGATGCGCTGCAATTCGTTGGGCAGAAGCCCGGCGGTAGAGGCCGCGATGATCCACGCTTCGATGAGAGAGGGCTTGTCGGCCTCGTCGCCCTCGCACCAGATGTGCTCGAACAGCGTCATGATATATTGCAGGCAGTTCGGTTCGACGTGGCGGTTGTCGTCGATGAAGGGCTGGCGGAAGATGTCCATGACGATCTCGTAGGACGGCCAGTAATGGACATGGCCCTCGTCCCGCTTCTCGCGCATCAGCTCGTCCAGCGCGACCCGGAGCGAGGCTTTCGACGTCGAGTTCGCGGTGATGCAGGAAATGTCCCGGAAGGTCGCCGTCAGCGGGATCGGCGACAGCGTGAAGATCATCTTCGCGTCGGGACGGTGCTTTCGGATCAGATCGTGAATCGCCCGCATGTTGTCGAGGTTCTCGGCCGGGCTCGCGACGCGGAACTTGTGCCGGGATTCGTCGTAGACGTCCTTCGGAATGGTGCGCCAGAAGACGTTCCCGGTCGGCTCGTCGTACCAGACCTCGGACAGGCCGAATGTCAGGATGAAGAGGTCCGTCTCGTCGAAGATCGTCTTGGTTTCCTGCCGGACCGCCTCGTCGTAGCCGAAATCCTCGGCGTTGTAGCCATGCCAGAGCGGCTGGTCGAAGACCTTGTTCTCCCACGCCCATTCGAACTGCTGACGGATGACGAAGGAGTTCACCATCCCTTCGCCCATCGACACGACGTAGGCCTTGCTCTCTTCGTCGCGGTTCAGGATCCGGTAGTTCCGCCGTGCCAGCCAGTTGGAGATGTTGGCCGCGAAACAGGACCCGAAAGCGGTGATCCGCGTCTCGTGGTCGATCATCGGGCGTTCGGGCTTCCAGCCTTTCAGCACGCTGTCGGTCACCTGGTTCACGCCCTGCATCCGGTGCTTGGGCGGCCGCGCGTTCACATGCTTGCCGCGGAACCACGTGTGATGGTTGCCGCTGCCGGACGTGTTGTCCTGAAGACGCAGCTTCGTCGACGCCCCTTTCTTGTGGACGGCCAGGGTGGTCCCGGACTCTTCGGTCATGCACTCACTCCGCGTTTGTCGGCAGCACCGGCACGATAGCGCGGCATCCTGCGATCCTTGAACATTTTTGTAAAAGACACGACAAAACGCTCTTAATGATGGCCGGCATTTGACGGGTGTTTGCCAAACGTGCACCTTAGTCTAAGTTCCGCCTCA
Source organism: Pelagovum pacificum (assembly GCF_016134045.1). NCBI lineage: Bacteria > Pseudomonadati > Pseudomonadota > Alphaproteobacteria > Rhodobacterales > Paracoccaceae > Pelagovum > Pelagovum pacificum. The sequence goes on along the minus strand of NZ_CP065915.1, from coordinate 2,479,808 downwards.
GGAGGGGCACCGTGGCAGAACTTACCGATATTGAAGGATACATCTCGCGGGTCGCCCTTGGTGACCGGCAGGCCTTCGCGTCTCTCTACGATGAAACTTCTGCGAAACTCTTCGGCGTTGCCCTGCGTGTCTTGAACGATCGGGCAGAAGCAGAGGAATGCACGCAGGAAGTCTACATCCGGATCTGGAAAGCCGCCGGACGCTATCAGCAGAACGGTCTCAGCCCGATGACGTGGCTGATAACGATTGCCCGCAACCGCGCCATCGACAGGCTGCGGGCGCGGAAATCCGGCAGTTCCGGCCTCGACGAGGCGGGTGAGATCCCGGATGCGGGTCCCGGACCGGAGGCTCTGGCGATCGCGTCGAGCGAGCGCGGACGGATCATGATGTGCATGTCGGAATTGCCCGACGAACGAGCAGAGGCCATCCGTCGGGTTTACCTTGACGGCGAGACCTATAATGAACTGGCGACACATTTCGATGTGCCGTTGAATACGATGAGAACCTGGCTGCGACGCGGCCTTCAGAAACTGAAAGAGTGCCTGACCAGATGAGCGGTCCCGACGAACGCGACGACGACGACTCCGGCCTCGCGGCCGAGTACGTCCTCGGATTGCTTTCCGAGGGGGAGCGCGACGAGTGCGTCGCGCGCCTGCGGTCGGACTCCGTCTTCCGGCAGGACGTCCTGTCCTGGACGGAGCGGATGGCGCTGATCGCCGATGTCGAAGTAGAGCCGGTCACGCCACCGGCGACGCTCTACCGTGATCTGGAACGGCGCCTGTTCGGTGCGGGAGCCAAGAAGGGCTTCTTCGCGCGGCTCGGTATTCTGCCGGCACTTCTCGGTGCGGCTGCCGCGGCGCTGATCCTGCTCGTCGTGACGCAGATGGGTCTGCTCCAGCCGGGCGGTCCGACACTGACCCCGGCCTATCAGGTGGAGATGGCCTCCGAAGGTGGCGACCTCGTCGTGGTCGCCGCGATCGACCCGGAAAGCGGCATGCTCGCCGTCAACCGGCTCGAAGGCGATCGCCGCGAGGGCCGTGACCTGCAACTTTGGTTCGCGGAAACGGACGATGCCGCTCCGGTCTCCATCGGCGTCCTGCCTGAAGCCCGGGTGGCCGAGTTCGCGCTGCCCGATGGCGCGACGGTCGAACAGGCCCACTTCGCCGTCTCCGACGAACCGCCGGGCGGCTCGCCGACCGGGTCCCCGACTGGCGACGTTCTGGCCGTCGGCTACGTCGAGCCGCTCTGATCCGGAACGGGTCACCCCGTCGTGACCCTTGTTTCGAAACTTATCGGCCATCCTGTGCGTGAGTTCTTCATGTAATCCACCGGCCCCGGTCCCCGGGGTCGCAACAGGAGAGAGATCATGAACCGCCGCAAGTTTCTGGCCATCGGCACGGGCGCCAGCGCATTGACCGCGCTGCCGGGCATTCTGACCGCAGCCGAAGGCAACTTCGAAGTCACGCGGACCGAAGCCGAATGGCGCGCGATGCTGACCGACGCCGAATACAACGTCATGCGCGAGGAAGGCACCGAACGGGCCGGCACGTCGCCGCTCGACAAGGTCTATGAACCGGGCATCTACCACTGCAAGGGCTGTGGTCAGGCGCTCTACTCGTCCGAGGCGAAGTATGACAGCGGCACCGGCTGGCCGTCCTTCTACGAGGCACTGCCGAACGCGATCGAGACCAAGGAAGACCGAAGCCTCTTCGCCGTGCGCACCGAGTGCCACTGCGACCGGTGCGGCAGCCACCTTGGCCACATCTTCGACGACGGCCCCGCGCCGACCGGCAAGCGCCACTGCCTGAACGGCGTCAGCCTCGTGTTCGAAGCGGCCTGACCCGAAAGCCGGCGGATCAAGGGGCCATTCCGGCCCCAACCGCCGGCGGCCCGCAAAGGGGTCGCAACGTCAAGCGGCAATGCCGGTGAAGCCCGTGCGGTTTTACCGTTTTGGCGGCATTCTCCCTCACCTCGCCATTAATTCGCCAAGTTCGGACTCGATATCCGGGCTCGTCAGCAGGCAGCCGGGGTTCGAGGGGATGATGAGCATCAAGGACAGATTGGCGTGGGCAACCGACGGGGAGCGGGCGCGCGCGCTTGCCTACCTTCTGGTGGCCGTCGTCGGTGCCTGGATGAGCTTCGTCATCGTCACAAATCTCGACAATCCGGACCGTCCTTTCTTTCAGCCCCTGACGGGCTACGAGACGTGGCAGATCGCTGCCGGTGCCATCGGCGCCATCGTCGGCCTTGCGCTGTCTGGTGAGTTGCTGGGGCAATCCGGACGCTACGGCTGGAAGCGCGCGATCTGGGGCGGGGTCTTCGTGAGCTTCGTCGGCGCGCTCGTGGCCGGGACGCTGGTGCTTCCGCTCTTCGGCACGATGTTCGGCCCGTTCTCGCTGTTCGTGGCGCTCGTCGGGCGGCCTCTGCTGGCCGTCGTCTGGATCGCCCACCTCGCCGGTGCACACTGGCTGCTGCGCCGTTGGCGGCAGGAGCGCGACTCCATCTTCAATCCACTTCCCGGCAAACCGCGGGTGCGCCGGACCTCGGATTCGCCCCTTCGGCTGAAGACTCCGCAGGACTGGCTCGACGACGAGGATGCGGCCCTTGCCGCGCTCGAGAACGCCCGCAAGCTCTATACCCCCGAAGACGAACCGGTCGAAGACGCTGCGCCGAGGCCCGTTGGCCTCCGCCTGCGGTCGAAGCGTTCTGCCGTCTGATCCGGCCTTGTCCGGTTGCGCCCCGGAAACCTAGGGTGCGAGCAGGACAGCCGGCGGAGATCCCATGAAATCGACGATGTTCGCAGCGATGCTGATGGCCTGCGCCGGTAGTGCCACGGCCCAGGCCGAGGAGAACTGGCCGGACTATCCCGCCGGGTTCCGGGCGCTTCAGCCGGGCGAGGTGACGCTGCTCGACCACGCGCCCGACGACAGCCGCCGCTGGATCGTGTTCGAACTGTCGCCGGCTCCGGGATCTGTCGCGCTTGTCTCCGTCAGCCGGAGCAGCGCGGGCGGCAACATGGCGGTCGCTTTCGGCACGAGCGCCGGAACGACGTCGCAGGAACGGGCAGGGCTCGACGGTATCTACATGCAGGCGCCGGCTCCCGACGACGGAGAGACCCGCATCTGCGTCGCCCCTCGCGACGAAGACCTGCTGTTGGCGGAGTTCTACTCGACCGACAACGCGGTCGGGGAATGGAGCGTGAGTTACACGTCCGTCGCGCCGGGCGACCCGCGCTGCGGGGCCGCCCTGCTGTCCTGACGGATCAGTCCTTGAAGGAGCGGGACGCCTTCAGCTGGTCCCACGCCCACACGACTTCTGCGAGCTGCTCTTCGTGGCTGCGGTCACCGCCGTTCATGTCGGGGTGCAGCACCTTGATAAGTGCCTTGTAGGCCTTGCGGATCTCGGATTTCGTCCAGTTGTCCCGCGCGTCGAGGATGTCGATCGCCTTGCGCTCGGTCGGGGGCAGGCGACGGGTGCCCGTCGCGGCCTTGCCGGGGTTGCGCGTCGCGTTCTCCCCCAGCACCTGGTGCGGGTCCTCGATACCGAGCCGTGCCCACGCCTGTTCTTCGGCAGAACGGCGGAACGGCTTCGTCTCGCGGTCCCAGACCCGGTCACGCTGAACCTGGTCGAGATATTCCTGCTCGTTCGAGGTCTCGAAGAAGTTCCACTTCAGGTTGTATTCTCTTACGTGGTCCTTGCAGAACCAGAAGAAATCATCGAGCGAGTCAGGGCTTTTCGGAGCACGGTACTTGCCCGGCTCCTCGCATCCATCGTGATCGCAGACACGCGTGGAGGTTTCGATCGCCCCGGACATGCCGCGGCGGCCTCGCGGGTTCTTCTTTTTCGAAGCGGAGACGGACATATCGAATCCGAAGGGGTCGGGCTTTGGCATGTGCGATCCTTTTCTCGTCGGACGCGGGAGTTTAGACGATGGGGAACGAGAGGAAAGGGGCGGAAAGGAAAAAATGAGACTTGAACAGCAGATTCGTGAACGGCTCGAGAGCGCGTTTCAGCCGACGGTGCTCGAGGTCAGGAATGACAGCGCCCGTCACGCGGGCCACGCCGGCGACGACGGCAGTGGCGAAAGTCACTGGCACGTAAGGATCGAGGCGGACGCCTTCAAGCCGATGGGCCGGGTCGAGCGGCACCGCGCCGTCCACAAGGCGCTCGGCCCCGACCTCGTCGGACGCATTCACGCGCTCGGCCTCGACGTTGCCTGAGGGACGGACCGCTAGACGGTGAAGTGACGGACGATGTGGGCCAGTTCCGCGTCGTCCAGCTTCGACGCGGCCTTCTTCGGTGAGAACCACTTGCGCTTGCGCTGTCCCTTCTCGGGGTAGTCGTCGGCGACGCGGGTGACTTCCATTGCGTAAACCACCGCGATCACGGGCACCTCGCTCTTGCCGAAGCGCTTCTGGTAGGAGACGAGCCCGAGCGGTTGCGCCTCCACCTTGCCTTCCAGCCCGGCTTCCTCCCACGCCTCGATCGCGGCCGCCCGCGACGGCGTCGTGCGGCCCATCGGCCAGCCCTTGGGCAGGATCCATCGCTTCGAGCCGCGCGACGTGACGAGGCAGACCTTCAGCTTGCCCTCGACCCGACGCCAGCCAAGCAGCGCGAACTGAGTCCGCACCTCGGCCTTGCGGGCCCCGGCAAGCCGAAGCGGTCGCTGGAACGGGGCTTGAATGGTCATCGAGCTCCTTGCCTTGGGGTCATGCGGCGTTAGTTTCTCGGCCAGATTGGAACGGTATTCCCGGAACAGACAAATGGTTTCTTTTACCCGCCGCAATTTCCTCGCCGCGCTTGCCACGGTGACAGCCACCTTGGCCGCCGCGCCGGCCGCGATCGCCGGCGGCGACGTGATCGGACAGTTCAGCTTCGACTCGATCGATGGGGGCAGCATCGCGCTCTCCGATTATGCCGGTCAGCCGATCCTTCTGGCCAATACCGCCTCTCTCTGTGCCTTCACGCCGCAGTACGACGACCTTCAGGCGCTGTGGGAGCAGTACCGGGAGGCCGGCCTCGTCGTGCTGGCCATACCATCGGACGATTTCCGGCAGGAGCTCGGCAGCGACGGCGAAGTGCGCGATTTCTGTGCAATGAACTTTGGTCTCGACATGCCGATGAGCACGATCACCCATGTGCGCGGTGACGATGCGCATCCTCTGTTCGACTGGCTGGAACGGCGCGGCGTCACCCCGACATGGAACTTCCACAAGGTGCTGATCGGCGCGGACGGCGAGATCCTGCAGGACTGGCCCTCCGCGGTGAACCCGATGTCCCGGCCGATCCGCTCCGCCGTGGAGGCGGCGCTTGCCGGCTGATCTGCCGGCCCCGCGGTTCATCGGCTCCGAGATCTACCGCCACTCGTCTTATGGGGCTTGGCACCCGCTGCGCATCCCGCGCGTCTCGACGGTCAAGGACCTCGCCCGCGCGCTCGGCTGGCTGCCGCCGTCCGCATTCGTGCAAAGCCCGCGCGCCAAGCCGCCTGCGCTCTGGCGGTTTCACCGGCCCGACTACATCGCCGCGCTCCAGGACGCCGAGCGCACGCAACTGGTCACGGCAGAGACCCGCGCCCGCTACGCGCTCGGCACGCCGTCGAACCCGGTCTTTCCCGAGATGTACCGCCGGCCTGCGACGGCCGTCGGCGGCTCGCTCCTCGCCGGAGAGCTCGTCGCGCGGGGCGGGGTGGTCTACAGCCCCGCCGGCGGCACGCACCACGGGATGCCCGACCGCGCGAACGGCTTCTGCTACCTCAACGACCCGGTCTTCGCGATCCGCTCGCTGCGCGACAACGGCGCGACCCGGGTCGCTTACGTCGACATCGACGCCCATCACCCCGACGGGGTTGAGGCGGCCTTTGCGAGTGATCCCGACACCTGCCTCGTCTCGACCCACGAGGCCGGGCGCTGGCCGCGCACCGGTGCGCTGACCGATCGCGGGGCAGGGCAGGTCTGGAACCTGCCGATGCCTGCCGGGAGCACGGATGACGACATGGCGATGGTGCTCGACCAGCTGATCCTGCCCGTCGTCGACGACTTCCGCCCGGATGCGATCGTCCTGCAATGCGGGGCGGACGCGGTGGCCGAAGACCCGCAAAGCCGGATGACCCTGTCCAACAACGCGCACTGGGCAGTGGTCGCCGCGCTGCGCCCGCTCGCACCGCGCATGGTCGTGCTCGGCGGTGGTGGCTACAATCCGTGGTCGGTCGGGCGGCTCTGGACTGGCGTCTGGGGTACGCTTGTCGGCGCCGAGATTCCCGATCGCCTGCCGCCCGCCGCCGCGTCCGTGCTCCGTGCGCTCCGCTGGATCGGCCCGCAGCGCGAGATCACGCCGCAGGAGCACTGGACCGAGACCCTGCGCGACGCGCCCCGCAACGCCCCGGTGACGGAGCTGGTCCGCGACGGGATCAGCGCCCTCGTCGCGCGGAGGTCTGCCTGGGTGTAAGAATCGACAGGATGCGACCGAAGACTTCGTCCGTCTCGACCGGCATCAGCTTCTTCGCCGCGATCGCGGGCATGGGAGAGCCGTCACGGTGGCGCAGCCAGGCCGCGGCGAGGCTTTCTGCGTCCGTCACCAGCTCCGCCCCGCCGGCCTTGTCCAGCACGGCATATTCCGACCCGAAATTCGCGACATGCGGGCCGTGCAGGATGGCACAGCCAAGCGCGGCGGGCTCGTAGGGCGTGTGCCCGCCCTTCTCGACGAGCGACCCGCCGACGAAGGCGACCCCGGCCATGCCGTAGAACAGCTCCAGCTCGCCCATCGTGTCCGCGATATAGACCGGTTTCTGTGGCGGCCCGCTGGTGGAGCGCAGGGCGGCCTGCAGCCCCAGCCGCGCCGCACGGCGGGCGATGTCGCCGGCCCGCTCGGGGTGGCGGGGGGCGAGGATCAGCCGCAACTTCGGTTCGGACTTGCGGGCGCGGTTGAAGGCCTCGAAGACGATGTTCTCCTCCCCCTCGTGGGTCGAGGCGGCGAGCACCGTATGCGCCCGCGAGAAAGACAGCCGATCATCCGTCTGCCCCTCGGGCCGGTAGAGCGACTTCAGCTGCACCGGCGCGGCCATCGCGCGTGCCGGTGCTCCGAGCTGCCGGAACCGGTCCCCGCTCTCGCTGTCCTGCGGCACCAGCAGCGTCACCGGCTCCAGCAGGCTGCGCATCAGGTTGGGCCTGTTCTTCCAGCGCTGGAAGCTGAGCTCGGACATGCGGGCGCCGATCATCAGAACCGGGATCCCGGCCTTGTGGGCCAGCGCGATACGGTTCGGCCAGATCTCGTTCTCCAGCACGACGAGCGCGGCGGCACGCGAGATCATCGGCGTCAGCGTGTCCCGCGCGTCGATCGGCGCGATGCGCGCCCGGACGCGGGGCAGCTTCCACGATTCGACCATGTCGCGGCCGGTCACCGTGTTGGTGGTGACGATGATGCGCGCCTCTCGATCCTTCAGGATCGCCATGATGAGCTTGCGCGCCGACGTCAGCTCTCCGACGGAGGCGCCGTGAATCCAGATCGCGCCGGTCGGCACCGGAGCGCCGAACAGCCTGTCACGGAACGCGTTGCGGTCTTCCTTTCCGCTGAGCCAGCGGAACAGGGCGGAGATCGCGAGGAACGGCAACGCGATGGAAAGGATCAGGCGATAGACGAACAAGAGGTGGGGACCTGTGGCGATAATGGTCGTTCTACCTTTGGTAGCAGCGGGATTCCTTTCGTGCCAGTGCGTTGCCATCCGAAATCGGACGCGAAATACTCTGTTCATGTTTCGCTGGCTGTTTCCGATTCTGATGTTCGCAACGCCACTGCCGGCGGAGCCCCTGACGATATTCGCCGCCGCCAGCCTCGCAGGCCCTCTCGATGAGGTCGCCGCGGAACGTGACGACGTGGCAATCGCCTATGCCGGAAGCGGTGCGATCGCTCGCCAGATCGACCAGGGCGCCCCCGCAGATGTCGTTCTGCTCGCCAACACCGACTGGATGGACTGGCTCGACGGGCGCGGTCTCGTGACAGAGCCGAGGCTGCTGTTTTCCAACCGTATCGTGCTGGTCGCACCGGCTGGCGCGGGCACCGTCGAGCTGACCGACGAAGGGTTGGACGTCGCGCTCGGTGACGGCCGACTGGCGATCGGCCTTGTCGAGTCGGTGCCGGCGGGCATCTACGGCAAGGCCGCGCTCGAGGGGCTCGGCCTCTGGGACGAAGTCTCGACCCGGCTCGCGGAAGCGGAGAACGTGCGCGCCGCGCTCGCGCTCGTCGCGCGGGGCGAAGCGCCGCTCGGCCTCGTCTACGCGACCGACGCGGCGGCGGAGCCGGGGGTGTCCGTGGTCGCGGACCTGCCCGAGGACAGCCACCCGCAAATCCTCTACGTCGGCGCGCTGATTGCCGGCAACGACGCGCCCGGCGCGGCGGAGTTCCTCGACGCGGTCGCCAGCCACCCGGCGTTCCCCGACGCGGGCTTCCTTCCCGTAGATGAGTGAGCTGTTCGGCCCGGAGGGCTGGTCGGCGATCTTCCTGTCGCTGAAAGTCTCACTCTGGGCGACCGTCGTCTCCGTCCCTCTGGGCATCGCGATGGCGCTGCTGCTGGCGCGGGGGCGCTTTCCGGGGCGGGGGTTGCTCAACGGGCTGGTGCATTTGCCGCTGGTCCTGCCGCCGGTGGTGACCGGATACCTTCTGCTTGTCCTGTTCGGGCGGCGTGGCGCGCTTGGTGGCTGGCTGGAAGAGACGTTCGGCATCGTGCTCGCCTTCCGCTGGACCGGGGCGGCGCTCGCGGCGGGGATCATGGGCTTTCCGCTCGTCGTCCGGGCGATCCGGCTCGCTATCGACGCCGTCGATCCGGGGCTGGAGGAAGCCGCCGCGACACTCGGCGCGTCGCGAATACGCATCTTCTTCACGGTGACGCTGCCGCTGATCCTGCCCGGTGTTCTGGCTGGCGCGGTCCTGGGGTTCGCCAAGGCGATGGGCGAATTCGGGGCGACGATCACCTTTGTCTCGTCCATCCCCGGCGAGACGCGGACGATCCCCTCCGCCATCTACGGGCTGTTGCAGGTGCCGGGCCGCGAGCCTGAGGTCGTGCGCCTCGTCATCGCGTCCGCCGTTCTGGCGCTCGGCGCGCTCGGCCTGTCGGAATGGCTGGCCCGCCGGGTTCGCGTCAGATGATCGAGATCGACTTCACCAGAACACTGGGCGATTTCACCCTGTCGCCGACCTTTACGGCCCCGGCCGGCGTCACGGCGCTGTTCGGTCCGTCGGGGGCCGGCAAGACCAGCGTCGCGCGCGCGGTGGCGGGACTGCTGAAACCGGACACCGGTCGGATAACGGTCGGTGGTCGGGAGCTGTTCGGGCCTTCCATCAACCTGCCGGCGCGAAAGCGCAGGGTCGGCTACGTCTTTCAGGACGCGCGTCTGTTTCCGCACATGGCTGTTCTTGCCAACCTGCGCTACGGCGGAACACGTGACGAGGCAGACGTGATCGAGATGCTGGGCCTGCGTCCGTTACTGGACAGGTATCCGGCGGACCTTTCAGGCGGTGAGCGCCAGCGCGTCGCGCTTGGCCGGGCGCTGATGTCGGGCGCCGAGCTTCTGATCCTGGATGAGCCGCTCTCCGCCCTGGATGCGCCGCGCAAGGCGGAGATCCTGCCCTGGCTGGAGCGGCTGCGGGACGTCGCCCGCGTGCCGATCCTCTACATCAGCCACGATGTCAGCGAAGTGGCGCGCCTCGCGACGACGATGGTCCTGATGGAGAACGGCCGCGTCACGCGTGCCGGTCCGACGATGGAGGTGCTCGGCGATCCCGACGCGGTTCCTCTTGTCGGGGTGCGCGACGCGGGGGCGCTGCTGTTCGCGACGGTGCTGGCCTATGACGAGGCGGACGGTCTGACGACGCTCACGATCGACGCGGGGCAGTTGATCCTGCCGGGGCGGCTCGGCGCGCCGGGTGACCGGGTGCGGCTGCGGGTCCCGGCGCAGGACGTGATCCTTGCCCTCGAACGACCACAGGGGCTGAGCGCGTTGAACATCCTGCCGGTGACGATCACGGCGCTGACGACGGGACGCGGACCCGGTGTCGCCGTCGGACTGGCGGCAGGCCGGGACCGCCTTCTTGCCCGGGTCACGCGGCGTTCGGCGGATGCGATGAAGCTTACGCAGGGGCAAGAGCTGTTCGCGGTCCTGAAAGCGACAGCAATTGCTACATACGATATAGGGACTTAGCGCTTAAGCGGCGTTCATCGTCGCGCAAATTGATCTGTATCAATTCACCTGACATGCACCTATGAGAAACGTTCGCGCGCGCTGCGGTTGTGGCGTGCAGCGGTTCGGTTCCGTCGACGTCGTGTGGCCCCATGGCGCTGGCGGACGAACCGCGGCCGGAGTACAGGTTCCGTCGCAGGGCCGTCTCCGGCCACCCCGAAGGGTTATTCGAAGTCCTGCGAGTTCAGGATGCGGTGGATTTCGCGCCGCACGAGCTTGCGCACGTTGCGGGTGATCCGCTCTCCGAGAACGCCCTGAAGCTCTTCCCGCACGATCTGGCCGACCATGTCGCGCAGCATCTCCTCGTCGATAAGGGCGCCGCCGTCGAGATAGTCGGCAAGCTGCGGATCGTCGTCGAGGTCGGGGTAGGCGGCGACGTTCTCGGACGGGTTGGCCCGCTGGCTCTCGGTCTTTTCGCCATGTTCGAAGTCGGCGATGTGCAGCCTGCCGAGCGACTGTCGGAAACCGGACACAGGTGCGCCCTCGGGCTCCACGTCCTCAACCTCGTCATACTCCTGCTCGTAAGCCGACACGCGTCCGCTTTCGAACACCGGTTCCTCGGTCTCGTCCTCCGGCTCGCGTGGGGCGACGGGTGCGGAGACGGTCGGTGCCGGTTCATCGGTGCCGGTCACGACGAGGTGCAGACGGCTTTTCTGGCGGCTCGCGAAGGAGGCCTGAGCGGGCGTCTCGCTCCCGTCGGGTTCGAAATCCTCGGAGGAGGAGGACACGGCCGCCTCGAGCTCCGCGATCGTGGCTTCGATCCGCTTGCGGATGGAGTCCCGCGACACCGGCGAGTCATCGGACATCGGCGCGGCGGGGGGAGTCGCCTGTTGAACAGGCGCTGCGGGGGCGGGCGATTTCTCTGCAGCAGCCGGTGTCCTGGCGACGGTAGCCTCGGTGAGTGGGGCCTTAGCCTTGGCGACCTTGTCCGCGGGCTGCGTCTCGGCGGGGCTTGCCACCATGTCCCGCAGCCGTGCGCGGAGGCGGTCGTCCTCACCATCGCTGTCGAGGTCTTCGCCCGGCTCGATCGTGCGCACGGGGCGTCCGTCGGTGGGCCGGGCGGCCTCGTCCGGGTCGCCCAGCAGGGCGCGTTCAGCTGCGCTGAGCTCCGCCTTCGCGGGTGCCGGATGGTCGGCGGCATGGGCTGCGCTGGCCGCCATGACACCGGCGAGCATCGCGGAGACATCGTCCCCGGTGTCCTCTTTCCGGTCGTGCGGTTCGGCCGCCACCTTGTCGACGATCTCTTCCTCGTAGGTGTCTTCGTCTACGGAAGGATGTTCGGCGTTCAGCTCTTCCTCGTCCTGGAGGAAGAGGAGGTCGTCCTCCTCCTGCGACTCATCACCCTGGATCAGGTCCTCGTCCGGCTCCAGCTCGTCGCGAACCTCGAACGCGGCGAGGTTGATCGCGGCGGGCGGCGCCACCTCGACCTTGTCGCGGGCAGGGGTGTCGGAATTGGCGGGCAGGGCGGTCGTGCGTGCCGGCGGCGCATCGTCATGGACGCGCAGGGCAGGGGTCAGAACGAGCCGATCGCGCGGCGGATCGCGTCGGGCAGGCGGGTTTGCCGGTTCCCCTGCGGACACGAGCCTGCGAATGGATGCCAGAACATCCTCGATCTCCACGTTGGTCAACGGGTCCGACATGCGATTCCTGCTTTTAGCCTCGACCACCAGTCTATCCCCAGACCGGTCACCAAACAACCGATAGGACAAATACCAACAAATTGTTCGCGCTATTGCGGAGACTTGCGCCGCCGAACCGGTCAGTCGCCTATTGCACGCAGCACGCGGTCGAGCGCCCGGCCCCGGTCGGACAGTGCCAGCGGCGCATCCTGAACGAGGTTGTAGTAGGCCGCCGGGTCATAGCTTTGCACGCCGAGGTTCAGATTCTGCGCGGTCAGAAGGCCCATCGAGCTCAACACCTGGTAGGTCGCGAGCACCTCGTCGATGCGGGCGGAAACCTGCGCCGCCTCGGCGTTCAGCAGGTCCTGCTCCGCGTTCAGAACGTCGAGCGTGGTTCGCGCGCCGAGGGTCGCCTCTTCCCGCACGCCCTGGAAGGCAACACGGGCCGAACTGATCTGCCGGTTGGAGGCGTCGAGGCTGGCACGGGCGACCGCGAGCAGGGCATAGGCGTTGCCGACCTGCTGCTCGATGTTGGTCTTGGTGACGTAGAGGCCCGAGCGCTGCGCATCCCGGTTGGCCATCGCGCGACGGACGTTGCTGGCCAGCGCGCCGCCCTGGCTGATCGGGCCGCCGATCGACAGGCCGAACTGCTCGGTCCGGTTGAAGTCATTGTCGTAGTTGAGCCCGCCGTTCAGCGTGACCGTCGGCCGGTAGGAGGCTTCGGCCCGGCGGATATTCAGCTCCGCCGCCGTCACGTTGTGCTGGGCGGCAATCGCGGTCGGATGGTTGCGAACGGCGAAGGCCTTCGCTTCGTCCATGCCGTATTGCAGCGGGGCAGGGGACACGGGCTGCAGGTTGCCGGGGGCGCGGCCGACGGCGGCGCGATATTCCTCTATCGCCTGGCGCAGGTCACCCTGCGCGGCGGCGAGTTCGCTGCGCGCGGCGGCGAGCGCGGATTCGGCGAGCGACACGTCGGTGCGGGTGATCTCGCCCACTTCGAAGCGGTCCTCGGAGGCGCGGAGTTCCTGCGTGATGACCCGCACGTTGCTTTCGCGCAGCGCGACGAACTCCGCGGCACGGCGGATGTTCAGGTGCGCGGTCACGGCGCGCAGCAGGATCTGCTGCTCGACGTCGATCAGGCTCTGCCGGGTGGCGAGAACGACTTCCTTCTGCGCCTCGATGGCGAGCTGGGACGCCCCGAAATCATAGACCAGCAGCTGCATGTTCACGCCGACGCTGGTGGTGATCGTGTCGACACCGCGCGGGTCGGTGACGTTGGCGCTGGCGGTCCAGCTCAGGATCGGGGCCAGCGCGGCCGCCGCCGTTGCGACGTCCTCGTCCGCGGCGCGCAGAAGGGCGCGGTTCTGGTCGAGCAGGCCGGAGTTCTCGTAGGCGCTGACGAGCGTGTCGGCGAGCGTTTCGGCCGAGGCCTGGATCGCGGAGCCGGCGAGCAGGGCACCGACGGCGATCCCCCGGAGTGTCGCGGTCAACTTCTTCATCGGTGCTCTCCAGCTGCCCGTATCTTGGTTGTCAGAGTGCGAAGGCCGGTGCCGCCTCGAAGCCGCCCAGGACGGGTGCGGCGGCGTTGAACATGTAGCGCCACGTCACGCGGCCATCGACATTGTAGCCGAGCCGCACGGTGCCGAGCGCACCTTCCGAGAAGATCGCGGCGATGCGCCCGCCATCCTTCAGCTGGTCGAGGACGGCCTGCGGCACCGTCTCGACGGCGCCTTCACAGATGATGACGTCATAGGGGCCGCTCTTGGCCGCGCCCTCGGCGAGGGGGCCGTGCAGGACGGCGGCGTTGTCGACACCTTCCGCACTGAGCTTGGCCTGTGCTTCGTCGACGCGGTCCTCGTCCTCTTCCACGCCGGCCACGAACTCGGCGAGGCGGGCGATGACGGCGGTCGAGTAGCCGAGCCCGCAGCCGAGATCGAGGACGATGTCGGTCGGCTGGATGTTCAGCGCGTCGAGCATCTTGGAGAAGGTGCGCGGATCCAGGATCACGCGGCCTCCGCCAAGGGAGAGGTTCTCGCCCACGTAGGCGGCCTCGCGCTTGTCGTCGGGCACGTAGGATTCGCGCGGCACGGACAACATGGCGTCGATGATCGGGAACTTCGTCACGTCGGAGGGACGGACCTGCGTGTCGACCATGACGATGCGGCGGGCATTGTAGTCAGCCATTTACTAAACTCTTCCGTTCAGAATCCTCGGCAATCCGGTCTTGCCACACTATTCGTGGTCCGGCAACGCATCCAAGACACTTCTTGATCAGTTGTTCGGCGATCGCCTCCGGTTTCGGCCCCGGACCCTTGCCTGAAAGGGCTGCCGGTGTCGCCGCGTGCCGCATCGTCATGCCCCGGCCCGATCAGCCATCTGCCCGGATTTTCGGCGCAATGTGCGGATCCCCCCTTGCAGAGCGCTTCGGTCGCGACTAGGAAAACGGCCACTCTGGCGAGTTGGCGGAGTGGTGACGCAGCGGATTGCAAATCCGTGTACACCGGTTCGATTCCGGTACTCGCCTCCATTAACAAGCAGGTTCCGCCACCCTGCTGCCGCGCACCCTGCCACATATTATTGTTCTGGACATGCCGGTGACGGCAGCGAAGAGATTGTCCGCGCCAGGTTACAAGTCATCCGGTTGCCGCGCGCCGAGTGCTTGCGGCGCGGCCAGGGCAAACAGGCTGATCGCCGCTGCGATGAATAGCCAGAAACCTATGATGCCGAAGAGCAGGGCCCCGACCAGTCCGCCGACCGCGAACGACGCAAGCGTCACGCTGTGCAACCTCAGCTTCGGAACCGCTTGGGACCTCACCTCGTCGGTCCCGGCAAGGGCGACGAGTTCGATACCGATATCCGTTGCCATGCCTGACACGTGCGTGGTGCGGACCCGTGATTGCGAGATCAGGGTAGTGGCGGCGTTCTGAAGGCCCATGACGAAGCTGAGCGCCAACATCAGGGGGCCGTCGCCGGTCGAGGACCAGCGGAGCAACGCGGCTCCGATCCCGAGCAGGATCACGCCTTCGACAAGAATTGCCACGGCGTAGATCGACCGAAGTTTGCGCCGTTCGCCGTACTGGATGGCGCCAGCGGCAAGCGCGGCGCCGAAGATAAATGCAACGATCAGCCCGCCGAAGGACAGAGCAGTCCTGATTGCACCCTCTGCCAGCTCGTCCGCGAAGGCGGAGACGTTGCCGGTCATGTTGGCCGTGAACGAACCTGCGATCAGGAAGCCGACGGCGTTGAGTGCCCCGGCGATGAACGACAGGATGCCCGCCAGAGTGACGTCGATCCTCTCCGTCCGCTGGTCTCCAACTCTGATTAGCATTGGTTTGCCCTGACCCCCGCATTGCAGCTTCCTGCGGCCCCGGGACAAGCGACAGCGTCTCCGGGGTTGCTCGGCACTGCAATTCCATATCGGCGCCGGGGGCGCGAGCCTCGATCATGAGATTCGAGATTTCGAACGGAGGACCAATCTCCGGCCTCTACCGGAGTTACGGAGATTACACGTTTTGCTCATCCTGAACGCGAGGGTGATGTCATGGCTTCGTGCGGCTTTGGCAGACAAAGATTGCTCATGCCTGCCGGACCGATATGGTGGCGCCGGAGCAGTCGAGGGAGGTAGGGCATGGCATCCGTCAGCCTGAGCGGGATCGAGAAGAATTACGGTGCGGTAAAGGTCATCAAGGGGATCGACCTTACCGTCGAGGAGGGGGAGTTCCTGGCGCTCGTCGGGCCGTCGGGCTGTGGCAAGTCCACCCTCCTGCGGATGATCGCGGGGCTGGAGGAGATCACGTCCGGCGACATCGAGATCGGCGACCGGATCGTGAACGACCTCACCCCGCGCGAGCGCAATATCGCGATGGTGTTCCAGTCCTACGCGCTCTACCCGCATATGAGCGTGGCCAAGAACCTCAGCTTCAACCTCGAGCTCTCGAAGGTTCCGAAAGACGAGATCGCGCGGCGCGTGGACGAGGCGGCGCGGATGCTCGAGCTTGAGGACATGCTGGAGCGCAAGCCCTCCCAGCTGTCGGGCGGGCAGCGGCAGCGGGTGGCGATGGGCCGCGCCATCGTGCGCAACCCGTCGGTTTTCCTGTTCGACGAACCCCTGTCGAACCTCGACGCCAAGTTGCGGGTACAGATGAGGGGCGAGATCAAGACCCTGCACAAGAAGGTCGGCACGACCTCGATCTATGTGACCCACGACCAGATCGAGGCAATGACTCTGGCCGACCGCGTGGTGGTGCTGAACGGCGGCGTGATCCAGCAGGTCGGCACGCCGATGGACCTCTACATGCGTCCCGTGAACCTCTTCGTCGCCGCCTTCATCGGATCGCCTGGCATGAACATGCTGGACGGAGAGGTGGTGCGTCGGGACGGGGCGCTCCGCGTCCGCCTGGCGGACGGAACCGAGCTGGACTGGCAGCCGGACGGCGAGGTTCGGGAGGGTCTTGCTGTCACCGTCGGCCTGCGGCCCGAGCATCTTGCGCTCGACGGTACGGAAAACACGCTTACCGGCTCGATCGACTACGTGGAGCCGACGGGCGGGCTGACGTTCTACAACCTCGACCTGGGGCAGGGGCCTCACATCACCGTGGCGGTCAGTGGCGTCAGCGACATGCGGCGGGAAGGTCAGATGACGGTGAGCATCACGCCCGACCTCGTGCACGTTTTCGACCGCGACACGGGAGAGCGGATCAGCGTCTGATCGCCAGTCACGCCGGCGGGTCAGTCAATGTATCCTGCCGCATCGTCGGGCTCGATATCATACAGAATGACGTGGATCGCGAGCGTCGCTTCGGTCCACTCGCCCTCGGGAAAGCTGTGCCCGAAGGTCATCAACCGGGGCGAACCGGGCACACGCAGGTCGAGCAGGCGCCGTACGTCCTCCCGCTGGTCGACCAGCCGCAGCGCCTCGTCCGACGCGGCGGCACGGCGGCACCAGGCCAAGGCCTCCTCCCGGACATCCGCCCAACGCAGGGTCGGGGTTCCGGTCTGGATCTCGGGATCGGCCACCGACAAATTCGATGACGCCGGCCTCGTCGGGGCCTACCAGCAATGCGGCCCGAGCCCCCGTGACCTCGACCGGAACCCAGAAGGCGGTGGGGCTGACCTCGGGCCGGGGCCGCCTGTTGCGCAGGGCCGGATGATCCCGGTGGTCCAGACCCGGAAGACGGATCATCAGGTCGAGTATCTCCTCCAGGGTCATCGGCGGGGCGTTTTAGGGGCGCACGGGCAGGACCCGCGCTCAGCTCTTGACGGCGCCCGCTGTCAGGCCGGCGATGATGTGTCGCTGCGCCGCGAAGAAGGCGATGACGGTCGGCAGGATCGTCAGCGTGATGAAGGCCAGCACCAACTGCCAGTCGGTCGCAAACTCGCCCCGATAAACCATCATGCCAAGCGGCCAGGGATACATCTCTTCCGAGTTCAGCAGGATCAGCGGCAGGATGTAGCTGTTCCAGCTCATCACGAAGGTGATGATCCCCACGGTCGCCAGGATGGGACGGGACAGCGGCAGCGTGATCCGCCAGAAGAAGCGCACGTAGCCGCAGCCGTCGACGAAGGCGGCGTCGAACAGCTCTTTCGGCATGCCCCGGAAGTAGTTGCGCAGCAGCAGGATCGACAGGCCGAGCCCGAAAGCCACCTGCGGCAGCGCCACGCCCCAGTAGGTGTCGATCAGGCCGAGGTCACGGATGCGGATGAACAGCGGCAGGATCGCGGTGGCGGCGGGGAACATGAGGCCCAGCAGGAAGTAGGCCAGCAGGTACTTCGAGCCGAAGAAATGCACGTGGGCAAAGACGAAAGCCGCCATCGACCCCACCAGCAGGGTGAGCCCCACGGTGATCCCGGCAATGACGAGCGAGTTCCACATCTGTAGCCAGTAGCGCTGGCTGAAAATGATATCGACGTAGTTCGACCACTGCCATTCCTGCGGCAGGCCGAAGGCGTTGGTGCGCAGCTCGCCCAGCGTCTTGAACCCGCCAAGCGCGGTCATCGCCAGCGGGATCACGACGATCGCCGCGACGAACAGGAGCGAGGCGTAGATGTAGGATTGCCGCGCCAGGTTCGGGCGCATCCCTCCGGAGGTCGCGTCAGTCATTGCGCATGAAGATCCATCTGTAGGTGAAGGCCAGCGTGACCGAGATCAGGAACAGAACCACCCCGACCGCGCTGCCGAACCCGATCTGAAGCCGCACGACCCCGTACTGGTAGAGGTAGGTGACCATCGTGTGCGTCGAGTTGCTCGGACCCCCGCCGGTCAGTGGCATGATCAGGTCGAAGAGTTGCAGCGAACCGATGATCGAGAAGAAGACCGACAACCGTACGGTCGAGGCAAGCAGGGGCAGGGTTATGCGGAAGAACTTCTGCGCACCGGTCGCACCGTCGACCTCGGCGGCCTCCATGATCTCCTTGTCGATGGCCTGAAGGCCCGCGATGAAGAGCATCATGTGAAAGCCGAAGTACTTCCACACGATCACGGCAAGGACGGCCCAGATCGCGTATTCGCGCTCGGCCAGGGCGTAGAAGGGCTCGCCGCCTACGGCCTGCCAGGTATTTGAGACGATACCGAAATCGCCATCGTAGACGAAGCGCCAGATCAGGCCCGCCGCAACGTCGGCGAGGACGTAAGGCAGGAAGAAGATCAGCCGGAACACCAGCGATCCCCTGATCCGCTGAGCCAGCATGTTGGCCAGCCATAGCGCCAGCGGGATCTGCACCAGGATCGACACCACGATGATCAGGGCGTTGTTCTTGAGTGCGGTCAGGAAGACCTTGTTCTGGAACACGAACTCGTAGTTGCGCGTGCCGATCCACTGGGTCGGCTCACCGTAGCCGTTCCAGTTGTAGAACGAATACCATGCTGCCTCGCCCATGGGCAGAATGACGAAGATCGTGAAAAGAAGGAGACCCGGGGGCAGGAAGATGATCAGCACCGGCAGGGTCGATTTCGCCCAGGTGATCTGCCGCCGCGACAGTCCGAAGCGGCCCCCGTTGGAGCCGCGCCCGCCTCGGCCCCTGAGGGCAGATGCTTCCGTCGTTGCCATGAAACTGCCGATCCTTGGTTGGGCGGCGGATCCGCCTCGGTCGTCTCGCCACACGCCTCAAAGGTGGGTGTCCCGGCCGCCGCTGTCGGAGCGGCGGCCGGGCCTGAGGGACCTTACTGCATGTTTTCCATGTCAGAGGTGTCCTGAAGCGTCTGCGCCGCATCTTCGGGCGAGATGTCACCGGCCCAGAGCTCGACCGTCACGTCGTTGACCGTCCGGCCAAGGTTCGGCCCGAGATCCTGGTCGAGGTAGTTCTGGTGATAGGTGGATTCACCCAGAGCCGTCGCGGCTTCGCGCACCAGCGGGTCGACCACGCCGTCCTCGGCGCCGAGCGCGACCGGGATCAGACCCGTCGTCTCGGCCAGGCGACGCTGGTTGTCGGCGGTGGTGAACCAACGCAGGAAGTCCACGGCCTCGTCAGGCGCATTCGCCGTGACGGCCCAGCCGTTCAGACCCCCGAACGTATCGGACGTGCTGCCTGCACCGCCCTCGACAGCGGGGAACGGGAAGCGGCCGATGTTCTCCTGCGCGAGGCCTTCACCATCGGTCGCGTTCGAAACCTGGTCGATGTTGGTGTCTTCGAAACCCAGCATCATCGCGGCGCGGCCGTCGGCGAAATCGCCGAGCGGTTCCGGCCAGCGGCTACCCTGCCAGCCGTTCTGGCAAGGCTCCATCTCGCCCAGCTCCTGGATCTGCTGGCCGGCCTTGATGAAGGCGTCGTTGACGAAGGCACCGTCACCACCGGATTTGGCGACGTCCATCACCTCGGCACCACCATTCCGCATGATCAGGTAGGAATAATAGAAGTGCAGCGGCCACTTGTCGCCACCCCCGCAGGTGAGGGGCGTCAGACCCGCGTCCTTGAGGCTCTGAACCGCCCCCAGGAAGTCGTCCCAGGTTTCGATCGCGTCACCGTCGACGCCGGCCTCTTCGAACTGGTCGCGGTTGTAGAAGAAGGCGACGGCCCCGGTCCGGTAGGGCACGGCCCAGATATCGCCGTCGAAGCTGAGACCGTCGATGATGCCCTGGCTGTAGGTGCTCTGCCATTCGCCGTCGTTGGCCTGCATCTCTTCGGTGAGCGGGCGCAGCGCGCCGGAGTTGCGCTGGATGTCGAGCACCCCGCCGCCCCACGAATAGAAGATGTCGGGTGCTTCGTCGGACTGCAGAAGCGACGGCAGCTTTGCCTTGAAGGCCTCGTTCTCGAGGAACTCAAGGTTCACGGTCACGTCGGGATTCTCAGCCTCGTACTCGGCGACCATCTCCTCCCAAAGGGCCACCGTTTCCGGGTTGTTCTCGACGTGAAGAAAATCAATCGTCGTCTGCGCAGTCGCCGCCGATCCGAGCCCAAGGGCCATCGCCGCGACTGACGTCATCAGTCGTACATTAGTCATCTTATTCCTCCCAGAATCTGTCCTTACCGGACTTAAGGCGAAGTTAAGGGGAGCGACCGCCAGGTTGTCAAGGGTTCGTCCGGCCACACTTTTTCCGTGCGCCCGGCCTTGGGCCGTTCTACCCGGCACGGCAGGTCACCCGGGGTATTTCCTGCCCCGGGGGTGTGGAGGCAGCTCGATCGGTTTCGCCTCGCGGATGCCATGGCGACATTCGTGTCGGGCAAATGGGTTGGCTTTGCGAAGGCGAGGACGCGTGGGGTGGTGCCTGCGCATCAGCCAGCCCCAATGCCTTCAATCGGTTTCGATCCCAGTACAATTCTCGGCGCTGCGCGTCGCGATACCGGGATTGCAGTCCTCGGTTGCAAATCGGACGCCAGCGAAATGATCGATGCTGCCCGCGGCCGCAGACGACCGCTATAGGGATCGGGTGATGCAGCGATGGTAGGGCCGCGCCACCGTCGGCAATGGTCTGAAGTCTGAACGCCGTCGTTCGCGGCATTGTGGTCTCAGGGCTGCTATTCGCAGGACTTACTGTCATCCCGCCGGTCGAGCACCATGCTTCTCCTACAGAACCGAGATCGCAGGGCGCTGCTGTGCGAAATGAGAAGCAGTGAGATCCGTCTCCGGGCGGCGAGTTCGACCAGGGCTCGCAGAAGCAGATCCTGCTCGATCGCATCCAACTGGCTGGTGATCTCGTCGCAGATCAGGACCCGCAGGTGAGGGTGGAACAGGCGTGCCAGGGAGACGCGAGCCAGTTCGCCGCCGGATAGCTGCATGGGCAGGCGATCCGCCCAGACGTTCCGGATACCCAGCGCCGCCAGGACCTCGGGGTCCGGTGGCATCCCGTTGGCGAGGACTTTGCGCACGGGCCATCGGGGATCTATTGCGAGCTCGGGGGATTGCGGGGCGTATTGCAGGGGGGCCGGGTGTCCGGGCGTTGCCGGTGCGACCTCGACGCCCTCCAGCAGGACATCGCCGTGATCAGGCGCCAGCCGAGCGGCGAGAACCTTCCCCAAAGTCGTCTTGCCTGAGCCCGAGGCCCCGCCGAGACCGACGACGTCGCCCTCGGCGAGGTCGAGGTCGACTCCGGTCAGAATCTGCCGGTCGCCGTAGGCCTTGGAGACTGCACGGGCCGTCAGCATGGTGATGCCGGTGCAAGCTGGGCCTGCCACAAAGCTCGGGAGAATTCTTCGCGCAGATCCGCGCCCGGACCCGTGAAGACACTCGCCGATGCGGTTTCCACGTGCCGGCCCTGGCGCAGGATGACGACGCGTGCCGCGATCTTCGCCAGCCCGATCAGGTCGTGCGAAATCACGATCACGCCGTGCCCCGAGGCAGCAAGGTCGGCAAGCAGGGACAGGATCCGGCGCGACGCCGCGTCGTCCAGTCCGACCGTCGGTTCGTCGGCTACGATCCAGTCCGCGCCGGTGGCAAGAGCAGTGGCCAGCAGCACCCGGCGCGCCATGCCGCCGGACAGTTCATGCGGATAGAGCCGCGCCGTCCTTGCCGGCAGGCCGACACCTGCCAACACAGCCAGCACATCCATTGATCGGTCGGCAAGGCGCGCAAAACGTTCGAGCTGGCGGCCGACCTGCGCCAGCGGGTCCAGCGCGTCCAGCCGCTGCGGGGCCAGCGCGATCGTCCGGGGCACAAGCGGGGCTCCGTCGACGGTGATCCGGCCGGCCCGGATTGCGTCGGGTGGCAGCGCGCCGACGAGTGCCTCGGCGACGATACTCTTGCCCGCACCGGAACTGCCGGTCATCCCGACCACTTCGCCGCGGTCTAGCGAAAACGAAACCCCGTCCAGCACGAGGCCGGTCGGAAAGCTCACCGACAGGTCTTCAATCTTCAGGGTCATGTCATGCCTCCCGCCGGCTCGGACAGCTGGCGCAGCGCCTCTCCGAAACGCTCGAGGGCCAGGGCGATCAGCATCAGGCCAAGGCCGGGGGCGGCGGCGACCCACCAGTGGCCGGCCATGATCTCTCCCAGGCTCTCGGACAGCATCACGCCGATCGAGGGAAGGTGCGGTTCGATCCCGAGGCCGATGAAGCTGAGCCCGGCCTCGTGCAGGATCGCATGGGGGAAGATCACGATGAACCCGGCGATGATTTGCGGCACCAGGTGGGGCGCCAGGTGGTGCCGGGCCACCCAGAGCTGCGACCGCCCGAGCGCGCGGGAGATCATCACGTACTCCGAGGCGGCGGTGGTCTGCGCCTCGTGTCGCAGGATCCGCGACAGGCGCGGCCAATGGGTCAGGGCGATGGCGACGACAACTCCGGTCGTGCCGCCCCCCATGGCAAAGGCGATCATGATGAGGAGCACGAAATGCGGCAGGCCGAGCGCGAGTTCGGTCAGCACCCCGACGAGGTGATCGGCGACGCGCCCGAAGGTCGCGGCCAGCCCCAGGGCCACGGCGACTAGGGTCGAGGCGCCCGCTGCCAGCAGCCCGACCTGCAGGCTCTGCGCAAGGGCGGCGAGGGTCCGCGCGGCGATGTCGCGGCCCAGCATGTCGGTTCCCGCGGGGTGGGACGGCTGCGGTGGCAGCGCCCGTGACCCCGCGTTTATCGACAAGGCGCCATCGGGCAGCAGAACACCGCCCGCCAGCACCGCGACCAGCAGCGTCAGCGCGACGATTCCGTGTCGCATCGCCCGTCGCCGCGGATGCCGGCGGCGACCGGGCAGCGTGAGCGTCAGTTCGCTCGCGTCGCTCATGAGACGCGCCTCAGTCGCGGGTCGGCCAGCCGGGCGGCGATGTCGGCCAGCAGGTTGCCTGCGAAGACGAACAGCAACGTCGCCAGTCCGATTCCCATCAGCAGCGGCGCATCCGCCCCTGTCGCCGCGCGCACGGTCGCCTGCCCGAGACCGGGCCAGGCGAAGACGGCTTCGGCCAGGACAGAGCCGCCGAAGAGCTCGCCCGCGCTGGCGAGGTGCAGGGTCAGCGCGACCCCTGCCGCGTGACGCAGGCCGGGGCCGAAGGCCAGCCGAACCGGCGTCGCCCCGTGTGCGAACAGGTGCCGCGCCGCGGGGCTGTCGAGGAAGGCGATCAGGCTCTGCCGGGTGTGGAGTACCAGCGGCGCGACGCCGACAACCGACAGGGTCGCGACCGGCAGCACCATGTGGCGCCAGCGATCCGCCAGAGTGACCTCGGAGGCCAGCTGCCCGGGCGGTGTCGCGCAGCAGGCGGGTAGCCAACCCAGTCCGACCGCGAAGACCGCGACCAGCAGGATCGCCACCCAGAAGCCCGGGCTGGCGGCCAGCACGACGGCGACGGTCCGGATCACCCGGTCGGGCCAGCACCCCCGCGTTGCCCCCGCCGTCAGCCCCAGCAGCGTGCCCAGCACGAAGGACAGCGCAAAGGCGCGCCCGACCAGGGCCATCGACGCCGGCAGTCTCGCTGCGATCACCTGCATCACCGGGGCGTTGAAGGTGATGGATTGGCCCAGATCACCCCGCACCAGCTGACCGAGCCAGCTGGCAAACCGCTCGGCCGCTGGCCGGTCCAGCCCCCAAGCGGCGGCGATGGCGTCGCGTTGCTCCGGCCCGATCTGAGAGGTGCGACCGCCGACATAGGCCTGAACCGGGTCGATGGGCGCAAGCGAGATCAGCACGAAGAGCCCGACCGCCGCCAGGGGCAGCAGCCAGGCCAGCCGGACCAAGCGTCCGGCCAGAAGGGCCGGAAGCCATGCCCTCATTCGCAGGTCCAGCGCCAGGACGGCAGATCATGAGTGATCGGGAAGCCATGTCCGTGCGGGTGAACCTGCAATGGCCCGACGTCGAGGCAGTCCGACACCCAGTAGGAATGTTCGAGGTTCACCATCCAGGCCCACGTCGCGTCGCCCTTCGGACCGAACCCCGTCTCGCCGTCCCAAGCGGCGGCCTGCCATTCGGCAAGCGACTCCTCGACCCCGTTCGCAGCTTCCGCAGCCTCAAGGCGCGCGTCCACCTCCGGATTCGAGTAATGGCCGGTGTTGTAGTAGTCGATCCCGGCGTAGTCGCCATGATGCAGGTAGTAGATCTCCGACGGGTCATGCGCGCCCCAGCCCAGCACGACGACCTCGCTATGCATCAGGGCGCCGATCTCGTCCCAGCTGCTGCCGGTTGGCCGGGCGTCGATGCCAATCTCGCGCAGCTGTTCCGACGCTCCCAGTGCCAACGCCTGCCGCGTGCTGTCGCCGGCAGGGTAGAGCACCTGGAAAGCCGCTGGCTTGCCATCCTTTTCGCGGATGCCGTCGCCATCGCTGTCCGTCCATCCGGCCTCATCCAGTGTCGCCATCGCGGCGGCGGGGTCGTTGCCGGGGATCGCGGCCTCCGGGTTGTCCCAAGGCAGGCCGTCTGCCGGACCCATCGCCGGGCGTCCGTGCCCGTTCAGGGCCAGCGCCACCAGCGCGTCGCGGTCCAGCGCCTGGTTGATCGCCACCCGGATCGCCCGGTCCGCTGTCACGTCGTTCCCGATCGGCGTGCCCGCGGCCGTCGTCTCGCCCGTCGCGTGCAGCATCGGAAAGGCCAGGCCGCGGTTGTCCACGGTATCGACGTGAAGCACCTCCATGCCCGATGGGGCCGCATCGGCCATCGAGGGCGGCACGGCCACGAGGTCGGCGGCCCCGGTGCGGGCCAGAGCCTGCCCGGCCTCTTCCGAGCCGAAGATGAAGCTGACCCGCTCGAAGGCGATCTCGCCCCCATGCCAATGCGGGTTCGGCTCGACGACAAGTTGCTCTCCTTCGCGCCACTCGATCAACCGGAACGGGCCCGACCCGACGGGCTGGCGGGCATAGCCGTCGCCATAGGTCTCCGCCGGCACGATCCCGAGCGTGGCGAGGCGCGAGACGAAGGTGATCCGCGGCTCGGTCAGCTCCAGTTCGACCGTGGTGTCGTCCAGGGCGCGCGCTTCCTTCAATATGGTGAGGTCGGCCAGGCCGCCGGCTTCGCTGGCTGCGTTGAAGGTGAAAGCGACATCCTCGGCCGTCAGCGGCGTCCCGTCCGAGAACATGGCATCGTCTCGCAGGGTCACACGCCAGACGAGCCGGTCTTCAGATAGGCTCCAGTCCGTCGCGAGATCCCCGACCAGGTTGAGCTCGGCATCGTAGCGCAGCAGTGTCGACTGGAAGAGCGGGTTGCCGTAATGCCCCCAACCCATGATCGGATCGAACCCGCCGTCAGGCTCTCCGCCGATGGCAAGTACCAGTGGACGCGCCTCCACTTGGGCCGGCATCATCAGGGACAAGGCCACGGCAGCGGTGGAGAGCGGATGGAGCATGCGGAACCTCGGCGTATGATTTATTGAGTCGTATTTCATACTTTGGTTATTCGTGGTGTAAAGCGCAGACTTGCTTGCGCCCCGGTTCCGGTCCGCGGATGTTTGGAGCGACAGCAGGGAGAGGGTCATGCAGCGGATTACCATAGCGATCGAAGACGACCTGCTGGCCGAACTGGACCGGCGGATGGAGCAATCCGGCGCGACCAACCGGTCCGAGGCGATCCGCGATCTTCTCCGCCGCGCCCTGACCCGGGACGCGCCGCAGGACGCGGACTGCATCGGGGTCGTCAGTTACGCCCTGGACCTTTCCACCCGTGACCTCGGGCGCCGGGTCCCCCACACCCGCCACTCCCGTCACGACCAGGCCGTCGCGGCCCTGTCGGTGCCGCTAGACCACACCAACGCGATGGAGGTGACGGTGATGCGCGGCAAGGTCGCGGATGTGGAGGATTATGCGCAAGGCCTCTTTGCGGAACGGGGAATCCGCCACGGCCATCTGTCCTTGGTGCCGGTTGAAGATGTCCAGGAAGTCCACCAGCACGGCAGAGGCGAACCGCACAGGCATAGCCACCTGATCATCAAGGACGGGTTTTGAATTGAAATTCGCTTTGCGAAGTGAAGCTGGCGAATTTCAGTCTAAACAGTCACCCGATAGCGGAGTCTGCGCCATGCGCCGACTTCGCCATGAAGCGGGCCAGTTCCACCGCGGCCTCCTGCGGCGGACCTATGCTTATCGTGCGCTTCGTGAGCACGGGCGATCGGGGAACCCTGGATCACTTCTCGAAAGTGCGCATGTCGCCGCGCTGCCGCGCCGCGGCTTTCCAGTGCTTTTTGCGGACGCCTTCGGGCTCGAGGTGGCTGTATTTGCCTCCTGAGAATTTCTTCCAGTCGAGCGCCATCCCGCTCTTCACCATCTCCGCGCTGAGGTCGCGGCCATCGGGAAGGAAACATGTGGCAACGAGCCGGTCGTAGGACAGGTCCGGCTCAAGCTTCGCCGTAATGGACTGACCCTTGCATAATTGGACCAGCTGCCACTTGGCTCGCTTGCCCCATGGGTGCTCAAGCTCAGGTGCGTCTATGCCGGCGAGGCGCAGTCTGACCTTACCGATCTGAATGGTGTCACCGTCAATCACCCAGCATTTGCCGATGAGCGGCGAGGTCGGCGTCTCTATGGAAACCGATTGGGTGGCCGCTGGAACAGGGCGTCTGGGAGGCGCAGGCCGCGTTGTAGAGGGAACCGGCGTCGGTCGAGCTGGCACTTGGATCGGCCGCTCTTGTGTTTTTCGACGCTTCTTTCGCGTCGCGCGCAACAAAAGTCTCAGTAACATCAGTTGAAGGTATTCGGCCAATTCCCGGCCTGTCACGCTCTAATTTCGACTTGGTGTAGACCATCGTCGTATCTTCAAGCCACATCTGCAGGCTCGCCGATACTTTGAGGTCTGTCCTGCCAGCTTGAGCCAAGGCCATGCCCGGCGCCGATAAGAACCCTTCAGCGAAAATATGCGGTCGGACCGGAATGTCGCCCCGCTGGCCGAACTAAGACCCAAACAACCGCCCTGGCCCGTGCGGGCGGCTCCAGGTTGGCAGGTCCCGTGCCATGGCCCAGCCGAAAACGCTGTTGCTGCTGAGGACCGGCACGCCCAGTTCCGCTTCGAGGGGGGCGATGATCTCGAACGTTCGGAGGTTGGTGCAGGACAGGAAGACCGCGTCGACACCGTCCGCCACCGCGCGGGTCGCAGCCATCAGTGACCGCCCGTCGATCCGGGCGACGTTGGCCTCGGTCGATTCATCGAAGCTCACGACGTTCGGCACCTCGACGCCGGAGGCGACGAACGCCTCGCGCAACGGCTCGGAAACTGAGGCGATGTAGGGCGACACCAGCCCGAGGCGGGCGATGCCGAGGTGCCGGAACGCTTCGACCGCCGCGGTGAGGGGCGTGCAAACCCGCCGCGTGCGGCAATTGCGGCGGACGAGGTCCTCGACCCGTTCCGGCCCGAGCAGCAGGGTCCCGGATGTGCAGGCGTAGCCGACCGCGTCGAACATCGGCACCTGCGGCAGCAGCGCGGTCGCGCGCGGCAGGCCCTCCGCCATGCCGGCGATCGTCTCGGGCGTCAGCTCGGTGCCGGAGGGGATGCGCGTGATATGGAGCGTCAGCGCAGGGTCGGGGAACAGGCGGCGGAAGTCGCCTTCGATCGTCTCGTCCACCTGAAGCACGATCAGGCCGAGCCGCCCGGCGGGCGAGGGCTCCTCGATCAGGCTGTAGGGAAAGCCGGTCAAAGCGGGATCTCCACCATCTCTCCCGGCGCACGGGGCGAGAGGAGCTCCGGCCCGTCCGGGCGCAGGACGACGTTCTCCTCGTGGACGAGGATGCGACCGGACGACAGTACGACGGAAGGCTCGATCGTCAGCACCATGCCGGCGACGAGGGGCGTCTGGTCGTGGTCGGTGAAGGAGGGCCATTCGGTCAGCGTCACGCCGAGGCCGTGGCCGAGGCGACCACCGCCGGGACGCATTCCGCGCAGCTCGAGCGCGGCGCACAGCTGCCGGTGCGCGTCACAGGCGAGCATTCCCGGGCGGAGGTCGTCGATCAGCCGATCGGTGGCCGCGTGCAGGGCGTCGTGCGCCTGTCGGGTCTCGTCCGCGACCGGCCCGATCGAGAAGTTGCGGTCGAAGTCGCAGAAATAGCCGTCGCGCACGGCCCCGGTGTCGAGCATCAGCACGTCTCCGGGGGAGAGCGGCTGCGGACCGGCGGGCGAGATGACGTCGCCATAGCCCCCTGCGCCCGCCGCGCCGGCAGTGTAGCTGACCCAGTCCGCCCCGGCGTCGAGCAGCGCGGACTGAAAGCCCCGGAACACGGCGTCGAGGGTCGGCGCCCGGTTGACGATGGCAGGCACCGCGTCGAAAGCCTCGCTCGCGATGGCGCAGGTGAGGCGGATGCGGTCGACTTCGGCCTCGCTCTTCACTTCGCGCACGCGTTGGATGATGTCGGTGGCGTCGGCCGGGCGGCGCGGCGCGATCCGGTCGAGCAGCCGATGATAATCGGCAAGTGGCATGCGCAGGCTCGTCTCGAGGCCCATAGGAACGCCGAGCAGACCGTCGGGCGGGACATGTTCGCTGATCGCGTCGGCCAGAAGCGAAATGCCGTCGTCGCGGGGATCGGGCGCGTCCCACATGCGGATGTCGGTGATCCATGTCCGCTCCATCAGGTCCCGCCCGATGGCTGGGATGACCGCGACAGGCGCGCCCTTAGCGGGAACGAGCAGGAACCACGGCCGTGCGGGGCTTTCCCAGAACCGCGTGAGGAAACCGGTGACATAGAAGATGTCGGCGGCAGAGGTCAGCAGCAGCGCGTCCTGTCCGGCCTGCGCCAACCGTCGCTGCAAGCCCTCGACCCGGCCATGAAACTCGGCGACCGGGAAGAGGGTCGGGCGGTCGTTCATCCCTCCGGGCCTTCGCTGAGGATGGCGAGGATGCGGGCGTCAGGCCCGATGTCGGGCAATCCGGCGATCAGCGCGGCAAGGCCCGCGCCGCCCGATGGCGTGGTGTCGAGGCCGAGCCGGTAGAGGACCGACACGCCCTCTGCCGCTTCTCCCTCGCTGATCGTGACGAACCGGTCGGCGTCGGCGGAGAGGCCGGCGAGCGCCACGAGCGACGGTGTCTTGCAGTCGAGCCGCCCCATCGCGGAGACCGGCCCTTCGGCGGTGACGGCACGGCCGGCGCGGACGCTCTCGATCAGGGCGGGCGCGGCGGCGGGCTCCACCACGATGATCTCAGGCCCGTCGCTCCACCGCTTGCGGGCGTAAGCCGCGACGGCGCCGGCAAGTCCGCCGACCCCGGCCTGCAACAGGATATGTGTGGGCGCCTCATCCATGGCGTCGGCGGCCTCGACCGCCATCTGAAGATAGCCTTCCATCACGCCGCGTCCGGTGTCGAGCGACCCCTCCCACGTGCTGTCGGACAGCAGGGTCCAGCCGTTCTCGGCGGCGGCGGCCTCTGCCGCATCCATGCTGGCCTCGTAGGTCGCGCCGCTGCGCACGACTTCGGCGCCCTTGGCACGAAGACGGTGAGCGAAAGCCTCCGGGACGGTGTCGGCGAGGTAGATCAGCGCACGCGCCCCGAACAGCGCAGCTCCTGCCGCGACGGACAGGCCGTGGTTGCCGGCACTGGCGGCGACGTAAGTCCACCCGCTTAGGGCGGAGGTCCAGTCATCGGGGTCGTTCGCGGCCGCATCGCGGGCGATGACGAAGGCCGCGCCGAGCGCCTTGAAACTGCCGAGCCCCATGCGCCCACGCTCGTCCTTGATCCGTACGGCGGCGACGCCACAGTGCGCGGCGAGGTCGGGCACGTCCAGCAACGGCGTGTCGCCATGCCTCGGACAAAGGGCGAGCAAACGCGACACGGCGGATGGGTCGTCCACGGGCCGGGGCATGCCAAGGTCGAGCCCGGCGCCGCGATAAGGGTTCTTCAGCACGTCCGGCATTGCGTCTCCCGTCTGGCATCGGTCCCGACGAAACCGCCGCGGCGCGCGCATTGCAACTGTTAAGGTCAGGCCTCGGGGACGGGCTCCGCCAGTGCCAAGAGCCGGTCGACGTCGAGATGCGCCTCGATATGGGCAGCGAGCGCGTCGAGTGTCGTCTCGATCGAGGCCGCATGGGCGAAGGGCGCGGCGCCGACGCCAAGCCGGTCGAGATATGCCGCGCGGAACGCATCGGAGGAAAACAGGCCATGCAGATAGCTGCCCTGCACCAGTCCGTCGGGCGAGGTCGCGCCTTCGCGGCGCCCGTCCTCCAGATCGAGCCAGGCGCGCGCGCAATCGGGGCCGGTCGTCGCGCCGATATGGATCTCGTAACCCTCGACGCCGAAGCCGCTCTCCCGCTCCGTCGCGCGGGTGAGCGACAGCCGCTTCTCGGCCGACATCACCGTGTCGACATCGAGCAGGCCGAGGCCTTCGACCTCGCCCGGTGCGCCCTCGATCCCCTCCGGGTCGGCGATCCTGCGGCCGAGCATCTGGTAGCCGCCGCAGAGGCCAAGGACACGCCCGCCGCGCCGTAGATGCGCCTTCAGGTCGATGTCCCAGCCCTGCGCGCGGAAGTCGGCAAGGTCCGAGATCGTCGCCTTCGAGCCGGGGATCAGCACCAGCGCGGCGTCGCCGGGCAGGGGGCGTCCGGGCTCCACGATCTCGACCGTCACACCGGGAGTGGCCGACAGCGGATCGAGGTCGTCGAAATTGGCGATCCGGCGCAGCTTCGGCACGGCGATCTTCACGCCGTCGCGCCCCGGGCCGGCGCGGAGGTCGAGGATGTCCTCCGCCGGCAGCCGCCACGCGTCCTCGAAGAAGGGCAGCACGCCGATCGGGGCCCAGCCGGTGCGGGCGGCGATGACCTCCATCCCCTCGTCGAAGAGAGAGACGTCGCCCCGGAACTTGTTGATCGCGAACCCCCGGATCAGGGCGCGGTCGCCGTCGGGCAGTACCGCGTGAGTGCCGACGAGCTGCGCGATGACGCCGCCGCGGTCGATGTCGCCAACCAGAACCACGGGGCAGGCCGCGGCCTCGGCGAAGCCCATGTTGGCGATGTCGCCGCCGCGCAGGTTCACCTCCGCCGGGCTGCCGGCGCCCTCCACGATCAGCAGGTCCCGCCCGGCACCGAGCCTGTGGTAGCTTTCGAGCACGCGGGGCAGCAGTTCGCCCTTCATCCGGCCATAGTCGCGGGCGCGCAGGGTCGCGTGGCGGCGGCCCTGAACGATCACCTGCGCACCGGTGTCGGTCTCTGGCTTCAGCAGGACCGGGTTCATGTCCGTCACCGGGTCGAGCCCAGCCGCGAGCGCCTGCAGCGCCTGTGCCCGGCCGATCTCGCCGCCGTCGGCGGTCACGGCGGCATTGTTCGACATGTTCTGTGGCTTGAACGGCGCGACGGAGAGGCCGCGCAGACGTGCCGCCCGCGCGAGACCGGCCACGAAGAGCGACTTGCCGACATTGCTGCCGGCGCCCTGGATCATGATGGCTCTTGTCATCGGCGCCTCCGCAGGGTGGTCTAGGTCAGCGACAGGGCAGGGGGAAGTGGTGAACACGCCGGCGCACCTGATCTTCGGCGCCGCCGCCTTCGCGCGGCCCGGCCGCCCGGCAGAGAGCACCGCCGCCATCATCGGTGCGCTGCTGCCGGACCTGTCGCTGTACCTGCTGGCGGGGTGGCACCTCTTCATCCTCGGCACGCCGCCAGAGACGGTGTTCGGAGAGCTCTACTTCTCCGAAAGCTGGGGCCGGGTGTTCCGCATCGACAACAGCTTCATCCTCTGGGGCATCGCGCTGGCCGTCGGGCTGGCGCTGAAAAACCGGGTCGTCATCGCGCTGACCGGCGCGGCGCTGTTGCACCTCGCCTTCGACTTTCCGCTGCATCACGACGACGGCCGGCCGCATTTCTGGCCGCTGACGTCCTGGATCTTCGAAAGTCCGGTCAGCTACTGGGACCGCCGCCACTACGGCGAGATCGTCGGCCCGATCGAGATCGGGGTGTGCCTCATCCTCTGCCTCGTGCTGTGGCGCCGGTTCGATGGCTGGATCCCCAGGGGGCTGATCCTGCTGGCGGGGGCGACGCAGTTGCTGCCGCTCGTCATGTGGGCTTTCGTGTTCGGCGGCCCCTGAAACGAAACACGCGGCCCCTTGGGACCGCGTGTTTCGTTGGCAGCATTTTTTGAGGGTGGATCAGGCGGCAGCCTGGGCCAGTTCCGCAGCGTGACGACGCTCGCTTTCCTCGCGCGACAGCGCGACGGAGGTGCGAACACCTTTTGCCACGAATTCCATGAGACCGTTCACGACCCGCTCGTTCGGGTCGATGCCCGCGCAGGAGAGGACCTCACGGCCGTCACGAGAGCGCGCCCAGCGGGCGATCTGCTCGGGACCGTTGCCGTACTTCTTGTCGTCGGCGATCGCGTCGTCGAGAGCAGCGAGCACCACCGCGGCAAAGAGCTTGCGGGACCGATTGCCCTGCTCGTTGTTGAAGGCGGTGCCATCGACGAAATCGTTCATCTCGCTTCCTTTTATTTTTTGGTCTTGTGACTTTCAGCGTCCGGGGAATATGCAGTTTTAGACCCGATTCGGGGCCCCGTTCTGGGAATGTCAGCTATGCCCCTTACGCATGGCTAAATCGAGTTATCCGGCATTTTCGGCGCATTTCGGCCGTTTTCCGCTGCGAACCTAGGACCAGTCGGGATCTGGTCAACGATTCGTCAAAGTTTCGTCACATTTGTTCAGGCTGAAGTCGCGTGGTTAACCCAGGGTTAATCGTCGAGTGCGACGGCAGCCCCTCCGGCGCTCATCGCGCCTCCCGTTCGATCGAACCGCAGGTAGGCCAGTGCATGGGGTCCGGCAACCGTGTGCAACGTGCCGGCCGGTTTTCCGTCTGCCGTGATCTCCGTGCCCGTTTCGGCCGGGCCCTCCAGACGCACCCGTCGCAGGCCCTTGCGAAGCTCGGTCTTGTGTTTCATCCGGGCGGTCACTTCCTGCCCGACGTAGCAGCCCTTGCGGAAATCGACGCCGCCGAGCCGCTCGAAGCCCATCTCGAGGATGTAGCTGTCGGCTGTCAGTTCCACGCCCGCCTCGGGGATAGTATTGGCCACCCGGACCGCGTTCCAGTCGATGCCGCCGTCGTCGCCATCGTCGCCATAGAGACGCCAGCCAAGCGCGGGATCGCGGGGATCGGCATACGCGCCGTCCGGCGCGGGGCCGGTGCCGCGGCGGACGGACAGGGCCGTCTCCTCGATCCCGACATCGGCACGCAGCTTGTACATCGACAGGCGCTGCATCAGCACGGGCGCCACGGCAGTGGGCACGTCGATCAGGATTCGATCCGCTTGGCCAAGCATCAGAAAATCGGCGAGGTATTTCCCCTGCGGCGTGAGTAGGGCGGCATAGCGCAGTCCGGCGCCCGGTGCGGGCACATCGTTGGTGACGAGATTGTCGAGGAACCTGACCCGGTCCGACCCGGTCACGGCAAGTACGATCGTGTCACTCATTCCGATCTCCTTCGCGGTCCCTGAAACGGAAAAGGCCGCCCGAAGGCGGCCTTTCCAGAACGTCAGGTCGCTTTTATTCCCGGTTGCCCATGAGCTGCAGCAGGAACATGAACATGTTGATGAAGTCGAGGTAGAGGTTCAGCGCGCCCATGATAGCCGCCTTGCCGAGCCACTCCTGATCCCCATGCGCCGCGTGGGCGATGTAGGTATTCTTGATGTTCTGCGTGTCGTAGGCGGTCAGGCCCGCGAAGATCAGCACGCCGATCACGGAGATCGCGAACATGATCGCCGGGGAGGCGAGGAAGATGTTCACGATGGACGCGACGATCAGGCCGATCACGCCCATGATCAGGAACGATCCCCAGCCGGAAATGTCCTTCTTCGTGGTGTAGCCCCAGAGGGACAGACCGGCGAAGGCCACGGCGGTCACGAGGAACACCTGCACGATCGAGTAAGACGTGAAGGCGATGAAGATCCAGCTCAGGCTGAGGCCCATCAGCGCCGCGAAGGCGTAGAAGAACAGCTGCGCACCGGCCGCCGAGAGGCGGTTGATCATGGCGCCGAAGGCGAAAACCATGACCAGCGGCAGGAACATCACGACCCATTTCAGCGGCGACGCATAAAGCGCATAGCCGATGTCGGTCAGGAAACGACCGTTGCCGATCGCGTATTCGTTTGCCACATCCGTCACGGCGAGCCCGTTGATGGCCCAGGCCGCGAGTGCGGTGATCAGCATGCCCACGGACATCGTGCCGTAGACTTTGTTCATGTGGGCCCGGAGCCCTTCGTCGATGGCGGCGGAGCGAACGCCGCCGGCTGTCCGGACCGTCTGATAGTCAGCCATCAAAACCCTCCAAGGTTAAAGACACTGGCCCAGTCTTGGACCTTGTGTCGAATATTGGGGGTTCGGCCATTGGATTCAAGAAGATCCGGACCGCGATCGTTCAAATCCTACGGGTTCACGCAGGATTGTTGCCGACGCCTCAGCGAAGCCAGTGCGCGGGGACATCCCAGAGCGGCCGATCGGCTTCGGACCAGGCCTCTGCGCGGGTCAGGCCGATGTCGGCGAGCGCGCGATCGTCAAGGCGCGCAAGGGCGCGACGCTGGCGCAGAAGCGCGACATAGTGGCGGATGCCGGGGAGCCGGCGAGGCTGGAACAGCCGGGAGGGGGAGATGGTGGTGCTTGCGTAGTTCATTTTACGTGTCCTCGTGACAGTCGGTTTGGGGGACCGGCCCGGAGGTCTCAAGACAGGGTGACGCACCGCCCCCGGTCGCGTCATGGCTCTCGTCTTGATGGATCAGGGTCCGTCCATCAGGATGCTTGATAGATAGGGGGGTGTCAGGCACAATGGAAACGAATGATTCACAAGTGATCCATCACGGAACGTGATATGCCGAGAAATCTCGACCTGACCGCCGTCCGCTCTTTCGTCGCCACCGCCGAATCCGGCGGAGTGACCCGCGCGGCCGGGCTGCTCAACCTGACACAATCCGCCGTCTCGATGCAGATCAAGCGGCTGGAAGACAGCCTCGACACGCGGCTCTTCGACCGGGCGGGCCGGGGGCTCGGTCTGACGGCGGCGGGCGAGCAGCTTTTGTCCCACGCGCGCAAGATGCTGACCATCAACGATGAGGTCTTCCGCCGCCTCACCTCGAAGGAATTCGAGGGCGAGATCACGCTCGGCGTGCCGCATGACATCGTCTACCCGGTGATCCCGACGGTGCTGCGCCGTTATTCGGTCGAATATCCCAACATGAAGGTGCAGCTGCTGTCGGGCTTTACCCGCGACCTGAAGGAACAGTTCCGGCGCGGCGAGGCCGACGTGATCCTGACGACCGAGGATAATCTCGACGCGGGCGGCGAGACGCTGGTGACCAAAAGGCTCAACTGGCTCGGCGCACCGCAGGGCGTGGCCTGGCGCGACCGCCCATTGCGGCTGGCGTTCGAGCGGCACTGCATCTTTCGCGCCGGGATCGTCGCACTGCTCGACAAGGCGGGGATCGGCTGGGAGATGGCGGTCGACAGCGTTGCGAGCCGCTCCATCGACGCGACGGTGTCCGCCGACCTCGCCGTGACCGCCCGGCTGGAGGGGACGGAGCCGATCTACCTCGAGCCGATCCAGCACGGCGGCGCACTGCCCGAGCTGAAAGAGATCATGGTGAACCTTTACTACTCGGAGCAGGGGCAGGGCGCCGCGGCGGCCGGCCTCGCCGATATCGTGCGGACGGCCTACGGCGACGGCTGATTGCCCTCGGCGGCGGGCCCTGCCATGGTCCGCGCCATGACCAAGGACCGCTACCTGACGCCGCTCGCCGCGTCGCTGCCCCCGACCGTTCCCTTCGTCGGCCCCGAGACGCTCGAGCGTCAGCGCGGTGCCCCCTTCGACGCCCGCCTCGGCGCGAACGAGAGCGTCTTCGGGCCCTCGCCGAACGCCGTGGAGGCGATGAAGCGAGAGGCGGCCGAAAGCTGGAAATACGGCGACAGCACGAGCCACGACTTGCGCAACGCCATCGCCGAGTATCACGGCGTGAAGCCGGAGAACGTCATCGTCGGTGGCGGGATCGACGGGCTGCTCGGCAACCTCGTTCGCCTCACCGTGACCGACGGCACGCCCGTCGTCACATCGGACGGCGCCTATCCGACGTTCAACTATCATGTCGTCGGTTTCGGCGGGGCGCTCCACAAGGTGCCCTACACCGCGGATCACGAGGATCCGGACCGGCTGCTCGCCAAGGCGAAGGAGGTCGGGGCGAAGCTGCTCTACCTCTGCAATCCCGACAACCCGATGGGTACGTGGCACGCGCCCGAGACGATCGCCCGCACCATCGACGCGCTGCCCGAGGGCACGTTGATGCTGCTGGACGAGGCCTATGCCGATTTCATGCCGCCGGGATCGCGCCTGCCGGAGCGGGCGGACGATCCGCGGGTGATCCGCTTCCGCACCTTCTCCAAGGCGCATGGCCTCGCCGGGGCGCGGGTCGGCTACGCCATCGGGCATCCCGACCTGATCGCCACGTTCGAGCGTGTCCGCGATCATTTCGGCATGACTCGCGTCAGTCAGGCCGGCGCGCTGGCCGCGATCGGAGACAATGAGTGGCTATCGTCCGTTATCGGTCAGGTGTCGGACGCCCGCATCGCGCTGACCCGGATCGCGGAAGAGGCGGGGCTCAAGGCCATTCCCTCCGCCACCAATTTCGTCGCCATCGACTGCGGGCGCGATGGTGCTTTCGCTGCCAGCCTTCTGAAAGCGCTCGAGAAAAACGGCGTATTCGTTCGGATGCCCGGTGTCGAACCCTTGTCCAGATGTATTCGTGTCAGCTGCGGCCGGCCCGAGGATACGGAGTGTTTCGCGCAGGCGTTGCGGCGATCTCTTGCCGAGCTCGACGCATTAAGGAACCAGTAACCCTGCACCGCCATTCATGCTGTACGTTTTGAGGGGTCAGACGCGAAACCGGTTTACGAGGGACAAGACACCACATGAAAACCTATCCTGACCGGGTCGAGGACTACACGTCGGCCTTTCTGGTCACGACCGGCCTGACATTGTTCGTCGGTCTTCTCACCATTGCCGTGCTCGGCGGATTCCGCATGGTCCTGATCGCCGCGTTCGCCTGCGACCTGCTTTTCCGGGTGTTGAACTGGCGCCGCCGCCGCTCTGCGCGGCTGCATCTCGAACTGCAGCGCCAGCTCTCCTGACTTCAGGCCAGCGCACCTTCGGCGATGATGCGCGCGGCGATCCCGCCCGCGCCTTCGCCGTGGGGCTTCTTCATCGCGATCATGCCCGCTTCGATCACGCCGATCGTGCCGAGAACCATGTGCGCGTTGATGTGGCCCATATGTCCGATGCGGAACCAGTCCATGGAGGGTTCGCGGCCAAGCCCGATCCCGAAAGTCACGCCGAGGTTCTGCGAGCACCATTGCCGCATCTCCTCCGCCCCCGGCAGGTAGACCGAGGTCACGGCATGGGACCGGTTGCGCTGGTCGGGCACGTTGAGGCGGATCTCGCCGCCTTCGCTCCACGCGTCGATGGCGGCCCAGTAGGCGTTGGCGAAGACTTCGTGACGGTGCCAGACCGCCTCCATCCCCTCGTCCTTCAGCATGTCGAGCGCCTGCCGCAGTCCGTAGATGTGGTGCGTCGGGGCCGTGCCGCCGAAATATTGGTAGAACTGGTTGGGCCGCGAGCGCGGGCTCCAGTTCCAGTAGTTGCTGACGGACCGACCGGCCTGCGCCTCTGCCGCGCGGTCGCTGAAGAAGACGAAGCCGAGCCCCGGAGGAGTCATCAGCCCCTTCTGGGAGCCCGCGACGGTGATGTCGGCGCCCCAGTTGTCCATCTCGTAGCGGTCGCAGGCGAGCGAGGCGATGCAGTCGACCATCAGCAGGGCCGGGTGGTCGGCCGCGTCGATCGCGGCGCGCACGGCGGCGATGTCGTTGCGCAACGACGTCGCCGTGTCGACGTGGTTCACCAGAACCGCCTTGATCGTCTTGTCCACGTCCGCCCGCAGCGCGGATTCGATGCGATCCGGTTCGATCGAGGAGGTGAGGCCGAAGTCGACCATCTCCGTCTCGATCCCCATGGCGTTCGCCATCTCGGCCCATCCGACGGCGAAGCGCCCGGTCTGGGCGACCAGCACGCGGTCGCCGGGCGACGCGATGTTGGCGAGCGCCGCTTCCCATGCGCCGTGACCGTTCGAGATGTAGATCGCCACGTCGTGCTTTGTGCCGGCGACCCACTTGAGGTCCTCGGAGATAGAGCCGACGACGTCGACGATCTCGCCCTCGTAGATGTTCGGCGCCGGGCGGTGCATCGCCGCGAGCACCGGGTCGGGCATGACGGAGGGGCCGGGAATGGCAAGGTAGTGGCGACCGTTGGCGAGCGACATCGTGCGATCCTGTGCGGGAGATTTGTCGGCGCAGACATTGGTCGAGCCGGCCGGGAAGGTCAACGAGTCCCCGCCGCTTGCAATGCCACCGCCTGCAGCCTTATCTGCGCGCCATGACCAAGAGCACCGAACACGCGTCCCCCGACAGCAAACGCCTGTTCGCCTGGCTCTGGCGCAGCTACCTCAGCCGCTTCAAGTTGCCGCTCGCGATCGCCGTGTCGATCATGGCGATCGAGGGCTCCGCGCTCGGCCTGTTGTCGCTGATGATCGAGCCGATGTTCGACCGGATCTTCGTCGGCAAGGATCAGGGCGCGATCGCCTGGGTCGGCCTCGGCATCCTCGGCATCTTCATCGTGCGGGCCATCGCCTCGATGGCGCACAAGATCCTGCTGACGCGGATCGCGCAGCGCACGGCCGCCGCGATCCGCTCGGACCTGTTGCGCCACCTGATGACGCTCGACACCTCGTTTCACCAGGCCAAATCGCCGGGCGAACTGATCGAGCGGGTGCAGGGCGACGTCACCGCGATCAACTCGATCTGGGCCACCATCGCCACCGGCCTCGGCCGCGACCTCGTCGCGCTGCTCTGGCTGTTCGGGGTGGCGCTGTCGATCGACTGGCGCTGGACGGCGGTCGCGCTGGTCGGGGCGCCGCTGCTCATCATCCCGTCCTTCATCGTCCAGCGCTACGTCCGCACGAGCGCCCGTCGCGCGCGCGGGCTGGCGTCGCAGATGGCGACCCGGCTGGATGAAGTCTTCCACGGCATCAACCCGATCAAGCTGAACGGGCTCGAGGGCTACCAGGCCCGCCGCGACGCCGCGCTCGTCCGGCAGCGCATCGACGCCGAGGTCAAGACCGCCGCCGGGCAGAGCGCGATCCCCGGCCTGCTCGACGTCATGTCGGGCATCGGTTTCCTCTGCGTGCTGATCTACGGCGGGGCGGAGATCATCGCCGGCGACAAGACGGTCGGGCAGTTCATGTCCTTCTTCACCGCGATCGGCCTCGCCTTCGACCCGATGCGCCGCCTCGGTCAGCTGTCCGGTGCGTGGCAGTCCGCCGCCGCCTCGATCGAGCGGATCCTTGGCATCCTGTCGCTGCGCCCGGTCATCACGTCGCCCGCGACGCCTGCCAAATCACCTGCCGGCGCCGCACCGGAAGTACGGCTCGAAGGGGTCGAGCTCGCCTATGGCGACATGGCAGTGCTGCGGGGCATCGACCTCGTCGCGGAGGCGGGACAGACGACGGCCCTCGTCGGGGCGTCGGGCGCAGGCAAGAGCACGATCTTCAACGTGCTGACGCGCCTCGTCGATCCGGCCGCGGGTCGCGTGACCATCGGTGGAGTGCCGGCAAAGGACATGGACCTTGCCGATCTGCGGGCGATGTTCTCCACCGTGTCGCAGGACGCCGCGCTGTTCGACGAGACACTGCGCGAGAATATCCTGTTCGGGCGGGAGGACATCTCCGACGAGCGGCTCGACGAAGTGCTGCGGGCCGCCCATGTCGCCGACTTCCTGCCGAACCTGTCGGACGGGCTGCAAAGCCCCGCAGGGCCACGCGGCTCGAACCTGTCGGGCGGTCAGCGCCAGCGTGTCGCCATCGCCCGCGCCCTGCTGCGCGACACGCCGATCCTGCTGCTGGACGAAGCGACCTCCGCGCTCGACACGAGGTCGGAGCAGATCGTGCAGGACGCGCTCGACCGGCTGTCGAAGGGCCGCACCACGCTCGTCATCGCGCACCGCCTGTCGACCGTGCGGAACGCGCACAAGATCGTGGTGATGGAACAGGGCCGCATCGTCGATCAGGGCCGCCACGAGGAATTGCTGGAGCGCGGCGGCCTCTAT
The DNA here is from genome assembly GCF_016134045.1 of Pelagovum pacificum. Classification (NCBI taxonomy): domain Bacteria; kingdom Pseudomonadati; phylum Pseudomonadota; class Alphaproteobacteria; order Rhodobacterales; family Paracoccaceae; genus Pelagovum; species Pelagovum pacificum. The sequence goes on along the minus strand of NZ_CP065915.1, from coordinate 2,439,537 downwards.
TCGGAACTCTACCGCCTGCAGTTCGAGAAGTCCGCCTAGGTTCGCCGCCAGATCTGCATCGCGTCCGGACCGATGGCGCGGGTTTCGGTGAGCGCGTAGCGTGGCGCTTCGGCCAAGCGGTCGACCCCCATCGCCCCGATCATCGGCAGCCCCTCGGCGCCAAGCGCGAGGCCGGCGGTGAAGGTCACCAGCTGATCAACGAGACCGGCCGCCAGCAGCGTCGCGGCGAGCGCGCCGCCGCCTTCGCAGAAGACGCGGGTCAGGCCCTGCGCACCGAGCGCGGCCAGCGCGGACTCCGGTGAGATCTGGCCGTGGTCGATCTCGCAGTCGATCAGCGTCGCGCCGGCGTCGGTCCAGTGTGCCCGCGCGGCCTTGTCGGCCTCCGGCCCGACGAGGATCCAGACCGGCACCTCGCGTGCGGTGCGGGCCAGGGTGCCGTCGCGGGGCACATCGAGCCTGCGGGACAGGACGACGCGCACAGGCTGGCGGTCGATGCCGAGCCCGCGCACGGTAAGCGACGGATCGTCTGCCCGCGCCGTGCCGGCGCCGACCATCACCGCGTCATGCGAGGCCCGCATCAGGTGCACCATGCGTCGTGCGGCGGGGCCGGTGATCCACTGGCTTTCGCCCGTGGCGGTGGCGATCCGGCCGTCGACACTGGAGGCGAGTTTCAGCGTCACGAAGGGCCGGCCCTCGGTGACGCGGGTCAGGAACCCGGCGGTAACGTCCCGCGCCTCGGCTTCCATGACGCCTGTTTCGACCTCGATCCCGGCCGCCATGAGCTTGGCGATCCCCGCCCCGGCGGTGCGCGGGTCCGGATCGCCGCAGCCGATCACGACGCGGGCGACACCGGCCTTGGCGAGTTCATCGGCACAGGCCGGCGTCTCGCCCACATGGGCACAGGGCTCGAGGGTGACATAGGCCGTCGCGCCGGAGGCATCGGCGCCGGCGAGCGCGCCGACTTCCGCATGGGGACGGCCGCCATCGGCGGTCCGCGCGCGGGCGAGGATGCGCCCGTCGCGGACCAGAACGCAGCCGACCGACGGGTTGGGCCATGTCCGCCCAAGACCCTGACGCGCGAGCGACAGGGCCAGCGCCATGTAGCGCCGGTCGGCTTCCGCGGTCACTGTTCGGTGGGCGTCACGGCGGGGCGCAACTCGCTGACGAACTTGTCGAAATCGTCCGCGGCCTGGAAGTTCTTGTAGACGCTGGCGAAGCGGACGTAGGCGACGGTGTCGATCCGCGCGAGGCTCTCCATCACGATCTCGCCGATCACCTTGGAGGGGATGTCCGTCTCGCCCATGCTTTCGAGCCGCCGCACGATGCCCGAGATCATCTGGTCCATGCGTTCAGGCTCAACCGGACGTTTCTGCAGCGCGATGCGGATCGACCGTTCCAGCTTGTCGCGGTCGAAATCCTCGCGGCGGCCATTGGTCTTGATGACGACGAGGTCACGGAGCTGCACTCGCTCGTAGGTCGTGAAGCGACCGCCGCAGGCCGGGCAGAAGCGCCGTCTGCGGATCGCGACGTGATCCTCCGCCGGACGCGAGTCCTTCACCTGGGTGTCGACGTTCCCACAAAACGGACAGCGCATGGCCCTCGTCCCCTTCTTGTCTGCCTCTAGGGGCTTCGCCCTCTATTATGGCTAGACTATAGGGAGGCCCGCAGTATTTGGAAACGGAATTGAGACTGGCCCCAGATGTGGGTCCGAAGTGCGGCATCAGGGACTCACGCGAGGTGAAGCACCACCTGACGATGGTGCGGACGCCGCCGATGTTCGAAAAGGTATATTCCCTGCCAAGTTCCGAGCTGCAAACGGCCGTCCAGAACAGGAATCTGCAAGCTGACCGGAAGCACCGACGCCTTGATATGGGCCGGCATATCGTCTGGCCCCTCTGCCGTGTGGGTCAGGTAGGACATCTCGGGTGCGTCGGAGTTCGGCACGAACCGCTTGAGCCATGCCAGCAGATCGCTTTGCACATCGGGGTCCGCGTTCTCCTGGATCAGCAGCGAGCAGGAGGTGTGCTGGACGAACAGCGTCAGAAGGGCATCGCCGGGCAAGCGCTGTTCCTGCACCCAGGCGGCGACCTCGCGGGTGAAATCGGTGAGGCCGGGGCCCCGGGTCGGGATCGAGAGAATTGTCTGCATCGGGCACGAAAAGGCCGGAGTGTGAGCTCCGGCCAGGTCCTTTCTGGTGAGATCAGGCGGCCGTCGCCTCCGCGCTCGCCTCCGTCATCCTGGCAAGCGCTTCCGGATCGGGAACGAGTTTGAAGCCGCTCTGTTCCAGGCGGCGCATCATCCGCATGCCAAGCTTGGTCTGCTGGCGCGAGACGTCCTTGTAGGCCGCCTTGCGTTCCTGCGCCGTGGCCTCCGGATTGGCCGTGTCGAAGTCGGCGCGAAACAGCGCCCGACCAAGATCGCGGGCAGCCCTGCGCCGCATTTTCTGCTCTTCCGTGAGCGGGGCCTTAGTTTCTTCCATGGAACTCTGTCCTTGATGGAATTCGCGGCGCGAGGCCGCCGGACGGCACCATGCCGCCCTGACCGCCATCTTATCAGGTCCTTGCGGCAAGAATGCGGAAATCGTCGGGGTGCGACAAGCGGCGCTGCCCGTGTCGGACAACTGCACAGCGCTTGTGCGGATGGACCGCAAGGCGGCCCTCGTCCGTTGGGATGTGAACCCAAGCGAACAACGGAAAGTCCGACATGTCCAAGACACTGCTCATCACCGGCGCCTCCAGCGGAATCGGCGCCGAAACCGCCCGGCAGGCCGCGAAAGCCGGCTGGAACGTCGCGCTGATGGCGCGCTCCGCCGACAAGCTGGAAGCGCTCGCCGAGGAAATCGGGGACAGGGCCCTCGCCCTGCGCGGCGACGTGACCGACTACGACGAAGTCGAACGTGCCGTGACGAAGACCGTCGAGACGTTCGGCGGCTTGAACGCGGCCTTCGCCAACGCAGGACGTGGCGGCAAGCCGGGCGGGGCCGAGAAGGGCGATGTCGACGACTGGAAGGGCATGATCGACCTCAACGTCATGGGCCTGCTAAACACCGTCCGCGCCGCGCTGCCGGAGTTGCACAAGACGACGGGGCACATGATCCTCACCGGATCGGCCGCCGGGCGTGTTCACCTGTCGGGCTCGGTCTACGGCGCGACCAAGTGGTTCGTGCACGGCTTCGCCGGCAACCTCGCCGAGGAGATGAAGGAGTGGGGCGGGCGCTGCACCGTCGTCGCGCCGGGCATGGTCGACACGCCCTTCTTCGACGAGGCCAAGCCCGACAAGCTGAAACCCGAGGACGTCGCCGCTGCCGTCATGCACGCGCTCGAAGCCGACCCGCGCTGCGCGGTGCGCGAAGTGTTCCTGATGCCGACGGGGTAGGGGTTAAGCCCCGGTCCGGACGTCGGGATGGACATGATGGACGAAACGCGAAAGCGGATGCGTCTTGGGGAGCCCCAAGGCGTAGTCTGCGGCCTTCTCAATAGCATGCCATGGCGCGACGTCTTCGGGTCCGCCCATGTCCTTGTCACCCACGAAATTCACGAAGAGCAGATGCGCGCTGATGCCGTGCTGGTGTAGCCACCAAAGATGGGTCAGCCGATTGGCGTACTGGTAGAAACAGCGACTCCAATCAGAGCGATCATCCGCTTTGAGGCCGAGCTTGCACTGGGCGAGCGCCGCCGCGATTTGCGCCTTTGATGCCTCCGAAACCGCGCCGCTGGGAGAGGAAAGAAACTCCGCGACGTGTGCCTTGGCTTCGACGAGAACCGGTTGTTCACCGGCAAGGGCCAGTCCGTCCCAGACGGCCCCCCGAATTGGCCAAAAGTCTGCAAGCGGCTCGGTAAGATGCGCTAAACCGATCCTTTCGAGGAACGGGCCGTCTCGATACTCACGAAACCGATCAGATCTGACCGGCGAAACCCAAGTCAGAGGGCGAAGACTGCGGGGATTGAGAGCCTCGGGATGATTTTCGACGAAGGTCTGAAGCCACTTTTGGCTACCGCGGAGGGCAATGCCATCCGCAGTCGTTCTACCCAAAGATCCGCTCACCTTCCTGGTCGATCATCAGCTCGGCCTTGGCGATGGACTCCTTGGTGGCGACGTCCTTGTCCTGGAACGTGTCGGCGCGGACGAGCTGGTGCACTTTCAGCTCGCCCTCGACAGTCTTCTCGATCCGGGCGGCGATCCGCCAGGAACCGCCGTCCGACATCGGGTCAGGATAGATGTCGAAGCCCTTGTAGGAATGGAGTTTGACCTCCTCCCGGTTGGAGGAGGAGGACTTGCCACCGAAGAGTTTGGACAGAAACGACATCTTATTGATCCAGGAACGAGCGGAGCTTGCGCGAGCGGCTCGGGTGTTTGAGCTTGCGGAGCGCCTTCGCCTCGATCTGGCGGATCCGTTCGCGGGTGACCGAGAACTGCTGGCCGACTTCCTCGAGCGTGTGGTCGGTGTTCATGCCGATCCCGAAGCGCATCCGCAGGACACGTTCCTCGCGCGGGGTGAGGGAGGCCAGAACGCGTGTCGTCGTCTCCTTCAGGTTCTCCTGAATGGCGGAGTCGAGCGGCAGGACCGCGTTCTTGTCCTCGATGAAATCGCCGAGCTGGCTGTCTTCCTCGTCGCCGATGGGCGTCTCGAGAGAGATCGGTTCCTTGGCGATCTTCATCACCTTGCGGACCTTCTCGAGCGGCATCTGCAGCTTTTCGGCCAGCTCCTCGGGCGTCGGCTCGCGACCGATCTCGTGGAGCATCTGGCGGCCGGTGCGGACCAGCTTGTTGATCGTCTCGATCATGTGGACCGGGATACGGATCGTGCGGGCCTGGTCGGCGATGCTGCGGGTTATCGCCTGCCGGATCCACCATGTCGCGTAGGTGGAGAACTTGTAGCCGCGGCGATACTCGAACTTGTCGACGGCCTTCATCAGGCCGATGTTGCCTTCCTGAATGAGATCAAGGAATTGCAGGCCGCGGTTCGTGTATTTCTTGGCGATCGAGATGACGAGCCGGAGGTTCGCCTCGACCATTTCCTTCTTGGCCTGGCGGGCTTCCTTCTCACCCTTCTGGACTTGGCTCACGATGCGGCGGAATTCGGAGATGTCGACGCCGACATACTGGCCGACCTGCGCCATCTCGGCGCGCAGCTCTTCCACCTTGTCGGTCGATTTCTCGATGAACGCCTGCCAGGCGCGGCCGGTGTTCTGGCTCATCCGGTCGAGCCACGTCGGGTCGAGCTCGTAGCCGCGATAGGCGTCGATGAACTCGCGACGGTTGATCCGGGCCTGGTCGGCCAGCTTCACCATCGAGCTGTCGATCGACATGATGCGGCGGTTGATGCCGTAGAGCTGGTCGATCAGCGCCTCGATACGGTTGTTGTGCAGGTGAAGCGAGTTCACCAGTTCAACGATCTCGGAGCGGAGCTGCTGGTAGACTTCCTCGTTCTGCTCGGTGAACGAGGCGTCCTCGTTCAGCTGGGCGGAAATCCGGGCGTCCTGCATCTCGGACAGGCGCCCGAAGCTCTCGGCGATGATGTCGAGCGTTTCCAGCACGCGCGGCTTGAGCGCGGCTTCCATCGCGGCGAGCGACATGCTGGCCGCGTCTTCCTCGTCCTCGTCGTCGTCCTTCTGGATCGGGTTGCCGTCGGCGTCGAGCTCGGGGCCGTCGTCCTTCTTGGATGTCTGGGACTCGGCATTGGGATCGACGACCGGTTCCTCGTCCGTGGCACCGTCGAGCTGGTTGCCGAACGTTGCCTCGAGGTCGATGACATCGCGCAGCAGAATGTCTTCGTTCAGAAGTTCGTCGCGCCAGATCGTGATGGCCTGGAAGGTCAGGGGGCTCTCGCAGAGCCCGAGGATCATCGTGTTCCGGCCAGCCTCGATCCGCTTGGCGATCGCGATCTCGCCCTCACGGGACAGAAGCTCGACCGAGCCCATCTCGCGCAGGTACATGCGCACCGGGTCGTCGGTGCGATCGAGCTTCTCGGTATCGCCCGAGGACAGGGCAACGTCGCGGGAGCCTTCCTTGGTGACGAGGTCGGTGGACTTCGTCTCCTCCTCGGTCTCCTCGCTCTCTTCTTCTTCGGTGACCTGGATGCCCATTTCCGAGAGCATCGACATCACGTCCTCGATCTGGTCGGACGAGACCTGGTCAGGGGGAAGAACCTGGTTCAGCTGGTCGTAGGTGATGTACCCGCGCTCTCGCGCTTCGGCGATCATCTTCTTGACGGCGGCCTGGCTCATGTCGAGCGAGATGTCACCGTCCTGAACGTCTTCCTTGTGATCGTCGGTGTCTTTAGCGGCCATGGGCGCTCCTCGGATATGGCGGCTGCCGGGAAGAGTTAGCTTTCGAATCAAAAGCCGAATCGGGTGATTCGCAAGCTCTCTACCGGAAAAACCTTCAGATGTGGCCTATGGCAGTCAGTTAGCGCCGTCCGGCCGTTTTTCAAAGTTGATCTGCGCGAGCAAATCGTCGAAGCGAGCACGCTCGTCGCGGCTGATTCGCGCCCCGTTCGCGCCGACCTCGAATTCCGTTCTGTCCTCGGACGACGTGCCCGAACCTGCCCGCTGCAGCGTTGCCCCGGACTGGGCAAGGCGGGCGGTGACATGTTCGTCGGCGAGGCCGTCCCTTATGTCCTCTTCGGCTTCCTGCATTTCCCGCCGGTGACCGCGCCGGGCATTCAGCTTCGCCAGTTCCTCCGCCAGGCAGAGGCGCGCGGCCTCGACATCGCCGGGCCTGCGCACGGCGGGGGTGAGGGCGACATGGGTATGGGAGAGCAATGCTTCAAGGGCATCGGGGCCGAGCCGGGCCTCGATCTGCGGACGGATGTCCGTTTCCGGATCGATGTGCAGCAGCGCATGGGCGAGCGCCGCGTGACCCGGTCCGGAAAACGACAGCTGTTCGAGTTCGCCGAGGAAATCGGGCAGCACGCCGGGCGTGATGACGAAGGTGGCGAGGATCACCGCCTCGCGCAGGTGGTCCTCGGGCATGACGCCGGTCGCGAGCATCGAGTTGCGGGTGGAGGTCCGCGCGGTCGCCGGCACGTCGCGCCGGAAGCCACCACCACGCCGCGGGGTGCGGGCAGGGCGGAACAGCTCCCACTTCAGCTGGCGCAGCGCGTCGTCGTAGTGGCGCCGCAGCCCCTGGTCCGGAATCTGCGCGGTGCGTTGCGACAGCGCGTGGTCGAGCGCGGCCTTCCGCTCCGGGCTGTCGAAAGACTTGTTCTCGGTCGCCTCCGCCCAGATCACGCGCACCATCGGGTCCGCCTCGTCGAGCAGCTTGGCCATCGCCGCCGGGCCCTTGGCCTTCAGAAGATCGTCCGGGTCCTGTCCGTCCGGCAGCAGCACGAAGCGCAGCGACTTGCCCGGTTGCAGCATTGGCAGGGCGAGGCTCACCACCTTGCGGGCCGCCCGGACCCCGGCGGTGTCGCCGTCGAGCGCGATCACCGGCTCGTCGGCCATCCGCCAGAGGTGCGCCAGCTGGTGCTCAGTGACGGCGGTGCCGAGCGGCGCCACAGCGGCGCCGAAGCCGTGTTCGGACAGCGCGATCACGTCCATGTAGCCTTCCGCCACGATGAGCGGCGCGCCCTTGCCGGCAGCCTCGCGCGCGGGGCCGTGGTTGTAGAGCGTCCGCGACTTGTCGAAGAGCGCAGTCTCGGGCGAGTTCAGGTACTTGGCGTTGTCGTTCGGATCCATCGCGCGGCCGCCAAAGGCTATGCAGCGCCCGCGCGGGTCGCGGATCGGGAACATGATGCGGTTGCGGAAGACGTCGTAGGGCTCTTTCCCGCGATCGGACTTGCGGGTGAGGCCGGCAGCGTCGAGCAGGTCCGGTGCGATGCCCTTGCCCCGCAGACTGTCGGACAGCCCCTGCCAGCCGGGCGGGGCGAAGCCGATCTGCCAGCGCTCCTGTGCGTCCTCGGACAGGCCACGCCGCTTGAGGTAATCCCGCGCGTCAGCCGCCGCGCCGGTTTTGAGCTGGAGGCGGAAGTATTTCACCGCCTCTTCCATCACGTCGGTCAGGCGGGTGCGCTGGTCGGCCTGCTGCTGGGCCCGGGGATCGGCCTCGGGCACCTGGAGGCCGACTTCGCCGGCGAGGATCTTCACCGCCTCGATGAAGTCGACATTCTCCGTCTCGCGCACGAAGGAGATCGCATCGCCCTTCGCGTGGCAGCCGAAGCAGTAGTAGAACCCCTTGCGGTCATCGACGTGGAAGCTGGCGGTCTTTTCCTGGTGGAACGGGCAGGGCGCCCAGAGGTCGCCCTTCGCGGCGTTCGACTTGCGGTTGTCCCACATGACCTTGCGCCCGACGACCTGGGCGAGGCTCAGGCGCGAGCGCAACTCGTCGAAGAAGGCGGGGGGCAGACTCATGGGCGGAATTATCCGGGTGCGGGAGGGTAGAGTCCACCGGCCCGGCGATCACGAATTTTCGCCGAAAGGTCGATAGCGGTTTTCCGTCGAAAACCGTCTAGGGAACCAGGGGCCAGATCAGCGGGATGGCGATGGAGACGATCACGGCCAGCGACAGGTTCAGCGGCAGGCCGACGCGGATGAAGTCGGAGAACTTGTAGCCGCCCGGACCGTAGACCAGCGTGTTGGTCTGGTAGCCGATCGGTGTCGCGAAGGCGGCGGAGGAGGCGAACATAACCGCAATCACCAGCGGCCGTGGATCGAAGCCGAGCGCGTTGGCAAGGCCGATCGCGATCGGCGTCATAACCACCGCGACCGCGTTGTTCGACACGACTTCGGTGAGCGTGGTCGCCAGCACATAGACCGCGAACACGACCGCGAAGGCAGGCAGCACCGCCAGCGACGGCGCCAGCGCCCCGGCGATCAGCTGCACCGCGCCGGAATGGTCGAGCGCCGCCCCCACCGCCAGCATCGCGAAGATCAGCGCCAGCAGGCGCGTGTCGATGTAGCCGAAGGCCTCGTCGGCATCGATACAGCCCGTGACCAGCACGAGTGCGACCGCGATGACGGCGAGCGCGAGGATTGGCATCACGCTGAGCGCGGCGAGGATCACGATCCCGAACAGCGCGCCGATGGCGATCGGGGCGTGGCTGCGGCGGAATGCGCGAGCGGAGGGCTGGGAGACGTCGACGAGCTCCATCTCCGTGGCAAGACGCTGGATATCCTCGTGCGCCCCCTCGAGCAGAAGCGTATCGCCGACCCGGACGACGAGGTCGTCGATGGCGCGGCCGATGTTCTGGTTCCGGCGGTGCACGGCAAGCACGTAGACCCCGAAGCGCCGGCGCAGCCGCAGCGTGCCGAGCGTCCGGCCGACCATCTTGCAGCCAGGCGTGATGAGGGCTTCGACCGTCTGGGTCTCGACCGTGGAGAGCTGGTCGACCCGGCGCAGCGACTTGTTCCGCTGGAGCGACAGGATCTCGGACATGGCGGTCCGAAGCACTACGCGGTCACCGACCTGCAGCTCGACGCCCTTGAGGTCGCGCCGGAGCGACAGGTCGCCCCGGATCACGTCGATCAGCCGCACGCCCTCGCGCTTGAAGAGCTGGACGCCTGTCACTTCGCGACCGACGAGGTTGCTGTCGGGCGGGATCACCGCCTCGGTGAAGAAGCGCATCTTCGAGCGGTCCGACAGGAGCGTCGCCATGCTGTCCCGGTCGGGCAGCAGCCGCGGCGCGATGAACAGCAGGTAGACCATGCCCCACGCGACCACGATCAGGCCGAGCGGGGTGATCTCGAAGATCGAGAACGGCTCGAGCCCGTAGCGGCGGCCCACGCCGTCGACCAGCAGGTTGGTCGACGTGCCGATCAGCGTCAGCGTGCCGCCCATGATCGCCGCGTAGGACAGCGGGATCAGGAACTTCGACGCCGGTCGTCCGAGCGTGCGGGACAGTTGCACCATCACCGGGATCATCACGACGACGACGGGCGTGTTGTTCATGATCGCCGAGGCGAGGATGACGAACACCAGCACCGCCCCGATGGCGAGCTTCGGATGGGTCTGCGCGTAGCGGTCGGCGAAACTCGTCAGCGCATCGAGACTGCCGGTGCGCACCAATGCGCCCATCACGATGAACATTGCCGCGATGGTCCAGGGCGCCGGGTTCGACAGAACGGTCAGGGCCTGTTCGTAGGGCAGGACGCCGGCCACCAACATCAGGGCCGCGCCGCAGATGGCCACCACTTCCGCCGGATAGGTCTCTCGCAGAAACGCGAGGAACATCATCACGACGATGGTGAGGGTGAGGATCGCTTCGCCGGTCTGCGAAAGCTGGAGTAGGTCAGTCATGATGCCCTGTCGACTCGCCAGCCGTGAGGATGATCCGGCGAAGCGAGGGGTGCAAGCCGGATCACGGGCCGGACTGCTCCAGCCGTCCGCCCTGTCGCACCGCGGTCACGCGCGTCGCCTTGCCGGTGCGGTCGTCGGTCTCGACATAGAGGCCAGACAGCGTGGCCTCTCCCTTGGCGGGCTCGAAACGGCTTTTCGGCATGCCGGTGATGAAGCGGCGCAGGGGCTCCTGCTTGTCCATGCCGATGACCGAGTGATAATCGCCGCACATCCCGGCATCGGTCATGTAGGCCGTGCCGCCCGGCAGGATCATCGCGTCGCCGGTGGGGACGTGCGTGTGCGTGCCGACCACGACACTCGCCCGGCTGTCGCAGAAATGGCCCATCGCCATCTTCTCGGAAGTCGCTTCGCAATGGACGTCGAGCAGACTGGCGTTGACCATGCCGCCGGGCGGATGGCTCTTGAGCACCGTCTCGACGGCGGAGAACGGGTCGTCGAACGGGCGCTTCATGAACACCTGCCCCAGAACCTGCGCCACCAGGACCTTGCGGCCGCCCGGCGCGTCGAAGACGCGGGCGCCACGGCCCGGCGCCGCCTTGGAATAGTTCAGCGGGCGGACGATGCGGGGTTCTGACTCGCAGAAGCCCAGCATGTCCTTCTGGTCGAACGCATGATCGCCGAGCGTGATGGCATCGGCCCCGGCCTGCAGGATGAGCTTTGCGTGCTCGACGGACAGGCCGGCACCGTTGGTGGCGTTCTCCCCGTTGACCACGACGAAATCGAGCCGCCACGCCTCTCGCAGGCGGGGCAGGTCCGACGTGATGGCCGAGCGCCCGGCACGACCCATCACGTCACCAAGGAAAAGCAGTCGCATCGCCGTGCCTTAGCACGGCCGCGCGCCGGGCGGAAACGGCCTTTCGGGGATTATCCCGCCGGCAGTTCCACGACGACCCCGCCGTGGCCGTCATCGACCTCGAGCCGGTCCTCGTACCAGGTCCAGACCGTCGGCACGCAGTTCGCCGAGGAGATCGGCGCGGCGAGGATCAGCCCGCTTTCGAGGTCGATGACGGCCGTGCGCTCCAGCACCGTCAGCTCGTAGGTGCCCGGCTCGCCGGAGAAATAGCGCAGCAGGCCGACCCGGCTGCCGAGCTCCGGCGGCACATACCAGTCGAGCGCGAGCGGCGTGACCGGAGCGTCGACGGTGAGCAGGACGGTCAGTGACAGGACCTCGTGGCTGGCCGACCAGCCGTCATCGGGTGATTGTTCCATCACCCAGCCGTCGGCGCGGGGATTGGCGACGGGCAGGGTACAATCCTGGGCAGCTGCCGGTGCGGCGGCGAGGAGGCACAGCAGCGCGATGGCGGTCTTCATGTCGTCAGGGTCCCGTCAGGTATCGTCCGTGCGCCCAGCCCTGAGAGCCGGAGCCGTGATGATAGAGAAAGAACCAGCGGCCGTTGCGTCCCTGCAGGCTCACCGCGTCGCCATGGTACATTCGCCGGATCACCTGCGCGCCACTGGTGGGGCCGGTCCTCAGGTTCAGGAAACCGTCGCCGGGTGAATTCACGTACATGTCCCGCAGGTCGGTCCGGTGCGTCAGGTAACTGCTGTGCGCCCAGCCGGAGAGACCGGTGTCGGGATGGCGAACCCGATACCAGGCCCCCGGCTTGTCGAGAACGTCGACACCGGACCCGTGATACATCTCGGCCGCGATCGCGTAGCCGGTCCCGGGCCCGGTGCGCAGGTTCAGGTAACCATCGCCGGGGGCGTGGACATAGAGTGTCTCCGCCCATGCGGTGGCGGCGACGAGGCAGAAGAAGAGCGGTGCGAGAAATCGGATCATGGTGCTGGAATGCGGGTCTGTGAATGAACTGCCGGCAGCCTAGGCGGGGGCTCGGGATCGGGCAACTGCTCAGAGCGGGGTTGGGGCGGTTAACCTTGGTGAAGGCGGGGCGGAACTTCGATCTTCTGGGGATTGTGCGGGTGGTGTGTCGGGGCGGGGAGGGCGCGCGCGCTGGCCCCTCACCCAACCCTCTCCCCCGAGGGGAGAGGGCTATGCGGCGCGTTGCAGGCGGATCGCGTGGGGTGCGCGGTGGATGCGCGCTGGCCCCTCACCCAACCCTCTCCCCCGAGGGGAGAGGGCCATGCGGCGCGCTGCGGGTGGATGGTGTGGGTGCGGGTGGGCGCGCGCTGGCCTCTCACCCAACCCTCTCCCCCGAGGGGAGAGGGCTATGCGGCGCGTTGCGGGTGGATGGTGTGGGTGCGCGGTGGGCGCGCGCTGGCCCCTCACCCAACCCTCTCCCCCGCGGGGAGAGGGCTATGCGGCGCGTTGCGGGTATATGGTGTGGGGTGCGCGGTGGATGCGGACTGGCCCTCACCCAACCCTCTCCCCCGAGGGGCGAAGGCTATGCGGCGCGTTGCAGGCGGATCGCGTAGGGTGCGCGCTCGATGCGCACCCCCAACGGCCCCCCCAAAAAAAACACCCCCGCGGTCTCCCGCGAGGGTGCAATACCGGATGGTCTGAGGCTCAGAACCCGGCCTTGATCATCTCGAACGTCTCGGACTGCTTCTGACGCAGCTCCTGGCTCATCGGTAGCTGGGCGAGCACCGGTACGTCGATCGACTCGAGGCCGGAGGCGACGAGGTCCTCTTCGCTGATCTCGCTCGAGAGGGCGGCATCGTTCGAGGTGCCGAAGCCGGCCTCGAGCAGCGGCATCGCGCTCTCGGGGGCGAGGATGGCGTTCAGGTAGTCGTAGGCCTTCTCCTCCGAGCCCGGCGACTCGGTCATGTTGACGTAGCCGCAGAGCCAGAGCGAGGAGCCCTCGGTCATTTCACGCTCGAACGCGATGGACCGGCCTTCCTCGACCATCGTCGGGTAGGTCTCGTTCCAGGCCCAGGAGACGAGGATCTCGCCCGAGGAGAGGAGCTGCGCGAGCTCGGCCGGGTCCGTCCAATAGGTGCGCAGGTTCGGGTGAACCTCCCGCAGCCAGGCGCTGGCGGCCTCGAATTCCTCGTCCGTCGCCTCGGACCAGTTGGTGACACCGGTGGCGAGGTAAGCGAGCGCGTAGGCGTCGTCGACGTTGTCGGGGATCGTCAGGCGGCCGGCGTAGTCGGGGTTCTTGAAGACTTCGAGGGTCGAGACGTCCTCTTCCGGCACTTCGTCGGGATTGTAGGCGATCGCGGTCGAGCCGAAGTCGGTCGGAATGAAGTAGGCTTCGGCATCGCCGGAGGCCACGTCTTCACCCGTCAGGTCGGAGTTCAGCTCGCCGAAGGCGTCGATCATGCTGGTGTCCCACGGCTCGATGATGCCGCTCTCGACCCACTTCGTCACCGAGCCGGCGCAGATGTGGGCGATGTCGGCCTCGAAGCCGGAGACGAGTTTCTGGAACGCCTCTTCCTCGTCACCGAAGAAGCTGAAGGTCGGGCTGTCGCCGTTCTTCTCGATGTAGGCGGCGTGGTAGGCGGGATCCTCGAACCCCGGATAGTCGAGAATGATGAGGTCGCCGTCCTGGGCCGCGGCGGCGGAGGCGACCGTGGCGAGCGCGGCGGCGGAGCCGAGCAGATGCTTGAGGGTCATGAGTGTTCTCCCTGTGTCTTTGGACCGCACCGACGCTAGCACGGGCCTGCGCGCGGGCAAGGGGGATGTGCTTGCAGCCGGTCCCGTCGCGCACAATAGTCGGCAGGTGCTGAAGGAGGTGGCGGCAACCCGATGGAGGTCACGTGATCACGCCCGACTATTGCCGGACCATGGCGCGCTACAACGCATGGCAGAACGACTCCATCCGCACGACCGTCGCGGCGATGCCGGACGAGGAGCTGCGGCGCGACCGGGGCGCGTTCTTCGGCTCGATCCTCGGCACGCTCAACCACCTGCTCTGGGCCGACCGCCGGATCCTTGCGCGGCTGCAGGGCGCGTCGCTGCCGGGCGGCTCGCCCGAGGGCAGCGCAGACCTCACGCCGAACGGGGCGGAGTGGAGCACCGCGCGGTTCCGGGCAGACGGACGGATCAGGCTCTGGGCCGACTCGCTGACGGCGCTCGACCTCACCGGCACCGTCACCTGGGGGCCGGGCGGGACCTACCCCCGGGCCCTGATCGTTACTCACTTGTTCAATCATCAGACACACCACCGGGGACAGGTTCACGCGATGCTCACCGCAGCCGGTCACGCGACCACCGCGACCGACCTTCCCCTCATGCCGGAGAAATAGCAGATGTTCAGAGCGCTCGTCGTCGAGAAGGACGGAGACGATACTCACGCCGGGATACAGGTCATGGATGAATCCCGCCTGCCGGACGGGGACGTGACCGTCGCGGTCGAATATTCGACCCTGAACTACAAGGACGGGCTCTGCATCGGGCCCGGCGGCGGGCTGGTGCGCAATTACCCGCACGTGCCGGGCATCGACTTCGCGGGCACGGTGGAATCCTCCGACAGCGACCGGTTCAAGCCCGGCGACAAGGTGGTGCTGACCGGCTGGCGCGTCGGTGAGGTTCACTGGGGCGGCTACGCCGAGAAAGCGCGGGTGAAGGCCGACTGGCTGCTGCCGCTGCCGGACGGGCTGACGACCCGGCAGGCAATGGCGGTCGGCACGGCGGGCCTGACGGCGATGCTCGCGCTGCTGCGGCTCGAGGACCAGGGGCTGCAGCCGGGGCAGGGGCCCGTGCTGGTGACCGGCGCCTCGGGCGGTGTCGGCTCCGTCGCCGTGGCGCTGCTTGCGGCGGCTGGTCACGAGGTCGCAGCCGTCACGGGTCGGCCGGACAACGCGGACTATCTCAAGGACCTCGGCGCGACCACGATCGTGCCGCGCGAGGACATCGCGGAGACCGTGAAGCGCCCGCTCGAGAGCGAGACCTGGGCC